>NZ_JBBKBP010000001.1:0-445252 GCF_037890165.1 Blautia sp. HCN-1074
CGAGAATGCGACGCGCGGTCATTCAAACGAACAGACATCGCTGAAACCATTAGAGCAAAAGATCCTCGAAGATTTTGAATGTCAGAAATTTATTTACTGCAGCGATGCAGGTCTGGGATCCGAATCTATCAGGGAATATAACCATATGGGGGAACGGGCCTATATTGTGACCCAGTCTATTAAAAAGCTGAAAAAAGAAGAGAAAGAATGGGCTTTAAGCCCGCAGGGATTCAAAAGGGTATCTGATGATAAACCTGTTGATATCTCAAAACTGCCCGAAGACGACAAAGGACTTTATTACAAAGACGAACCATATACCACTAAAAAGTTACAGCAGCGTTTGATCATTACTTATTCCCCTAAATATGCCCTTTACCAGAAATCCATCCGCAGCAAACAGATAGAACGTGCACAAGCGATGCTGGAAGCAAAATCTCCGCAACATTCCAAACAAATCAGAGGGGATACTGCAATGTATAATGTGCATTGCCGGTATCCCCTCTGATTTATTCAACCATTATTCACAATTTTTTATTTCATTTTAACTTTTCTGACATTTGACCATTCGCTGAATGTTTTTGAGTTATCCTCAGAAGTACGGTTCCATGCATGTAAACCAATATAATAAATGCCTGATTTAACGTTCTTAAATGTAACAGTTACCGTATTTCCTTTTATCTTTTTTACATAATAATTCTCTCTGGAAACAGCAGGACGTTTCTGTCCGTTAGTTCTGGTAAGGGTATCACTGAGAACTACATCATAGCCCTGAGCGTTTTTGCTCTTCGTATATTTTACCGTCACTGTGGAGCCTTTAACAGTTACCTTACTGATCACAGGTGTCTGTGGCGTAATGGCACTCACATCTACTTTATGGATCTCAGACCACTGTCCAAATACTTTTTTGCCATCTTCACCCTTAAGCCATGCGTGACACGCTACATACCAGGTTCCCTTATCCATATATGCAAATGCAGACTTCAGGTCTTCCTGATTTTTCAGGACCTTTGTATACTGTCTTGTTTTAAGCATATCCTCAGAGGTGCCGATTACATAATCATAGTTAAGAGCACCCTTACACTCTTCATTCAGCACCATTTTTACAGAGTTTTTGGAAACAGATACATTCTTTATAACTGCTTTTGCAGGTCTGGTATAATTTCCGTCTGAATCTGTGATACTTCCGTCTGTACTGTAAATATTTCCTTTTGTATCTGTTACAGTTTCATCTTTATTTACAGTTGGCTTTTTACCATCTGCATCAGGTGTCAGCTTCGTGCCATCCGGAAGTGTTACAGTTCCATCTGAACTGATCACGATTCCTTTTGGTGTAACGAGATTTCCATTCTTATCTTTCTCAGTCCCCTCCGGGTAAGTATCCGGTATCGGAGTAACAGTTGGTGCTGGCGTTACTGATGGATTTACCGATGGTGATGGATTTACCGATGGTGTCGGATTTACCGATGGTGATGGTTTTACCGATGGTGTCGGATTTACGGTCTGTATGATTGTAGTGTCTGATATGGTACAGTTCTGAATTTTATCATCCGGTGTTTTTGTAATGTCACTCCAATATGTATTCGGAGCAGATTCACTGTTGGAAGTTATTTTTTTACCATTTACTGCTGTTCCTTTTGTAGAAGGAGATATAGTGACAGATTCAGTATACGCTTTGCCTGGTTCCGCATTTTTGTTCATAAATAAATAAGCAGAACCTCCTTCCAGATATGCTTTTGCTGTTTCTACATTTCCGGTGCCCTCAACTGCATTACCACCGTTATCACCATCTCCTCGTCCTGCAACAGCAATCAACGTTCCTGCTCCGGAAATCTTTCCGTTGTCAAGAATCACCGCTGCACCGCCAACTGAAGTAGTTGCTATGTTTCCTCCACCGTATGCTGCAAGCTGGCTGCCCTCGCCAATAGTAAGTGTCCCGCTGCTGACTTTCAGGGCCGGCTGTCCGCTGTAGCTTTTTCCTGTGGCAGGATCTGTTCCTGTGGCAGCTTCATCACCTTTGATATATACTTTTCCTTCTACCTTTACATTTCCATTTGTCACAACAACAGGTGATGTATTGTGACGTGCCTGTGTTCCATCAGTAAGGAAATTAGTGTTGGAGTAGATCATAGAATTCTTTATGGTCGCTCCATCATTCAGAATCAGCTGTCCATTAACAGAAGTACCTGTCAGGAATTTTCCGCTATAATCATCGTGGTTGACAGATATTGTTCCACCATTTTCTACTTCAATCTGTCCATATATGGAAGAATCTCTCAGATTCAATGTTCCGCCATTTTCTACTTTTACCTTCACACTGCTGAGAACCTTCATATTGACCATTGTAAGGTTACATCCATCCGGTATGATCAATGTCTGAGTTGTAGCTTCTCCCTCTGAAACAGCACATCCCAGTTCTCCATACGTACCGCTGGTATGAGAGCCATACCAGGCTTTAATCTTTGCCGGGACTATTACAATATCATCTGTATCATTAAAATCAGGAATTAACCATGGATCCATATCATACATATATTTTCCGTCTGCAGTCTCGGTTGCATTGGCAAGCTTCAGATGATCTGCCAGTTTTTCATTAGTACTGTAAACCTTGAAAGTAAGCTCATTACTTGTTACTGTACGCCCTGACTCATCGGTCAATGTAACGCTGACAGGATATGTACCTATTTCAGCAGGAGTTCCGCTGAGAGACAGAGAACTGTCATATGTGGAATACATCCCTGCCATTCCACTTTTACTGTCAATGTTTACCTTTGTATTCTTTGTGTCAATTTTTACACTTGTTTTTGTTAACTCCTTCCAGTCATCTTCAACAGGTTCCTTCCCATCCGGAAGATCTGCCGCTTCCACAACTACATTACTGTTTTTGTTGGATGAAACAGAAGTGGATGCACCTGAAACTGCATCGTATTTCTTCTGCCCTGTAACAGCGCTTTCGAAGTATCCTTTTAATCTGACATGAAGAGTGTTCACTCCGTTGGATGCACCGTTAATATTAGTTTTATCGGAATCAGTTGCAACAACTGTGAAGGCATTTCCCTCTGCATTTACCTTAAGATAAAGTTCTTTATATCCATCACTTTTTATTGTAATGACATTTCCAGTGTGAAGTACAGTTGAATCAAATACAACACGATTCTCACTGCTGTCTGGATAATATGCATTTCTGCCAAATAATGCTGCTGCAGAATTTGTTTTATCCCATTTTGTCCCATCTACAGATATTTCTGTGATTTTACTGATGTAATCAGAATCAGTATTTTCATCAGCTGGTTTAATGATCTTGTAGTCTGTATATGAAATTTCCACTTGATCTCCCACAAATGTTGGTGCATCTTTGGTCTGTTCAGGTTCAGTCTGTGAAGTTACTTTTTCAACAGCCCAGTTATTTCCGATTCCTGTTACCTTTAAAGTAAGATCCTTGTATCCGGTACTGGTGATTACAATCTGATCGTTTACTTCAAAAGAATCCGTCGAAAATTGAATATACTGATCCGTTGAATGCATATAATACTCTCCCTTTTTTAAAAAGAAAGAAGATGATGCTTTTGTTAAATTTGCAGTTGAATTATTGCTTCTTACAGATATTTGTAGAGTACCATTAAAATAGTCAATACCAAATTGTCCTTTTATTTTATATGTTGGACTCCATCCGCTGTTATATTCTGCCGTCACATCCGGCGGTTCTGTTGCATTTTGCGTTCCCTCATCCTGAGCTGCCTGTACATTGTCCTGCTCATCCGCAAAATCCGGTGTTCCCGATCCATCACTAAAGGAATCATCATCTGCCTCCTGTGTGGTCGCTGAATCCGTAGTCATTGAATCTGTAAATATGTCTGTTGCACATACCGGTACAGAAGCAATCATATTTGCCGCAATTGCCATAGACATCAGAATTGCCATTCTTTTCTTCATCTGTTTCTTTCTCCTCCTGTAATATGATATCAGGGGCAAAAAACATTTCGTCCCTGACTTGAAGCTATCTGTGCATCATCTCATTTCAGATGAAGCGGATAAAATCCTCCGATTCATCTCAGTTCTTCAATAGAAGTTTAAATGAACAAATCGCACAATAGTTTACTTCGGTTAACTCTGTTGGTTAGTGTATACTAATCTGTATAAAAATGCAAGAAAATTATCGTGCCACTGTTGAGAAAGTATCTCATAAATCAAGCAGTATCCTGTTGACAATTTTTTCTCATTTCACAGCAAAATAAGACAGAATAGAGCAATTATGGCAATTCCATAAAATAATGCAGGAAATAAATCAGGTAACATCCTGCTATCAGTCTGAAAATATCATCTTCTATCTCTTTTTCGCTGCTGTCTAAAGTAATTTTGTTTCTTTCTATCTGAAGCCCCATTGTATCCGCAAGATTCTCAATCCGTTGTCTGTCATATTCTTTTTCATCCAAAAGAACAGAATCCTCATAGACCCTGAATTTCCCGGCTTCATCACATTCCAGTCTCAGATGCAATTCAGGGAGTTTTCCGGGTTTAAAGGTTATCTCACTGTAATTCCTCTTCGCCGCAGTGCGATCCTGCCCGGAGGGCTTTTTTATATTATAGGAACATTACGGCGTAATTTCCTATAATATAAATAAAAAATCTCCGTCTGTATTATATGGACGGAGATTTTTTCACACACCTGTTATTTATTTTTCCTTGTTATAAACCTGAACATATCAGAACCAAGAATATGTACATCAAGTTTATCAGCCATCTTTTCCAGACGCCTTATCTCTTCTTCTGTAAGAATTGTATTTACAGCCTGACTTAGTTCCTTTACCTGTTGCAGCCGTCTGCATCCACATATCGGTACAACTCCTTTATTACTACAATAAGCAATGGCTACCTGTGGAATTGTCAACTGATGAGATTTTCCTATTTTGTTCATCAATACATAAAGAGGATGCAGCGTTCTCTTTTTTCGATCAAATATGATCTTCATTATAGACTTTCCCGTTTTGATACGTGGATCAACAAGCATCCCCTCTTCCAGAACTGCCCATGCCCAAAAGCTTATGCCATATTCTTTGCACCATGCTATAATTCATTAGTGAGTATAAAATATGCTATGATATTCAGTCAATATAATATGCTCATGTTTCATATTGTTTTCCAAACACACTCTAAAACAGTGGGAAGCTATTTCCCCAACATATTTTCAATAAAGATCCCATACCCACTCGTAGAATCCTGCACAAAGACATGGGTGATGGCCCCGACCATTTTGCCGTTTTGCAGCACAGGACTTCCGCTGAGTCCCTGCACGATTCCTCCGGTTTTCTCCAGCAGTTTTTCATCCGTTATCTGTATCACAAAGCTTTTATTGGTATCCTCATGGTTCAGATCGATTCTTTTAATCTCTGCCTGATATTCTCTGACTTCTCCATCGACGTTACATAAAACGGAAGCTTCTCCTGTTTTCACATCCTGCTTATATGCCACCGGCATTTTTTTCAATGTGATTCCATCTTCCGCACCTTTGTAAAACTGTCCATAGATTCCGTTCTTACTGTTTATCTCAATACTTCCCAGAATATTCCTGTCATCATAGCGGATAAAGCCTGCCAGTTCACCCGGATTTCCCTTGCTTCCTTTATTGATTGCAAGAATCTGGGCTTTATACAGCGCTCCGTTTCTGATATTCAGAAGCTGTGCCGTGTCTATATCACTGATTCCATGTCCCAGTGCCCCATATCTTCCATTCTGATCTACATAAGTAAGTGTTCCGATTCCCTGCGTATCATCCCGGACCCAGATTCCAAGCTTATAGTCTCCTTTTGTGTCCTTTACCGGCGTTACTGAAACAGGCACACTCTCACCTTCCCGTTTCACTTCCAGCGTAACTTCTTCCCCATCCAGTCCGGCGATATCATTAATCAGCTCTCTCTTCGTAGAAATTTTCTCGCCGTTAAATGAAACAATATAATCTCCCTGTCTGACCAGGTTCTTCGCCGGTTCTTTCATTTCACCGTTCTGATCCTCTATCTCTCCGGTGTCGATCACCAGCACACCTTCTGTCTCCATGTAAATTCCTATCGTACTTCCGCTGACATAGATTTCCTGCTCATCTACCGGTGTCACTTTTACTTCTTTAAATGGAATATACCCTAACAGCCTGCAGGGCAGGATATATCCTCCATCCTGCGAGACTGTAACCGCTTTTTCAAATGTGACCAATGGTGCCGAGAGAACTTCCGTTACATCTTCAGTATTCTCACCACTGTCCCTGGATATCTGGATCTCGTCCGGAATTTTTCTGTCCAGATACTTATATCCAAGCCAGAATATTGCCAGCAGATCCAATGCCAGACAACATATAACAAAGAATCTGTATTTTTTTCTTCTGTTCATTCCTGCGCACATCCTTTCCGTAAAAAAATAAGAGAGAACAATCTGTTATAGGATTATCCTCTCTTAGTATATGGTCAATTATTTTATTTGAATCTTGTATTTTTTTGTTTCTGTGCCAATTCTTTCATTTCTTTTGCATTCTCAAAAACCGCAGATGTGATTTCTGCACCACCTAAGAGTCTTGCCAGTTCCCGGATGGAATCATCTTCCTCGAGTACATGAATCTGGGTGATCGTTTCCGTTCCCTGCAGATGTTTCTCAATTTCAAAATGACTGTCAGCCATAGCCGCGATCTGTGGCAGATGCGTGATACAGAGCACCTGATGATGCTGACCGATCACTGCCATCTTCTCTGATACCTTCTGCGCAGTTCTTCCACTGATACCAGTGTCTATCTCATCGAAGATCAGAGTTTCTATCTGATCTCTGTCGGCAAGGATTGCTTTCAGTGCAAGCATGATTCGTGATAACTCACCACCGGATACAATCTGGCCCAATGGTTTCAGACTCTCACCAGGGTTTGTGGAAATCAGATACTGAATATCATCGGTTCCGTTATCTGTATAATTTTTCTTCTGTTGGAAATCAATGGCAAAATTCACATCCAGGAAGTTTAAATCTTTCAGTCCCTGAATAATCTTTTCTTCCAGCTGTTTACTATATTCTTTACGGATTCGGGATAATTCATCCGATCTTTCTTCAAGAACATCTTTTAGTTCTTTGAGATGGTTCTTCAATTCCTGCAAATTTTCCTCATATTTACGTAATTTTTCCAGTTTTTCTTCTTGAAGTTTACGATAGGAGAATATATCTTCGATCGTACGTCCATATTTTGCCTTCAGCCCATTGATTAAATCCAGACGCCTTTCTGTCTCATAAAATTCTCCCTCATCAAAGGTCATATCATCCAGATATGCGGACAGTTCTCTGTTAAAATCATTCAGCAGACCATCCACAGAAGTCAGTGTTTCTGCCATAGGTGCAAGCTCTGAATCGTACTGGGTTACATGTGAAAACTCCTTCAAAGCCTCACCTACCGTCTCACCGGCGCCTTCTTTGCTCTCATATCCTGTAAGATTATGTACTAGCTGTAATGAATCCACGATTAGTTTTGCATTACTCATTTTCCTGTACTGGCGCTCCAGTTCCTCATCCTCATCCGGCTGAAGATTCGCCTTCTCAATCTCTTTGATCTCAAATTCCAGAAAAGCAAGCTCCCGGTTTCTCTGTTCTTCATCCATATTCATGGAATTCAGTTCTGTTTTGCATTTACTGTACTCTTTATAGGCCTGAGATACTTTATCTTTTACAGGAAGAACCCGGTTCTTTCCATACGCATCCAGAATTGCAAGCTGCTTATCCTGATACAACAGAGACTGGTGTTCATGCTGTCCATGAATATCTAACAGACAAGCTGCCGCAGCTTTCATCTGACCGACTGTACTTGTCTCACCGTTAATTTTATTGATACTTCTTCCATCCATGATTTTTCTGGAAAGAAGTACCTGACCATCCTCCGGATAAATATCCAGCTCTTTTAATGCTTCTTTTGCTTTTTCATTCTCTATCTGAAAAAGCAGCTCCACTAACGCATAAGGTGCATTTTCTCTTATCATATTTTTAGAAGTCTTTGCCCCGAGGATCAGCTGCATTGATCCCAACAGAATCGATTTACCCGCTCCGGTCTCACCAGTCAGAATGTTTAATCCCGGTCCGAATTCAACTTCTATTTCTTCTATCAGTGCAAGATTCTTTACATGCAGATGAGCTAACATTTATAATTGCCTCCAAACTAGTCTCGTTGTTGTCATTGATTCAGCCTTACAAAGCTTCTTAATTTCTCTGCTGCTCCCAGTGCCATGTCTGCATTCTTTGCAGCGCACATAATGGTATCATCACCTGCAATACACCCCAATATTTCCGGCCATTTCAGGGCATCCAGTGCTGCTGCCACGCCCATTGCCATTCCGGAAACGGTCTTTATCACAATGATATTCTGTCCCACATCAATAGAAAGCAGGGTATCTTCCAGTACTCTTGTATATTTTGCTCCAAGACTGCCTGATTCATTATTAATGATCGCATAGCGGGATTTTCCCTCTTTTCCTGCTACTTTTGTCAGTTTAAGGGCACGGATATCTCTGGAAACAGTCGCCTGTGTTACCTTAAATCCTGCCTCATTAAGTCTGGATGCCAGTTCCTCCTGTGTATCAATATCATACTGATGAATCAGTTCAATAATTTTCTCATGTCTTGCAACCTTCACGTTATTTCCTCCTGCTAATCAGCTGTCTCTCATCTTCCGGCGCAGCACTTCCACGAAGCTTAAATGATTCAGCTTCAGAATCTTTGTCTTTACATCCGCCTGACGAATCTGTATGCAATCACCGGTAACCATGGGAATAAATGTATCTCCGTCAAAAGATGCGATTCCCTTTTCGCAGTCACAGTGTCTTCCTTTTCCTATCTCCACAGTGATCACATCCTGTGCAGGAAAAATAATGCTTCTCATATTCAGCGTATGAGGTGCTATCGGAGTCATAATTGTCATCGCCGCATTCGGTGATACGATAGGGCCGCCTGCTGACAGACTATATCCCGTAGATCCGGTCGGCGTGGAAATAATGATTCCATCTGCATTATAGGAATTAAGATATACATCATTTACGTAATTCTTAAAACGCACCACGCGAAGATGTCCGTCTCTGCCGATCACAATATCATTCAGGGCAATGTCATCCCCGATGAGTTCTTTTCCCCTGTATACTCTTCCTTCCAGCATCATTCGTTCTTCCACTTCATAATCATCTGCCATCAGCTGATCAAGTGAACTGTATAAAGATGTCTGATCTACCTCTGCAAGAAATCCGAGATGCCCCAGATTGATACCAAGAAGCGGAATCTCTTTGTGCACCACATCTCTGGCCGCCTGAAGAAGTGTACCGTCTCCACCCAGAACGATGATACACTGTGTATCATCCGGAATCTTTGACGGATCTGTATAATGATAAGCCCCTTCATGCTTTCTTTCGGCCTGCTGTACTTCACAGCTTCTGCCATGTGCCTTCAGATATTCTGTAATTTTTCCTGTGATCGCAAGATTTGAATCTTTGTCACTGTTTGTAATGATATAAAACCTGTCCATAGTTTCTTCCTGATCCAGTCTTATTTATCTAATGCTCCATGTGCCTGGGCAACCACGTCCTCCACAGATACTTCCAGACTGTCTGTAACCTCCGTTCCTTCCGGATGCTTCTTAAGATGAAGAAGATATTCGATATTCCCCTCCGGTCCTTTGATCGGCGAAAAAGAAAGATGACATGGTTCCATGAAAATACTCATGGCATAATCGCGCACTTTCTCAATAACCTCCTGATGAACAGCAGGATCTCTTACCACACCTTTCTTACCGACTTTCTCTCTTCCGGCTTCAAACTGTGGTTTAATCAGGCATACAATCTCGCCCTCATCTGTAAGAAGATTTCTTACAGGAAGCAGAACTTTTGTAAGAGAGATAAAGGAAACATCAATAGATGAAAAATCTGCCGGTCCCTCTAAATCTTCCGACACTACGTAACGGATATTCGTTTTCTCCATACAGACTACTCTCGGATCATTACGCAGTTTCCAGTCAAGCTGTCCATATCCGACATCGATCGAATATACTTTTACAGCGCCATTCTGAAGCATACAGTCCGTAAATCCACCGGTAGAAGCACCGACATCCATACAGACTTTGCCGTCTAATGTCACATCAAAATTCTTCATCGCTTTCTCAAGCTTCAGTCCACCGCGGCTTACATACGGAAGAGTATTTCCTCTGACTTCAATCTTTACTGTCTCCGGAAACATTGTCCCTGCCTTATCCTCTTTCTGACCATCTACATATACATCTCCTGCCATGATGTATGCCTTTGCTTTCTCACGTGACGGCGCAAGGGCACGTTCCATCATAAGCATATCTAAACGTTTCTTCATTGTCTTTTTAATTCCTCACTATCCTCTATTGCCTGTCTGATATCAGCTACACCAAGACCAATTCTTGCACGCAGGCTGTCTACATTTCCCTGTGGCACAAAACGATCCCACACAGATGCAGATAATACTCTCACCTCAGGATGACAGGCTTCCATATAAGCAGATACATGCTCTCCGTATCCGCCGCTTTTTACGTTTTCTTCTACGGTTGCAAACAGGCTGTGATCTTTTGCAAGCTCATCAAGCAGCTTCACATCTAACGGTTTGACAAACCTGACATTTACAAAAGTAGGATCAAAACCGTCTTCTTTCAGTCCCTTACAGACTTCCAGGCAGGATGGAATCATGCTTCCTACTCCCAGTACTGCGATTTTCTTTCCTCTGTGAATAACTTCGCTCTTACCATGTTCCACAGGTGCCTGATGTTCCTGCAGACCCTGATATGCGCTTCCACGTGGATATCGAATGGCAACCGGTCCGTCACAATCCACTGCAAATGCAAGCATTTCTTCCAGCTCTTTGTCATTCTTCGGTGCAAGAACTGTCATATTCGGCATCATAGACAGATAAGACAGATCAAAGCACCCCTGATGTGTCTCTCCATCTGCTCCTACCAGTCCTGCTCTGTCAATAGCAAAAATCACATGAAGATTCTGCATACATACGTCATGCAATATCTGATCTACCGCCCGCTGGAGAAAAGATGAATAAATCGCGACTACAGGAACCAGTCCGCCAAGAGCCAGTCCTGCTGCAAAACTCACTGCATGTTCTTCTGCAATTCCCACATCAAAAAAACGATCCGGAAAACGTCTGGAAAACTCTATAAGTCCGGTTCCGTCTGGCATCGCAGCTGTAATAGCTGTCAGTTTCTTATTCTTCTCTCCCAAAGAAACCAGTGCTTTAGAAAAAACATCTGTATAACCCGGTACAGATTTCTTCTGAAGCGGATGGCCTGTATGAATATCAAATGGTCCGGTTCCATGAAATCTGTCCGGATGAGCGCTTGCAGGACCATATCCTTTTCCTTTCTTTGTAAGAACATGGACAACAACAGGTCCTTCCACTCGTTTCGCCTCATTAAACAGCTTCATCATCTGACGCATATTATGACCGTCAACCGGTCCAAGATATGTCAGTCCCATATTCTCGAACAGCATTCCCGGAATAAAAAGCTGTTTGATGCTGCTTTTGGTCTTTCGCATGGTATCTACCAGTGCGGTGCCGACTTTCGGAACTTTCTTCAACGTCTTTGTCACTCCCATCTTCATCCCTGTGTAAGCTTCCGCAGTCCTCAGGGCACTCAGATAAGTAGACATTCCTCCCACATTTCTGGAAATCGACATATTGTTATCATTAATGATAATGATAAAATTCGTCTTTAATTCTGCCGCGTTATTTAATGCTTCATACGCCATTCCTCCGGTAAGGGCACCATCTCCGATCACAGAAACCACATGATGTTTCTGACCCAGAATATCTCTGGCCCGCACATATCCAAGACCTGCTGAAATCGAATTGGAACTGTGGCCTGCATCATATGCGTCGCAGTCACTCTCACTTCTCTTCGGAAATCCACTTAAGCCACCCTCCTGACGGAGATTCTTAAATTCATCTTTTCTTCCGGTAAGAATCTTGTGCGTATATGCCTGATGTCCTACATCCCAGATCAGTTTATCTTCCGGAAAATCCAATACATTGTGAAGAGCCAGCGTCAGTTCCACCACTCCCAGGTTAGAAGCAAGATGTCCCCCTGTCCGGCTTACAGACTGGATTAAAAAGTCTCTGATTTCCTCTGCCAGAGGCTCAAAATCGGCCAACGGTATTTTATGGATATCATTGGGTTTCTTGATTTTTTCCAGAATCATTTGTATCCTTCCTTTATTTTCTGCGGTTTATCAATTTTTCAATTAACAAATACAGAAATTCATTATTTTTATTCAGGCTTTTCAGCAGTTTTATTGCTTTTTCTGAAAGCAGTTCTACCTGTCTGGAAGCCTCTTTTATCCCAAAAAGTGTCACATAAGTGACCTTATTATTCTTCTCATCACTGTGCACAGGTTTTCCAAGTTCTTCATCTGTGCTGGTCACATCCAGAATGTCATCCTGAATCTGGAAAGCAAGACCGATATTTCCGGCAGCCTCTTCTACCACAGCTACCTGCTGCTCATCTGCCCCTGCAAGAATTGCTCCTGTCATCATAGATGCTTCGATCAGTGCAGAGGTCTTATTTCTGTAGATGTAATCCAGCATCTCTTTTTCAAGAGGTTTTCCGTCGTTCTCTACATCCACGCTCTGACCGCCGAGCATTCCATGAATACCTGTTTTCTCTGCCATCACTTTCAATGCACAGATTACTCTGTCCTGGTCTTCTGTAAGTGAAAATGCCTGTAACATTGTTTCATATGCATAATTAAGCAAAGCAACACCGCTTAAGACTCCCATAGCTTCTCCATAAACCTTATGCGTTGTCAGCCTGCCTCGCCTGTAATCATCATTATCCAGCGCAGGAAGGTCATCATGGATCAGCGAATGGGTATGGATCATCTCCATTCCCGCCATAAATGGCTCTGCAACTTTCTCTGTGCCGCCAAATAAACGATATGTCTCCTGTATCAGCATCGGACGCAGGCGCTTTCCTCCGGCCAGCATGCTGTAATTCATCGCCTGTGCCATTGTTCTGGCAAATCCCTCTTCCGCTGGCAGAAAGCTACGGAACATTTCTTCTATTTCATCCGTTCTTCTCTTTAATTCATCTTGAAAATTCACTAAACGTACCATCCTCATTGAGCTGCAGCATCTTCTTCTCCACTGTATCTAGCTTCTCACTGCATAGTTTCAAAAGTTCCATACCCTGTCTGTACAGTCTGAAAGAATCCTCCAGTGATGTCTCGCGATCCTCCAGTTTCCCAGCCAGCAGATCAAGCTCTGTAAACATCTCCTCCAGAGGCTTCTCCTCCTGTAACTGTTCACTGTTCTCATTCTTCGCCATGGATCCTCTCCTCCTTTACTGTACTCTCAACCTGTGCTTCTATTGTACCATCTGTCACAGATATATAAATGGTATCCCCATTTTGTACCTGTTCTACACTTGTCAGTGTTTTTTTCGTCTTATCTGTTACATAAGAATATCCCTGATTCAGTTTCTTTAATGGAGAAAACCCTGTAAAACGTTCCAGATAAATAGACAGTCTGTGCCTGTCCTCCTGAAGTTTCCTCTCCATTGTATTCTGAATCGCATTCTCCAGATCAGCTAGGCGCTGTCTCTGCTCACGCAGTCGATTCTCAGGGCTCAGATAACCGAATTTCGTCTGAAAATATTCAACTTTGCTTCTATACAGATCTACCCTGTTGCTCATTGCACGGTAAATCCGCTGTCTGTAAAGGCTCACCGCCTCAACAACACTCCTGTAATCATCCACTGCAAGTTCTGCTGCAGCAGACGGTGTCGGCGCACGCAGGTCCGCAACAAAATCAGCGATCGTAAAATCAGTCTCATGACCTACTGCAGATATGATCGGAGTACGGCATTCAAAAATTGCCCGGGCTACAATTTCTTCGTTAAAGGCCCACAGATCTTCGATAGAACCGCCGCCTCTTCCGATGATAATCACATCTACATCTGCCACATCAAGCATCTCAATTCCTCTGACAATACTCTCTGCTGCCCCTGCACCCTGCACAAGAGCCGGATACAAAATAATCTGGAGATAGGGATTTCTTCGATAGGAAATATTGCGGATATCCTGAACAGCCGCACCTGTCGGTGCAGTTACCACACCTAGACGTTTGATAAATCTGGGAATGGGCTGCTTATACTCCTGTGCAAACATCCCCATATCTTCGAGCTCCTGCTTCAACGCAAGATATCTCTCATATAAAGCTCCGGCACCTTCAAGGGTAATCTCTTTTGCATACATCTGATAGCGTCCGTCGCGTTCATATACGTCTACACTTCCGCCTACGATTACCTTGTCGCCATTTTTCATGGCAAATGCGAGTCCCCGTCTGTGTCCGGCAAACATTACACAGTTTAATGTGCCTGTCTCATCTTTCAGGGAAAAATAGATGTGTCCACTTGTATGGTATTTACAATTGGACACTTCTCCTTTTACATAAATCTTCTGCAGTAAATAATCCTGGGTAAACATATTCTTAATGTAACGGTTTACCTGTCCTACAGAATATGCATTTCTCATTCTGTTTTCTCTTCGCTTTCACTGTTGGCGATCTTGCCAAGGATACCATTTACAAAGGAACCTGATGTCTCACCACCGAAACGTTTGGCAAGTTCTACTGCCTCGTTAATGGCAACTCCTGTAGGTACATCCTTGTCATATTTCAGCTCATACACTGCCAGACGCAGAGCAGTAAGGTCAACACGACTCATTCGCTTAGTCTTCCATCCCCTGCTTGTCTCATTTAACAATACATCGATCTCATCTAATTTCTCAAGTACATGACGATATTTCTGGCTCATATACTCCTGATCTTTCCCTGAAAGCTCCTCCAGAGTATCAAAATAAAGCGAAAGCTGTTCACTCATCTCTTCCTCTGAATTAAATTCTGTCATGAACAGTAATTTAAAAATATGTTCTCTCTGCTCTCTTCTTCGCATAATTCCCGCTGTATAAACAGCTTTCCTTTCTATTATCTTCTTAAGTACACAAAAAAGGAAAGGGTTACTTTCCTTTTTCGTTCTCCATATCTACACTGGCAATATGAATGTTGACATCTGCAACCTCAAGGCCTGTCATATTCTCTATGGATGATTTTACTTTCTCCTGGACTTTCTTACTTGTCTCAAGAATATTTCTGCCATATTCGATATTCAGGTTCAGGTCTACTGTTACTACTCCTTCGAGTACAGTAACCTTAACACCCTTGGAAAGATTCTTCATTCCAAGCTTGCTTACCAGTTCATTTGTAATATTGCCTGCCATGGAAGCAACTCCATCCACTTCTGTAGCAGCAAGTCCGGCAATGATAGCAACCACTTCGTCTGCGATCTGAACTTCACCAATGCCGCCTAAATCCTGTATTTTATATGTTGTTCTCTTCTCTGCCATTGAAAAACCTCCTAAGGAATCTCTTAATCTTTGTCCATTATACCAAATCGGCAGATAAATGAAAAGGGTTATTTGCTGAATTCCGTTAATATTAAGCCCGGATTTCTGTCTTCTGTCATACCCACGCTCCAGGAATTTACGAAAAGAAGCAGAGGATTTCCCTTAAGATCGGTAACTTTCTTCATATCAGAAGTTCCAACGATCTTGTCCACTTTTACCTCTTCTTTATTTGCGATCCAGCGGATATGTTCATATGGAAGTGTCTCCAGACGGATATCTACATTATATTCATTTTCCAGACGATATTTCAGAACATCAAACTGCAGGACACCTACAACGCCTACGATAATCTCTTCCATACCTGTATTAAACTCCTGGAAAATCTGTATTGCACCTTCCTGTGCAATCTGATTGATTCCCTTTACAAACTGCTTTCTCTTCATGGTGTCGATCTGACGAACTCTTGCAAAATGTTCCGGTGCGAATGTCGGGATTCCCTCAAACGCAAATTTCTTACCCGGTGCACAGATCGTATCACCGATAGAAAAGATGCCCGGATCGAATACACCGATAATATCTCCCGCATATGCCTCGTCTACTACATGACGTGACTCAGCCATCATCTGCTGCGGCTGAAGCAGACGCATTTTTTTGTCCCCCTGTACATGATATACTTCCTGGGAAGCATCAAATTTACCGGAACAGATTCTCATAAATGCGATTCTGTCTCTGTGCGCCTTGTTCATATTGGCCTGAATCTTAAATACAAATGCTGAGAAATTATCATCCATAGGATCAATCTCTCCGGCATCAGACATTCTCGGAAGCGGTGAAGTAGTCATGTTGAGGAAATGCTCCAGGAACGTTTCCACACCAAAGTTTGTCAAAGCAGAACCAAAGAATACAGGAGTTAATTTCCCCTTGCTTACCAGCTCCTGGTCAAAATCTGCGCTTGCTCCGTCCAGAAGCTCAATTTCATCCAGAAGCTGTGCTTTCTGTTCCGGATCCATAATCTCATCTGCATGACTGTCATTTAACGGAATTTCTTCAATGACACCCTCCTTCGTTCCCTTCTGTGTATCAGAAAAAGTAAGAATTTTTTCGGTGTTACGGTCATAGACACCGCGGAATTTCTTACCGGAACCGATTGGCCAGTTGATCGGGCATGTTGCGATTCCAAGCTCTTTCTCAATTTCGTCCAGAAGATCAAATGTGTCGTTTGCATCACGGTCCATTTTATTAATGAATGTAAAAATCGGGATATGGCGCATAACACAGACTTTGAATAATTTTCTTGTCTGCGCCTCGACACCTTTAGAACCATCAATTACCATGACAGCAGAGTCTGCCGCCATCAGTGTACGATAAGTATCCTCTGAGAAGTCCTGATGTCCCGGTGTATCAAGAATATTGATACAATATCCGTCATAATGAAACTGCAGAACAGAAGAGGTGACGGAAATACCTCTCTCTTTCTCGATTTCCATCCAGTCTGATACTGCATGGCGGGCAGTTGCCTTACCTTTAACACTACCGGCAAGGTTGATAGCTCCGCCATACAGCAGGAATTTCTCAGTCAGTGTTGTCTTACCTGCATCCGGGTGGGAAATAATGGCAAATGTTCTTCTTTTTTCTATTTCGTTCGTATACTTAGACACGTTTAGCCTCCTGTGCGCTTTCTTAAATTAATTATTATCTGCAACTGTCCAGCATCCAGCCAAACAGTATCTGTTACGTTTCCTATTTTTTTACAGCATTCCTATTCTAGTATATGCACCGCTTTTCTGTCAAGATATATGTCTGTTGATTTTCAGGATATTTCTGTCGGGCTGTCAATCATAAATGTCAGTCGTGTCAATCGTTGTATCTTCATATGGCTGTGCGGATGTCTCACTGTCCTCATAGGAAGTATCATCTGATGATCCGTCTGATGTGTCTGAACTTTCACCAACATCTGCCGCTGTATCTACGCTGTCCTCTGCAACATCTTCTCCTTCTTTCAGCGGAGTGATCACAATATTCTCTGCGGCAATTCCTGTTTTTCTTTTTACGATATCTTCAATCTGTGCCCTCTGGGCATCAGAAAGTTCCGCATCCGGAACTACTATATCTGCGGTTTCTCCGGTAAGATTTACCACGACATCCTTAAATCCTTTCGCTTCCAGCAAAAGTTCTGCCGCCGCTTCTTTCTCCGAAAGGTCTGTCATAGAAACCATGGTATGTATTGCTTCCTGCTTCTCTTCATCATCAATCCCCTCATTATTGATAATGTCCTGGAGGTCAGCTTTATTCTGAGACCGAACCTGTTCTCTGCTGATTTTTGCCTGTGCGGCAAATCCGGTAGAACCTGTAAGCACCGCCTCTCCCGGCGTATCTGTTTCCTGGCTGTTTGTGAGGCTGTCATCTGTAAGACTTGCACTTTTATCCGACTGATTTTCATCCAAAAGGGCTGTCTCATCTGTGAGATCATATCCCGCATCTTCAAGGATACTGCTGCTATCCGTACTTGCTTCCTTATCCTTAAATCCGAGATCTACATCTGCAAAGTTCAGATATCCTGCTACTGCAATGAGAATTGCCAGTGATGTAATGATGACCTGATTTTTTTTGATGACTTTTTTCACATTTCTCTCCTCATTTCATTTTCATTATTCTAATTCTATGAGCGTCCACCTGAAATAATGCCATTACTGCCTCCTGAATCTCCCGTACCACCACAGGATCTCCACCTCCTTCTGCCGAGATCAGAACGCCTGTCACCTGTATCGTGCCGGAATTATAAAAACTCTGTCCGTCCTTCTTCTCATCTGTCATCAGAATGACCTGTACTTTTCCCACTCCGTCCACATTTTCAAGAAGCGCTTCCAGTTTTTCTTCCAACATGCTTTTTTGAAGATCTGCTGTTTCATTCAATGCAAAAGTGGTCTTTTGTTTCTTATCAGAGACTGGCATCGCTGCCACGGCCAGAAGTATCCCAAGAAGTAAGAGAATCCCCCACTTTGCCGGACTCATCTTTGGCAGTTTGGATATGAATCCTGTTTTCATTAATCCCCCATTCTTCCACCAGTTCATCTGCGATCCCCCTTTTCTCTTCCTGCGAAATCTTTTTCTTTAGTAAAATATCTGCCTGCGCGTCCTCTCCTTCTATATTTACTTTCACCTTATATACTTCTATGCCTCTTTTTTCCAAAGATTCTCTGATTTTCTGTTCCAGCTCCATTTCATAGCCTTTTTCCAGATATATCTTTTGTAGATTTTGAAATTCCTGAAGTTCTTTTTCTTTATTCTCCCTCGAAAAGTTCTCCAGAAAACTCACCGTCAGTTCCTGACCTTTTCCAAGAATAGAAAATATCGGTGTGCTCATCATAAATATCAGTAGCAGCCCCATAAAAAAACGCACATATTTTTCATATTTTTTATCCGGAACCAGATTGAGAACAGCTGTAAAAAAAATATAAAACACAGCCAGATTCCGGATCCATAAATACAGCTCTTTTTTCATCCACTCCTCCTGCTGAATATTCTATAGCCGGCCAGGAAAATCAGCTGTGCTATGATTGTTTCAGGATACGCCTGCAATAACAATTAAAAAAGTCAGCATACAAAGTACTTCCGCAGTCATCAGAAGTTTCAGAAGCAACGCACAGCCTTCTCCCATTGTTGTCAGCGCTCCCACAACTCTTTTATCCGAGACAGGCTGTGCAAGTGCCGCCAGAAAGCGATAGATCAGTGACAGGCTCCCATAATGAAGCACCGGGCCTGCTCCGATCACTAGTAATAAAATGACGATCACAACTCCCAGACTGTTTCGAACCATCACCGCACTGGTCAGCACCAGCTCTGTCACCGCAGTTACCGCATTTCCGATTCCGGGGATTGCACTTGCAGTTTTTCCTATGGCAGATCTTTTCAACGTATCGATCACAGGACTTACCATGTTCCTCACAATCTGAAGTCCCACTACAGTTCCCAGAAGTGTTTTCAGCCCCCAGCTCACAGCAACATCCAGAAGTTCAGCCATTTTGCTGAGCATTTCTTCTTTTGACAGGTGATTTACCATCTTCAGAAGTACGCTCAAGTTAATGACAGGAAGAAACAGATTTACAAGCAGCCACTGAATCGCCCATACCATCAAAAGAACACCCTCATAAAACACAGCTGCCGTTGCAGCCCCTGTTGAAGCAGTTACTGTCATAAAATAAGCCGGAGACAATACTTTCATAAAATTTACCAGTCCCATAAGCCGTTGCGACAGAACATTTCCTAATCGTGTAAAGTTCTCCATCAGTATCATAAACAGAGCAAGATAAACAATATAAAAACTGATACTTCCAACCTGTCCATCTCCAAATACATCTGCAAACTCTGCCAGCACCGCCGCAATCAGTATGATCAGCAACAGTTTCCATATCATCTCCTTCTCATTCTTCATTTCCGAAAAAAAGAGACTGCACAAAAAACTTCGTACAGTCTCTTTTGAAATCGGTTCTTCCCCGTTTATTAAATTCAGTAATGCTTCTCTGACGGAAAATGTATGGTCAGCCATAATCTCGTTTAGCATCTTCTGCATATCATCAATCTGTATTTCATCGAGCAGTTGCTCCTGTAACGCCAAAGAAGTCGATTCTTCCTGCTGCTCATTCTGTGTAGCAGCTTTTACGAGTACTGTCTGCTTCCCAAAAAATATAATACCCTGCATGATCATCACTGCCGCTATCCTGCGCAGTATCTTCTTGCGCAGGATTTTCTTATGTAGGCGTATTTCTTTTTGCATCATATCATAAACTCCGAAATCGTATCAAGGATTGCCAGCAACACCGGCATGCTTAATACCATTACTGACAACTTGCAAAAAAGGTCTATCTGTGTTCCGATCGTCTGATATCCAGCATCTTTACAGATTGCTGATGAAAACTGTCCGATATATGTAATACCAATGATCTTTATCAGAACCGTCAGATAACTGCTGTCTATGGGAAAGCTTTCTTTCAGTCTGTTCATCGTTTCAAACAAATATGAAACCTTTCCGGCCGCCAGACTAAGGATCAGAAAACCGGTTGTCATAGTCACAAGTGCTGCAAACTCCGGTTTGGTTTCTTTCAAAATAAATCCTAACATCATTCCGCAGATTCCCATGACCGAAACTTTTACAATATCCATGATCGTCATCCTTTCTGATGCTAAGCATAGGATTACAGATTAATATTTTCAATTGGATCAAGTATTCGAAATCCGCTTTCACTACTTGCCTGATCAAAGTACAAATAACTGTTGAATACTCTCAAACAATTCATAAATATACGGAACAATCCAGAACAGCACCATCAAAAGCCCTGCCAGACTCACAAGAAATGCCTGTTCTTCTCTTCCACTGTGCTTCAGAATCTGGCAGAGAATGGAAACCAGAATTCCCACTGCAGCGATTTTGAAAATAAGACTTACCTCCACAGTCTCTCCTTTCCGGCTTCTGCCTTTTGACTCCATTACAGGAAAAGAACAACTACAAATATTCCGCCCAGAATTCCCATACTGCGGTATAATTTTCTTTTTTCATGAAAATCTTTCTCAAGTTCCCTGATTGCATATTCGGTTTCTTTTTCCAGCTGGTCCAACTGTTTCAGCTGCATCTCCAATCCAAGATAACCCAGTCGGTCTCCCAGTGAATAAAAACGTTCTCTTTCCTCTTTAGAAAGGCAGCTCAGATCAAGACATTTCCCTGCACATTCTCTGAATATTCTGCCAAAAGTCACTCCTGTTTTCTTTTTCATCTCCTGTGCAGTAAGTATAAAAAATTCTCTGTACTTTCCTTCCAGTTTACCGGAAGCGCCTGTAAAAGCATCGTACAGAGATTTATTTCCATAGCGTATTTCCCCTCTTAAGAGGATGATCATCCGTAAAATCATTTCCAGCATTTTCTTTCGTTTTCCAAGTTCAGCACTCTTGGCTGATCCAATGCCAATGCCGGAAATCATAATCACACATAATCCTATTGTTTTAAGCATACCCTGCCATTTTCGTCAAGCACGGCCTCGAGACAACCTGCCTGATCATTTTTGTCAAGAATAATATATCGTTCAAATACCTTTTCACTCATGAGCTTATAGAAAAATGGCTGCTCCAGAACATCTTCCAGACAATTTCCATGTGCAGTTGCGATCAGCTTACATCCACAATGGATCACTGACTCAACTGCCTTGAAATCTTCCTCACATCCCAATTCGTCCACAGCCACCACATCCGGTGACATGGAACGCACCAGCATCTGCATTCCTTCCGATTTCGGACAGCAATCCAGCACATCTGTGCGCATCCCCAGATCATTCTGCGGAATCCCCTGATAACATCCTGCCAGCTCACTTCTCTCATCCACCACACCGACAGTCAGGCCAGGAGTGTTTGACCAGCCGTTACTCAACTGCCTGATGATGTCTCTCAATAAGGTAGTCTTTCCACATCTCGGCGGTGAGATGATCAGTGTGTTTGCAACCCATTTCTCTGTACGGATATAAGACATTACTTTATCCGCGCATCCCTGGATCTCATGGGCCAGACGGACATTAATACAGGAAATATACTTCATTCCCATGATCCTGCCTCTGTCCAGCACGACTTTACCGGTCACTCCTACTCTGTGACCGCCCTGAACACTGATATATCCCTGTCTGATCTCATCTTCATAAGCATACAGGGAATATCCTGTCACGTATTCTAATGTTTCTTTCAGATCCTCCCTTGTTACCAGATATTGCTCCTGGCCCGGTTTTCTCAAGAAACATTCTCCTCCGTCATATGTCAGAAATAACGGACGCCCTACCCTCAGGCGTATTTCATATAATTTATCATAGTTAAGCTCCGCATCCATCAGTAACTGCCGGATATTTCCGGCAAACAGGTTTTCAATCTGCTGCGCTTCTATGTGTCTCACCTCTTTACCTCAATATCTACAGATTGCTCCGCTGTAAACAGCTCCCGCAATCCTGCATATCATAATATATGTGGACAAACCGTTTTTATTACTCTTCCTGATAGGAGTCTTCCATTTTAGTAAGATCCAGTTTCAGCACACGGTCTACCACATTGCCTGCATATCCTCTGTACGCATAGGCACCTGATTCAAAAAGTACGTAGAGTTCATCTCCATCTACTACGATCTGCTCGATCATCTCAGGCATTCTGTATGATCTGGCGGAATTTTCATTTACATACAGTCTCTTATCTGACTGCTCGTAGAAAACAATTCGAGACGGTAAAATTCCAAAAGAATGGGACAGCAGCAATTTATCGTTATAAAAAGCCATCCCCTGTGCCTGCTCTGATATCGTAGAATAATCCAGAGGAACTGCCATCTCAAACATCATGCCTAATTCCTCGTCAAAAGTATTCACCAGGTCTCCCTGCTCATCTACCGCATATCTTGCAATCATACTTTCTGTATATTTGTTAAAACAGCCAACATACAGGCATCCCTTATAAAAGGTCATAAAGGAATCTCTCACGATTCCGTAAAGACTGCATGTCTGGTTTACCTGCACAGGCATATGGTTGTCTGCATAATTATACTCTCTCAGAACATCCATCTTAATACTGACTGCCTGCGCAATCCCATTCGTATTTGAAGAGTACCACAACATATCATGATCCGGGTCGTATGCAAGTCCCCCTACATGAGGCAGACCAGGCAGCACGACTTCTTTGATAAATCTGTGAGTTTCTTTATTTATCACATATATAACGGAATTGTGTTTTGCCGTATGACAGTATGCACTTACAAGTACATACTCATCCGTTACCGCAAGGCCCTGCGGGGTCATGGATGTACATACTGCCTGCTTCGTACCTTGTGCATTCAGAAACGTTCTGGTATATTTCAGCCCCGGAATGATATAAGTTCCGTACTCCTTTTCTTTTTTTCTTCCATCAAAAGCAAATCTGTTCAATTCCTCCTGCTGTGACAGCATCTGAATCTGTCCCCGCAGTGAATACACTGCTGCATCCTGATTCGTTACAAGATATTTTGCAGGAGGCTCTGTCTTACCTCTGTATACGAAAGCATATCCCCAGAAAGCCAGTCCAAGTGCAAATACAACCATCAGCACCTTCACTGCCAGTCTTCGGATTTCTTTCTTCGTCTGTTTATTCATGTCTTACCCAAGTAGTATGATATCTTCAAACTTCCAGCAGATTTCCATGGGATTCATCGCCCATACGGCTCCACTGTAACCATCTTCCATGTCAAGGAGCATACTGCTGCCTTCATTCATTGATATTGTCCTTAAGTCCCTGGAAAGCCCTTCACCGGTCCATTTAATATAAGCTTCCCGTAATACCCACTGTTCAAAAAAACGCTCTTGCATATCCGCGCTTGCCAGAATCTCATTATACTCATCTTCCGGTACCATGCGCTTAAGCATCCTCTCATAATTGGCCTTACGATGAATCTGTACATCAATTCCAACTTCCTGGTCAGCCAGAATACATACCACATATTCTCCCGAATGACTGATATTATAATGTAAAGACGGACGATAAGATAGGAAAGGCTTCCCATGTTCGCCTTCCGCTCTCGGCTCATAACTCAGATTGATATTATATTCCTTTCTGAGCGCAGTCTCCAAAAGCTTCTCCGCGATCATGTGTTCCATATGCGCACCCACATATTCTTCCCGTATCTTCGTATAATAAATTACTCCTTTATTCATAGGCCTGTCTCCTCAAGGAACCGAGATGGCTCCCGTTCCTTCTCATACTGGTGTCTCACATAGGAAAGTACAAGTTTCTTCTTTGCTCTCGTCATACCTACATAAAACAATCTTCGTTCTTCTTCCACTGCTTCTGCAAGAACTGCCTTACGGTAAGGAATACTTCCCTCATTGACATTCAGGATATACACGATATCATATTCCAGGCCTTTCACAGCATGAAGGGTGGATATGGTCACTCCCTCTCTGTGATCCTGTTGCTTTCTCGCCTGTTCATTCAGTCTCTTTGTATATTCCTCTATGTATACCTGCCACTGTGCAAGGTTTTTCATCCCTTTTGTACTTTCATGAATCCTGTCCAGAGTTTCAAGCAGTTCCTCTGGTTTTATTTTACGATACTGTGCATATTCGCGCAAGTATTCTTCGAATCCCATTCCTTTTCGGATAAAATTAATTGCGGCAAAAGGAGAAAGTGTGCCAAGAATCTTAAGATGAGTCTCCAATGTAGTAATTCTGTCGCACATCCAGTCTTTATCTTTATAATATTCCCGTAACTGCTCAAAATTAATCTGTGTATTCTTCAAAGCTTCCCTTGAAATATATCGATTAGGCCTGTTCATCACTTCCAGAAAATTCTTCCGGCTTCTGTCACCTGCCGACATCTCAAGATAAGCCAGAATACTGCGGCAGATCCAGTGGCGGAAAAGATTGGGCAGCTGCTCTTTCATGGTAAATGGAACCTGATACTCCATCAGTGCATTAATCAGCCCTTCTGACTCCTGATTGGTACGGAGCAGAATCGCTGTATTTTCCAGATTCTCACCACGCTCCAGTCTCTTTTTCAAAGCCGCTACTACACACATATACTCTTCTCTGGGATTATCAAATTCCTTGCAGGTGACTGGCATTCCTTCTTCATTCGGTGTAGTAAGCTGCTTCTTAAATCGTTTCGTATTGCATGAAATCACTTCCATCGCTGTATGTAAAATATTCTTACTGCATCTGTAATTTACATCCAGAAGAACAGTCTCCGCTTTCGGATAATCCTTTGTAAAATTCAGCATGATCTCCGGTCTCGCTCCCCGAAAATGATAGATAGACTGATCATCATCCCCCACAATAAATAAATTATTGGCAGGGGCAGCCAGCATCTGCAAAATCTTATACTGCAAGCTGTTAATATCCTGAAACTCATCCACCAGGATATAGACAAACTTTCGTCTCCATGCATTCAGAATATCTGGTCTCTGGGAAAAAAGTTCATAGCAACACAATATCATATCATCAAAATCCAGTTTACGTTTTGCTTTCAGCGTCTGCTTATATCCTCGAAAAATATCCCTGAAAATCTCATCTGAACAGCAGGAAGCATAATAGTGCTCCGGAGAAATACAATTTCCCTTTACAACACTGATTTCTTTGGCAATCTCCTCAAGAAAATCTCCTTCCTGTGCCATTTCCTGTCCATATTTCTCAGTCATTTCCCTCAGAATACTATATTTCTCTTCCTCAGAAAGAATATTAGCCGCACTCAGATGATATGCCGCCTTTAAGATCCCATAAAAAATTCCGTGGAATGTTCCAAAAGTCACTTCACTTCTGTCTTGTCCCACGAATTTCAAAAATCGTTCTTTCATCTCTGTCGCCGCTGCTCTGGAAAAAGTTACAACCAAAATAGAAGAAGCCGGTATCTTCCCCTCATTGATCATGTATGCAGTTCTCTCCACAATAACGGATGTTTTCCCCGAGCCGGGACCTGCCAGAACCATCATAGGTCCCGACAGGTGAGCGATAGCCCGAAGCTGAGATGGATTTCTCTTCATATTTATTTGCTTAATTTCTCAATAGCCGCCTTTACTCGTTTGATCGTCTCATCTTTACCGATGATCTCCATAATCTCTGTTGCACCGGCAGGTGTCATCTGCTTACCTGAAACAGCAGTACGTAAAGGCCACATTACATATCCGTTCTTATAACCGTGCTCTTTGACAAAGCCGCTTAATGTCTCATATAACGGATCGTTCATGTAATCTTCCTGCTCTTCAAGGACCGGGAGTACTTCTTTTAATACTGCAAGAGAGGTCTCTTCATTTGTTTTCATTTTCTTGTGGCAGTACATAGCAGAATCATATTCCGGTACTTCCTCAAAGAAATCGATCAGAGCCGGGATATCAGGGAATGTCTCAATTCTTGTCTGAACCATTCCGGCGATCTTCTTAAAGTTATAATCTTTCTTCAGAACCTCTTTCATGTACGGAAGAGCTTTCTCATAGAATTCGTCCGGATCCATTTTCTTAATATACTCACCATTCATCCAGCGAAGTTTTGCAACGTCAAAGACTGCCGGTGATTTGTTGATATGATGATAATCAAATGCCTGAACCAGTTCATCCAGTGTAAAGATTTCTCTGTTGTCAGCCGGACTCCATCCAAGAAGTGCAACATAGTTGATAATTGCTTCTGAAACAAATCCCTGATCCAGCAGATCTTCATATGAGGAATGTCCGCAACGTTTAGAAAGTTTCTGATGTGTCTCATCTGTGATCAGAGGACAATGTACATAAACCGGGATATCCCATCCGAATGCTTCATAAATACGGTTGTATTTCGGAGCTGAGGAAAGATATTCGTTACCTCTTACTACGTGAGTGATCTCCATTAAATGGTCATCAATAACATTTGCGAAGTTGTAAGTCGGATATCCGTCAGATTTGATAAGAATCAAATCTTCAAGTTCTTCGTTATTTACTGTGATATCTCCATAGATTACATCATGGAAGGTTGTTGTTCCTTCTGTCGGCATGTTGAAACGGATAACATGTGGTTCTCCGGCATCCAGACGGCGCTGTACTTCTTCTTTGGAAAGTCTGAGGCAGCGTTTGTCATAGATAGAAATTTCTTTGCCTGCAACAACTCGTTTCATGCCTTCCAGTTCTTCTTTCTGACAGAAGCAGTAGTAAGCATCTCCCTGTTCTACTAACTGCTGTGCATATTTCAGATAGATTCCCTGTGCCTGACGTTCACTCTGTACATACGGACCGAATCCTTTGTCTTTATCCGGACCTTCGTCATGAACCAGTCCTGTTTTGGCGAGTGTACGGTAGATAATGTCTACAGCGCCTTCTACGTAACGTTCCTGGTCTGTATCTTCAATACGGAGGATAAAATCTCCGCCTTCATGTTTTGTAATGAGGTATGCATATAATGCTGTTCTTAAATTTCCAACATGCATTCTGCCTGTAGGGCTTGGTGCAAATCTTGTTCTTATCTTAGCCATAACTTTTCACTCCTGAATTTTTAGTCAATCTGTAAAAAAAGGCCCTGCTTAAAAGCAGCGCCTTTCTACTTTCGGGTTTATTATACGTCAGAGGCTTTTTTATTTCAAGACAGGATATGGGAATTTTTTTAATTTGTTTTAGAAAGGGGACGCATGGTGGATACTGGCTGTATAACATAACGTTAGTTCTCACATTCTGCGAAATCTTTCATACCTTTCCTGCGCGATCTGCTCTGCGGTTTTTCCGGATTGGTTTATAAGGAATTGTTTCATGCGGATTTTCATGTATTCTGCGATTTCCGGAAGGGTTTCTTTGCTGGCGGGGTGTTCTTCGGGGATGATTCGTTCAATGATTCCCAGTTCTTTCAGGTGTGCTGCTGTTACTTTCATAACTTCTGCGGCTTCGGGGGCTTTTTTGCTGTCTTTCCAGAGGATGGATGCAAATCCTTCCGGGGAGAGAATGGTGTAGGTTGCATTTTCCATCATCCAGACTTCGTTTCCTACGGCCAATGCAAGGGCACCACCGCTGCCGCCTTCTCCGATTACGATAGAGAGTACCGGCACTTTGAGATCAGAAATTTCCAAAAGATTGCGTGCAATGGCTTCTCCTTGTCCTCGTTCTTCGGCTTCGAGTCCGCAGAATGCTCCGGGGGTGTCTACGAATGTGATGACTGCCCGGCCAAATTTCTCGGCTTGTTTCATCAGGCGGAGAGCTTTTTTATATCCTTCCGGGGAGGGCATTCCGAAGTTGCATCTGATGTTTTCCTTTGTAGTGTGGCCTTTACGGATTCCGATTACTGTTACCGGCTGTCCGTCGAGCGTGGCAATTCCGCCGATGATTGCGGCATCATCTTTAACACCTCTGTCACCATGGAATTCCATAAAGTCGTCGAAGATTGTATCAATATACTCTGCGGCCGACGGGCGGTCATTACTTCTGGCAATTTTAACTCTGTCCCAGGCAGTGAAATTTTTTTGTTTCTTTTGTTTTTTCTTTTTTCCAAAAGTATCAATTGCTCTTGCGACAGTTTCTTTAGGAAATTCTTTGTATTGTTCTCTGGTGCTGTGCATTTTTAATACCAAAGACAGTACCTCTTTCATGGATCCACGTTCTGCGATTCCATCCAGAAAGCCGTGGTCCAGAAGAAATTCCGGGCGTTGGAAGCCTTCTGGCAGTTTCTGACCTATGGTCTGTTCGATGACTCTTGGACCTGCAAATCCGATCAATGAGCCAGGTTCTGCCAGGATGATGTCTCCAAGCATGGCGAAGCTTGCTGTGACGCCTCCGGTTGTTGGATCTGTCAGTACAGAGGTGTAAAGAAGTCCTGCTTTTGAATGGCGTTTAATGGCTGCGGATGTCTTTGCCATCTGCATCAGGGAGATGATTCCTTCCTGCATTCTGGCGCCGCCGGAGCAGCAGAAAAGAATGACCGGAAGTTTCTGTCTTGTTGCTTCTTCGAATGTGCGGGTTATTTTTTCTCCGACTACATAGCCCATGGATGCCATCAGAAATCTGGTATCCATGGCGCCGATTACTGTCCGGATCCCTCCGATGGTGGCTTCCCCGATTAAGATTGCTTCATCCAGTCTGGTTTTTTCTTTCAGGTTTTCTATTTTCTGTGGGTAGTCCGGGTAGTCCAGGGGATTGTTATTTTCAATTCCCTTAAACCATTCTTTAAAGCTTCCCTCGTCTGCGATCATCTTAATGCGGCGTTTTGCGCTGATTCTAAAATATCCTCCGCACTTCGGGCACGCATAGGCATTGGATATTACGTCTTCTTTATAAACCATTTCTCCGCATTTCGGACATTTAATCCATAACCCTTCCGGTACGGAAACAGATGCGGCCTGTTTATGTCGTTCTTCTGAAATTGTTTTTTTAAAAAATCTTTTTAAGTCTGCCATTGATCCTGCTCCTTTATGTAACCCGTTTCTCTTCTTTTCTCAAATCAATTCTGCCTACGGCGGGTCGCTTTAGCGCCGTAATTTCTCTATAAAATCTTTATCACAAATCCGGATAATGCTGTGGTATGAAATCTGTGGTGATATTTCCTTCCTGGAAATCCGGCTGGTTGAGGAGTTCATATAGAAAATCTACGTTCGTCTTTACCCCTTCTATTGCAACTTCTCCCAGTGCACTGATCATTTTGCGGATAGCATTGTGACGGTCTTTGTCATAGACGATGATCTTCGCAATCATGGAATCGTAGTATGGTGGAATTGCATAGTCATTGTATACTGCGGTGTCTACACGTATCCCATTTCCTCCAGGCAGATGTAATCCTGTGATCTTACCCGGGCATGGCATGAAATGTCTCGCAGGATCTTCTGCATTAATCCTGCATTCCATGGCATGTCCGCGAATTTCTATGTCTTTCTGCCTGATACTTAATGGTTCTCCTGCTGCAATACGGATTTGTTCTTTAATCAGATCCACGCCTGATACAAATTCTGTCACTGGATGTTCTACCTGGATTCTGGTATTCATTTCCATGAAGTAGAATTCTCCGGACTGGTCCAAAAGAAATTCGATTGTCCCGGCACTTTCATAGCCTGCGGCTTTTGCGGCAAGAACGGCTGTCTCACCCATTTTTTTTCGAAGTTTATCTGAAATTGCAATACACGGTGATTCTTCGATCATCTTCTGATGGCGGCGTTGTACAGAACAGTCACGTTCTCCAAGATGGATCACATTTCCGTATTTATCGGCAAGAATCTGTACCTCTACGTGTCTTGGATTCTCCACAAATCGTTCCAGATACATCGTATTATCAGAGAAAGAATGTATCGATTCCTGCTGCGCTGTCTCAAATAATTTGCCAAATTCCTTTTCGTCTCTTGCCACTCGCATTCCTTTTCCGCCACCACCTGCGGATGCCTTGATCATGACCGGAAAGCCTATCTCCTTTACAGCTTCCTGTGCCTGTGCGACTGTATAAACCGGCTCTTTTGTTCCCGGAACTACCGGAACTTTGGCTTTTCGCATGGTGTTTTTTGCTTCAGATTTATTTCCCATTCTGGAAATTACTTCTGCGGACGGACCAATGAATGCTACGTTACATTTCTCACACATTTCTACAAAGCGGCTGTTCTCTGACAGAAAACCAAATCCCGGATGAATCGCTTCTGCCTTTGTGGCAATCGTAGCACTTAAAATCCGTTCCATATTCAGATAGCTGTCTGTAGACGCCGCTTTACCAATGCAGACTGCTTCATCTGCAAGCTGAGTATGTAAGGCATCTTTATCCGCCTCCGAATAAACAGCAACCGTACGGATTCCCATTTCACGACAGGCGCGGATGATCCGCACTGCAATCTCTCCACGATTGGCGATCAAAATTTTTCCAAACATTTTTATGCTCCTACTGCAAAGGTCAATTCTGCGATTACTGCTACCTTGCCGTCCTGATTGGTGGCTTTTGCTCTGCCGACTCCCATAGGACCTTTTTCTTTGATAATCTCTACTTCCAGAGTCAGAGTATCTCCGGGTACTACTTTATTTTTAAATTTCGCATTATTGATAGATGCAAAGTATGCGATTTTTCCTTTATTTTCCGGTTTGCTTAAGATTGCAACTGCTCCTGTCTGGGCAAGTGCCTCAATGATCAGTACTCCCGGCATTACCGGTTCCTGCGGAAAATGACCTGCAAAATATGGCTCATTATAAGTTACGCATTTCTTTCCTGTTGCTTTCACTCCCGGCACCAGTTCTTCAATCGTATCAATTAAAAGGAACGGATGTCTGTGTGGAATAATTTCCATAATTTCTTTTGTTGTTAATTTCATGAGCTTTATCTGCTGCTGTTTACTCCTGATACAGCAGCAATACCTCCTTTCCTTTATTATGTACTCTCGGAGTCTTTATTGCACTTGCTTTTATGGCTGATTTTTCGCCAGATGCACCCGAATTTTATCAACGTACGCCTCAAAAATCCGGGCACATCTGACAAAAAATCTTCTCATAAAATCAAGTACAAAAAGATTCCGAGAGTACATTATTCTATCACAAACATGGGCTGTCCGAACTCTACCATTTGCTCATTTTCTACCAGAATTTCTTTAACTGTTCCGTCAAATTCTGCTTCTATTTCATTCATCAGCTTCATTGCCTCAACGATACCCAAGACCTGCCCTTTACTTACTTTATCTCCCACTTTTACAAATGGGGCACTGTCCGGTGAGGAAGCTGCATAGTAGGTTCCCACAAGTGGAGATTTCACTATATTTCCAGTGAGTTTTTGTGTATCATCTGCTCTGTCTGTGTCTTTCTGATTCTGTGCGGCAGCCTGTAAAGTCGGCTGTACTGTTGGCTGATAACCAGCCGCAAAGGATGCTGTATCTGCGCTTGCGGCTACCTGCTGTACGATTGTCTTCTCTGTTGACATGGAAATATTTAAGTTTCCATCCTGCAAATTAAATTCTGTCAGATTAGAATCGCTGACTGCATGAATGAGTTCCAGTATATTTGATAATTCCATCTACTTAGTCCTCGTATTTCTTAATAAGTAAGGAAGCATTATGTCCACCAAATCCAAGAGAGTTGGATAATGCATATTTAATGTCCATCTTAACCGGGCCATCTCCTACATAATCCAGGTCACATTCCTCATCTGGCACCTGATAACCAACTGTCTGATGAATCAGACCTTCCTGAAGTTCTTTTACGCAGGTGATCACTTCTACAGCACCGGCTGCTCCGAGAAGGTGTCCTGTAATAGATTTCGTAGAATTTACTTTCATTTCTTTTGCATGTTCACCGAATGTTTTCTTAATAGCGATTGTCTCAAATAAATCATTATGATGTGTGCTTGTGCCATGAGCGTTTACATACCATACGTCATCTGTGGAAATTCCAGCTTCTTTTACGGCAAGTTCCATAGCTTTGGCAGCTCCGGAACCGTCCTCTGCCGGAGACGTGATATGAAATGCATCACCTGTTGCACCGTATCCTACAACTTCACCAAGAATCTTCGCACCGCGTGCTTTTGCGTGCTCCAGTTCTTCGAGAACAACGACACCGGCACCCTCGCCCATGACAAAGCCGCTTCTTTCTTTATCAAACGGAATAGAACATCTTTTAGGATCTGTGGAAGATGTCAGCGCAGTAAGCGCCGCGAAACCACCAAATCCTGTTGGTGTAATGGCAGCTTCTGTTCCGCCTGCAACCATAACATCTGCATCAGAACACTGGATGGTACGATATGCTTCACCGATACTGTGGGTTCCTGTCGCGCAGGCAGTCACAACATTGATGTTTTTTCCGCGAAGCCCAAACTGAATGGAGACATTTCCGGATGCCATGTTGGAAATCAGAAGCGGAATCATCAGTGGATTCAGTCTGCCTGGTCCTTTCGTGTTAAGAATTTCGCAGGATTTCTCAACAACCTGCATGCTTCCGATACCACTTCCAACGCTGCATCCAACGCGAAATGGATCTTCTTTCGTCATATCCAGTCCGGACTGCTCAATTGCCTCTTTTGCCGCAGCTACTGCATACTGGCTGAAAAGCTCCATACGCTTTGCCGATTTAAAATCCATATAATCTTTTGCATTGAAGTTATTGATTTCTGCTGCCATATGTGCTCTGTATTTACTTGAATCAAAACGTGTAACTTCCGCAAAATTTGTTTTGCCTTCTTTCACGCTGTTCCAGAATTCTTCTACACTCAATCCTACCGGAGTGATTGCTCCCATTCCTGTGATTACAACTCTTCTCATTTTATTACATATAATCTCTGTTTATCCTCTTTGAGGATAATGGATTATTCCCCTTTCTCCCTGTTTCCTGGGTTTGGTCTTAGTTATCTGTCAATATCTTATTCTCACTTTACAGTTCATCGTATTTCCCGATTTTATATCTCTGGGAAAACTTATACATTCATTCCACCATCCACACTGATGACCTGTCCTGTGATATAATCAGCTTTGTCTGATGCCAGAAATACCGCCACATTCGCGATATCTTCCGGTTTTCCAAATCGTCCCAGGATAATCTGTCTGCAGGCATTTTCCCTGATTTCTTCTGAAAGAACGCCTGTCATCTCTGTATCCACAAATCCCGGTGCGATTGCATTTACTGTGATACCACGGCTTCCGAGTTCTCTTGCCATTGTCTTTGTCAGACCGATCACACCTGCTTTAGACGCTGCGTAATTTGCCTGTCCTGCATTTCCAAGAATTCCGGAAACTGAAGAAATATTAATAATTTTTCCACTCTTTTGTCTCAACATCTGACGGGCACTGTGACGAATTGTATTAAATGTACCTTTCAGATTCACATTCAATACAGAATCAAAATCCTCTTCCTTCATTTTCATGATCAATCCGTCTTTCGTAATTCCTGCATTATTAACCAGAATATCCAGACGTCCATGCTCTTTCACAATGTCTTTGATCATTGCTTCACATGCCTCAAAATCACTGACGTTACATTTATATATAGAAGCTTTTCCGCCATTTTCTTCGATTGTCTGTTTTACTTCTTTTGCTCTTTCTTCAGAACCGTTATAATTAACGACTACCTCTGCACCTTCTTTCGCAAGGGCAATTGCAATCGCACGTCCGATTCCACGTCCCGCACCTGTGACAAGTGCAACTTTATTCTCCAGCATTTACAGGCACTCCTTTCTTACTGCTTCCAAGTCTTCTATTTTCTCTATGTGTAATGCTTTCACATTCCTGTTAATCTTCTTGAGGAAGCCTGTCAGAGTTTTTCCCGGTCCAATCTCAATAAACGTATCTACACCATCATTTATCATCTGCTCCACGCATTGCTGCCAGCGGACAGAAGAAGAAACCTGTTTTACCAGCAAATTCTTTACATGGTCTGATTCTGTAACATATTGTGCAGTCACGTTTGTCACATACGGAATTGCGAAAGTCTGGATTTCTATTTTCTCCAGTTCTTCTCCAAGCTTTTTACCTGCTTCCTTAAGAAGCTCGCAGTGAAACGGTCCACTGACCTTAAGCGGAATCACACGTCTTGCGCCGGCTGCTTTTAATGCTTCTCCCGCTGTCAAAACCGCCTTTTCCTCTCCTGTGATCACAATCTGTCCAGGGCAGTTATAGTTGGCAATGGATACGATTCCCGGTGTCTCTTCGCAAATCTTCTCAATCAGTTCTGCATCTGTTCCAAGAATTGCTGACATCGCACCGCCTGTCGGATATGCCTCCTGCATCAGGATTCCTCTTTTTCTTACTATGGCAAATGCATCCTCTTCTCTCATTACTCCAGAGGCTGCAAGCGCACCATATTCTCCAAGGCTTAGTCCTGCATTTACCTGAGAGTGGATTCCCGCTTCCTCTACAGCTCTTAAGATTGCGATTTCTGCTGTCAGCATTGCAATCTGTGTATATTCTGTAATATTTAAATTCTTATTTTCCTCAAAGCACAACGTCTTTATATCCAACCCCGAGACTTTCGAAGCTTTTTCAAATACTTCACGGCTTACAGGAAATTTTTCATAAAAATCTTTTGCCATTCCTGTGTACTGTGCGCCCTGTCCTGGAAATACAAATGCAATTTTGGACATATCATTTTCCTTTCTTCATTTCTACTCAATAGTCAAGTGGATAAAAGTATTCCTTTTCGTTACTTGATTTGTTTAAACCAGTATAAATTCTCTTTAGTATGTTTATTATTTCAAATTATTTTGATTTAAAATATTTTGATATTCAAATTATAATATCAAAAAATTATCCCCGGAGTCATTTCTGACTCCAAGGAACGATTCATAAATCACTGTAATTAAGCTTCTACGCCTTTACCTTTAAGGTAATCCATAACAGCACCAACTGTTGTTAAGTCTGTAAGGTCTTCAGCCGGAATCTCGATATTGTATTCATCTTCCAGAGCCATAACCAGTTCAAACAAATCAAGGGAATCTGCTCCAAGGTCATCCTTAAAAGATGTCTCAGCAGTAATCTCTGCTGCATCACAATTTAACTGTTCTGCGATCATTTCACTCATTTTTTCTAACATAGTTCTTTTCTCCTTTAATCCAAGCCCGGAATATCCTATTTTCTGCCTCCGGTTATTACTTGTTTCTTCATTCTTTCATTTAAGCGGTCAACCGCTTTCTTCTCTACTTCTAACCATATCATTGTCATATAACAACTTTGGTTTCAGCTGCATCAATTACTTTGATGTTCAAAGTATATATTCTTCTCTTTTGTTTGTCAAGCACTATTTTATATTATTGAGCACATAGAAAACAGTAGGTGTTACTGTTCACTACGTGCTCAGTAACGTATGCTTAAAACGATATTCTGTAACTATCGTTATCGTCAGAATACATACCATACATATTATTAGCTCTCAAATTTAATCTGCCTTGCCACACTCAGCGCAAGACCCATCTCCGCCATAAGGAACAGTATCGACGTACCTCCGTAACTGATAAATGGCAATGTAACACCTGTATTTGGCATCAGATTGACAACAACTGCTATATTCAGAATTACCTGCAGTGCTATATGAATAAAGATTCCGCTGACCATCAGTGATCCAAATAAATCCGGCGCATTCTGTGCAATAAAGAATAATCGATAAAGCAGATACGCATACAGCATCAGAACGATCAGTCCACCGAAAATCCCAAGTTCTTCACAGATAATAGAAAAAATCATATCATTCTGTGCCTCAGGTACACTTCCAAGTTTCTGAATACTATTTCCAAGTCCTCTGCCAAAAAAACCACCTGAACCAATCGCATATAATGCCTGAATCGTCTGATATCCCCATGTATCCGCATATTCTTCCGGATGTAGCCACACCATGATTCGTCTCAGACGGAAACTTCCGCTTCCATCTACACTTGCAGTCGCATTTAAAATCAGCACTCCCACCACAATTAATGTGATACCGACAGCCGCGATAATCACAAAAATCTTCATATCCGGATGTGCTACAAAGATCAATCCTGCGGTAATACAGAAAATAATGATCGCCGTACTCAGGTTATCTGTAAATAAATATGCAGCAAATGCCAGAAGACCTCCTACACCGGCAAGAACCATACATCCCTTTAAAGTACGTACTTTCTTTCCCATGTGAACAATCATATACGGAAGACAGACAATAACCGCAATCTTTGCAATCTCTGCCGGCTGAAACTGAATCGGTCCAAGATTCAACCATCTCTGCGCACCATGTGAGGACTGTCCCAAAGGTGTCTTAACCAATGCCATTAATACTAATGCTGCTACATATAAAGCAGCTGCAAAACGATTAAGTATGCGATAATTGATTCTGGAAATAACAAGTGCCATAATAATACACGCAACACTGATCATGGCCTGTTTTTTGAAGAAGAACATATCATCTCCATAATTTATTTCTGCCGTATAGGAGCTTGTACTATATAGCATGATAAGCCCAAAACAGGTCAGTAAGACAATAACCGCAACAAGACTGTAATCATAATAATCTGCTTTCGCCTTTCGCTGCGTATTGCTTCTTCCTGATGAAGACGTATAAGACTGCTTCTGTGATTTTGTATTTGACATTTAATCACCTGCCGCTTTCTGTTTTTGTTTCCTGTAATAGGGAATCACCCCTAAATCGTACTTCATTATAACAGAAACTTTCTGTATAAGCAATGGGGCAGATGCATTATGCCTCTGCCCCATTTTTCAAGATATTTGTTACTGTTCACTCCGTTCCCAGCAACACGCTTCGCGATGCACAGAATTTATGCTAATCGCATAAATTCGCGCGGTATGTCTCGGGTTTTCTGTGACCTTCGCTCACAAAAAACACCTCGCGGGATATTACCAGTGAACAGTAACAGATATTTCCCCATTATTTCTCATCATCAATCTCAATCGGATCGGATTCAAAGATAAATTTAACATTTCCATCCATATCACTGGATCTATCTGTAAATGTTGTGTACATTACATCATCAGACTGAATTGCCTCAAATCTGTCAAGGATATCCTGAAGGTCTCCATTTACTGCATCATCCAGTTTCTTGATACCTTCTTTGTAGAACTTCTTCTGACCATCATTTAAATCTTTTGCCCCATCGTTGAGTTCTTTGATACCATCTTTAAGCTGGTCACTTCCGTCTGACAGTTCATTTGTTCCATCAAGCAGTGTCTGTGTTCCTGAAACAAGGCTTCCTGTTCCGGATGCAAGAGTCTGTGCTCCTGTTGCAAGAGTCTGTGCTCCTGTTGCGAGCTGAGATGCCCCGCTGTTTAATGTAGAACTGTTAGAAGAAAGCTGATCTGCGCCGCTATACAAAGCACCACTGTTGGATGCAAGGGTTTCCACACCACTTGTAAGCTGACCTGTTGCTGAACTGATCTGTGACATACCACTTGTCAGGCTCTTTCTTGCGCTCTTAAGTGTTTTTGCACCTTTTAACAGCGCCTGTGCGTTTGCATTATTCTTACCCTGAAGCTGTGTGATACCATCTGTCAAAGTCTTTCCGGAACTCAGAAGTGTATCTGCACCGGAGATCATCTGCTCAGTACTTGCTTTTGCAAGACTCTCATATCCACTCTGAAGGGATTTATTTGCTGTTGTAAGCTGTTCAGATCCGCTCTTAAGCTGTTCAATTCCCTGTAACATTGCAGGCATCTGCTGTCCAAGGCCATCAAACAATGTACTCATACCATTTACGCCGTTAGCAATCTGTGTTCCAAGTTCAGAAAGCTGACTTCCGGAAGCTGTCAGTGTGCCATCATTTGCAGTAAGCTGTTTTGCACCTGCATTCAACTGCTCTACAGTTGCTGTCACTGTCTGCATTCCCTGGCTTAATGCCTGTAGCTGCTGCTGAAGCTGTTCAACGCCACTGTTTACTGCTGCTTCCTGTGTATCTGCTGCGGAAGCCGCGCTGTCAGCAGATGCTCTTAAGCTGTCTGCTGCTGCCTGCAGCGCTGATGTGTCAGGTGCGGAAGCTGTGATCGTGGATGTTTCAATATTGGATGCGCTGTCTGCTGCTGCCTGGATAGAACCTAACGCACCGTCAACAGCTGCCTCTACTGCGGCTGCTGTCTCATCATCCATGTTGCTGTAATCAATATTATATAAAGCAGATTCTGCCGCTTCCAGCTGGCTGCTGACAGCTGCAACTCCTGCCTCTACTGAAGAAGCATCTACTGAAGCTTCTGAAGAATCACTGATCCAGGATTCAATCGCATCTGCCTGGCTGTTCATTGTATCTGCACTGTCACTTAACTGACCGGACATTGCCTGTGCACTTGCCTGTACCTCTGAAGCTGCAGAAGTTCCCATACTCTTAAGTGCAGTTTCAAGCTGATCCAGACCTGCTGCAAGCTGTTCTACACTTCCAACATATTCTTGTACTTTAGAAGTATAAGTAGAAACTCCTGTTGTATAATCAGTTATGTTTTTGCTGAAATTAGCAATCTGGTCTGCATCAATCTGGGAAGAAAGAGCAGTCATTTTATCTACTGCTGTCTGAATTCCGGTAACTGCAGTATCAATTCCCGGTACGATCTGTCCGATTCCATCTACCAGACTCTTAATTCCACCTGCATACTGGCTCACGCCACCTGCAAGCTGGTTAACTCCCGCAATGTACTGCTGCATTCCGTCTGTCAGAGTGCTGGTTCCGTTTACATAGTTCTGCACGCCACTTGCAAGCTGGTTACCACCGGAAACATAGGCATTTACGCCATCAGAAAGAGACTTCATTCCTGCCTCATATTCTGCCATCTTACTGTCCAGTGTATCCACACCTGCGGTATACTGTTTGATTCCGGCTGAAAGTGTATCTGCACCAGACGTGTAGGAAGAAACACCGCTGCTTAAAGACTGTGCTCCTGTGTTTAATGTCTGTGCTCCGCTGCTTAACTGCTGTGCTCCGTCATCCAGTTCCTTCGCACCATCATTAAGATCACTGACACCGGATTTTAATGTTCCGATTCCATCATAGAATTCTTTGTATTTATCATTTAATGTATTTGTTCCGTCATAAAGATCTTTTGTTCCATCTACCAGTTTTACCGCAGCATCTGTCAAATCTTTCATGGAGTCTTTCAGATCATCAAGTCCGTCTATATTGTCAAAATCGATATCTTTAAAGATATCAGTTAATGCTACGGTAAATGCAGAACTCATCTCGCAGTCTGTGACATCTGCTTCCATTGTAAACCCTTCCGGAATATCCACTTCATCAGCAATATCTGAAGACATATCCAGACTGTCTTTCATTCCCGGCATACCAAATCCAACTACAACATTTCTGCTTCCATCAGAAATAACTTTACCATTATCTACTGTTACGTTAGAGAAATTATCTGTAGAAAGAATCATTCCTGTTACCATAACAAACGGGGAATAAATCTCTGTGTTCTTACCATTCACTTTCTTGGTTGTTTTGGAAGTGTTTGTATAGGTAACCTCCATTTTAAGATGTCCGGTCTTTCCTGCCAGATCATCCGGTGAAACTTCTGTACCGTCCAGGTAATACTTGATTCCTACGGAAACCGGAAGTTCTTTATCTGTTTTACCCTGATAGTAAATATCTTTTCCTTCAGCACTCCATGTCAGATCATTTCCGCTCTGGGTAAATGTCTCATCACCTTTTACATTCTTGATATCTTCCAGATCAGAAGTATCCTTGATCTCAGAATCTGAACTGTCTCCTGAGTTTTTCAGCCAGTCGGATACGGTAACATCTGTTACTTCTCCATCTGCAGTTGTATTTACATAAACGGTTTCTTCCTTCTGAACGCTGTTATCACCTGTCTGTGCTGCTGCCATTACTGTACCTGCTCCGAGAACTACAGCCATACCTGCTGCAAGTGTTGCTGCAGCTGCTTTCTTTCTGTTTCTGTTCATAATAGACTACTCCTTTTTTATTCTGTCTCTTTACAATAAATTTCTTTTTATTTCTCTTTTAATCTTTTATTTCTTCTCTTCTGCGTTTTTCTTCTTGGCAAATCCAATAGATGTGTGGCAGATGAGTGGATCAAATATCATAAACATTGCCGGCAGGATCAACAATACAACCAGTGTACTGATAACCGCTCCTCGTGAAAGCAGGTTTGTGATACTTCCGATCATATCGACCTGTGTATAAAGACCAACGCCAAAGGTCGCTGCAAAGAAACTGCATCCACTGATTACGATTGACTTCATGGATGTCTTATGCGCAATGGCAATCGCTTCTTTTTTATTCTTTCCAAGTCCACGTTCTTTCTGATACCTGCTGGTCATCAGGATCGCATAGTCAACGGTTGCGCCCAGCTGGATACATCCGATAACGATACTTGCTACGAATACAACTTCTTTTCCCTGATAATATGGAACAGACATATTGACGAAAATTGCAAATTCAATAACTGCAACCAGGATAAATGGAAGTGAAATAGATTTAAACACAACCATAATAATGATAAAGATTGCCAGGATTGAGATTGTATTTACTGTCTTTAAGTCTACATCTGTAACATCCTGCAGGTCTTTTGTCAGAGGTGCCTCACCGATTACCATAGATTCCGGACTGTAGCTCTTTACAATCTTCTGAATCTCATCAATCTGATTATTTACCTCGTCTGTCGCTGTCTTATACTGGGAACAGATGAACTCCATCTCATATTCATCACTCTCGAGCATCTTCTTCAAATCACTCGGAATCATGGTATCCGGGAATGCAGCACCTACGAAGGAATCCATTCCAAGGGCCCATTTTACTCCGTCAACATCTTTGATCTGGTTGAGCATTTCTGTTTTTTCTTTTGATGTAAGTCCTTTCTTTAATAAGACCATATGAACATTGTTCATGTCAAAAGTTTCCTGAAGCTTTGCATTCGCCACGTTACTGTCCAGAGTAGCCGGAAGTGACTTATCAATGTTATAGTAGTTCTTTAAATTATTATTTCCATGGATTGCCGGGAAGAGCATTACCAGGAAAATGATCAGCCATATTTTATAATGCTTTGTGATAAATGCAGATGCTTTATCGAAGCTTGGAAGTAATGGCTTATGTGTTGTCTTCTCAATTGCTTTATCAAAAGTGAGTACTAATGCCGGAAGCAATGTTACGCAACAGAAAACACCGATCACAACACCTTTTGCCATAACGATACCCATATCTCGTCCAAGTGAGAAAGTCATAAAACAAAGTGCAATAAATCCGGCCACTGTGGTAATGGAACTTCCGATTACAGATTTGAAAGTTGCATTGATGGCATGCGCCATCGCTCTCTCTTTATCCCCTTCAAATCGTTTCTTATTTTCCTCATAACTGTTCAGCAGGAAAATAGAATAGTCCATTGTAACGCCTAACTGAAGAACCGCTGTCAGAGCCTGTGTGATATAGGAAATCTGGCCCAGGAAAATATTACTTCCGAGGTTATATAAAACTGCTACACCTATGCAAAGCAGGAAAAGCACCGGCACAACCAGGGAATCCATTGCAAGAAGCAGGACTACCAGAGAAAGACAGGATGCAATCACAACATAGATTGGCATTTCTTTCAGTGCGATCTGTTTGATATCAGTAACAATACCTGTCATTCCACTGACGAAACAATCCTTTGAAGTAATCTTACGGATCTCTGTTACAGCATCCATGGAAGTTTCAGATGATGTTGTATTGTCAAACAATGCAATCATCATTGTCGCATTTCCATTAAAGAATGCCTCTCTTAAATCTTTCGGAAGCATTTCAACAGGAACGGAAACATCCAGAACACTGTCATACCATAATACTTTCTTGACATGATCAACTGCTTCAACCTTTTCTTTTAAAGCAGCTACGTCCTTAAGCTCCATGTCCTCCACAACTATCATGGAGAACGCTCCCATTCCAAACTGGTCTACCATGATATCCTGTCCCTCAACGGTCTCAAGGGTGTCTGGCAGATAACTTAATACATCGTAATTGATTTTGGTTGCAGCCATACCGAGATATGCCGGAATCAGTAAGATAATCCCGATGATAATGATCAGTATTTTGTGTTTTGCAATCCACTTTCCTACCTTAATCATTTTATTCTCCTTTTCCTTTTTATTTCTTATTGATACTGTTTAATCATTCTATGACCAACAGTCATTTTTTATTTCATGGAATGTTATATACTAAAAATGACTGGTAGTCAATAATCATTTTTCACAATTTGTCTAAATTTTTTCAACAAATAAATAGACAGTATTTTTCTTTCTGTTGCCCGATTATGGTTCTATCATTTTTTTGCTTTCATTATCCAAAATCCAATATTGACTTTTAGTCATTTTTGTTTAAAATAAAAGTATGAACTCTTTGAAGAAAGAAGGAAAAACTGTAATGGGAAAACTGGAGCTAAATAAAAAGAAGAAAAAGGATGCTCTGTTTAACACCGCTTTTGAGTTATTTACTACAAAGGGACTCACAAAGACTACGATTTCAGATATCGTAAATCAGGCAGGTGTAGCCAAGGGTACTTTTTATCTCTATTTTAAAGATAAATATGATATTCGCAATAAGCTCGTTTCCCATAAAACAGGAGAACTGTTTTTCCGCGCACATGAAGCATTGCAGGATGCGCATATCACACAATTTGACGAGCAGGTACATTTTATTGTAGATTTTATCCTGACAGCACTTGATCAGGACCGCACTCTTCTGCTTTTTATTTCGAAGAATCTTGCCTGGGGTGTATTTAAGGGTGCTTTTGAAGAGAAGATGCCGGATGACGAATACAATTTCTATCAGTCATATCTGGATATGCTGGCTCAGAATGGGCTTCATTATAAGAATCCGGAGTTGCTTCTATTTACAATTATTGAACTGGTAGGGTCTACCTGTTATAGTTGTATTCTGTATCAGCAGCCAGTATCCATGACAGAATATCGTCCATATCTGCATAAGACAATCTCAGGCATCATGAAAACCTTTTCCCAGGATAATACTGTATGCGCTACTTTACCACCTGTGACTTCTGTTGATCATACTGCATAATAACTATAAAACTGTGAATCCAGAAGCTCAGAGTCTTTTGACTCTGACATCACAATATAAAAACCTCCGAATATTCAGATTTTTTCTCTGAATATTCGGAGGTTTTACTTTTATTTCTTCATCTGCAAGATTGTTTCAAGAATCAACTTGTCGGCACACTAATGTTTTTTGTTTTTTAGTTATTACTCGACGGCATATACTGTCTGAGAACTCCTGCCACATTACTGATTGGCATGGTCTGAAGCCATATATGACCAGGACCTGTAATTTCTGTATTAAATACCCCTTCTCCACCGAAAAGCATATTCTTTACTCCCGGAACTGTCACGATTTCCATCTTACAGCTGGCACTCATTGCGGCAAGATGTCCGGTATCAACTACGATCTTCTGACCTTCTTTTAATTCATATTCTACAACATGTCCATCAAACTCGGCAAACAGTGTTCCGTTTCCGGAAAATTTCTGCATGATAAATCCCTCACCACCAAAAAGACCTGCACTGAATTTTTTACTGAAATGTACAGAACAGCCTACGCTGGCTTCGCTGGCAAGAAAAGCTGATTTCTGTGCGATGATCTCATTTCCCGGTGTGATATCAAACGCACGGATAGATCCTGGGAAACAGGATGCAAATGCGATCATTCCATTTCCACCGACTGCTGTATAGATATTCTGGAACATTTTTTCCCCGGAGAACATACGCCCAAACATCTTTCCGATTCCGCCATTGGAGGTTGTCTCCATCTTCATATTTGGTGACATCCAGGACATTCCGCCGCCCTCTGTCACAACCTTTTCACCATTGTCCAGATAGCAGATTACAACTGGGAGTGTATCACCTTTAATTTCATATTTCATATATTTACCGCTCCTTTCCATTCCGTGTGGATTATACATCTTGATGTCTGAATAAAATATAATTTTACCTGCATCTTTTTCTATTAATTATAACATATTATACATCAGCTGCGATACAGGTATTTTCACAACAATTACAAAAAGATGGTGAACCGGGCTGAATTCACCATCTTTTTTTCTTTATCTTCTGTTATTAATAACCTCTCTCGCCATATCTGCAAGTTCACCGGCAGATAATTTTCCATCTATTTGCAGCAAACCATACTGGATGCCATCTTTATTCCAGTTAACGCTTTGAACCTGACTAACTTCAATCTGAGAAGCGCTGTCATCGTAACTGAATACAACTTTTCCACTGGCCTGGTCTTTTTTATCTTGTTCTGTCAATTCGTAATCATCCGATACCAATTTATTTATATAATGTACATAATACATATTTGTTCCACTGTAGAAATATTAAGCCCCATTGCTTTTGAAATGTCCTTGATTTTTTCATCAAATTTATACCACCTTACAAAAATCTCGCTGTCAGGTTCGCCAAGGCTCATAACTGTTTCCCATACATAATTATTGTGAAAATTCTCTTCAATGAAGTCTTTGCCATCTGACAGTTCAATATCTTCAAGAACTATATGATCCGTTTTTCTGTTTATCCGTTTCAGAGCAAAATTTCGGGCAACAGCAGCAAGATATGACCGTAATGTACCTTTCTGCAAATCTATCCTTTCAGCATTCTTCCAGAGTATAACAAACACATCTGCCACAATTTCTTCAATATCCTCTTTCGGCAGTGAATTGCCGGCCATATGATACAAAACAGTACTCAAATATGGCGTATAAATTTGGATTGCTTCATCTATTGAGTTTTTTTCTCTGTTCCTGAGACGTTGCAAAAGCTCTGCTTCATCTGTCATATCAATCCTACTTTCTTTTTAATACTTTCAAAAATTAAAAGCTTTTAACCTTTACATTCTTATATATCCTGTCAAAGAACAAAAAGTTTCATTTTTTATAAAAAAAAGTATACAGAACTCGTGTTAAATTCTGTATACTCTCAATAAACTGTTCCTTTTCCGGAATTATGAGCTTTACCTGTGTCCCAGCTCCCAGAATGCCACTGCACTTGCCGCTGCCACATTCAACGAATCTACTCCGTGGGACATTGGTATCTTTACTGTATAATCGCAGTCTGCAATTGTCTGTGATGCAAGACCATCACCTTCAGTTCCGAGAATAACTGCCAGTTTTTCTTCTGAACGGAGTGCTTTGTCATCAATTCCTACGGAATCGTCACGCAGAGCCATTGCCGCTGTTTTAAATCCCAGATTTTGCAGAATCTGCATTCCATCCTGTGGCCATACATTTTTTTTATTAAAGTATGTCCAGGGAATCTGGAATACGGTTCCCATGCTTACTCTGGCTGCACGTCGGTAAAGCGGGTCACTGCATCCGCTGGTCAGAAGTACTGCATCCATATGGAGAGCTGCTGCTGAGCGAAAAATAGCTCCGATATTTGTAGGGTTTACAACATTTTCAAGAACTGCTATTCGGCTGGCGTTTCTGCAGATTTCCTCTACAGATGGCAGTGGATTTCTGCGCATTGCGCAGAGCATTCCTCGAGTAAGAGCAAATCCGGTCAGCTTGACCAACAGTTCATATTCTGCAGTATAAACCGGCACATCCGGATATTGTTTCAGGATTTCCTGTGCCTCTCCTTCCAGGTCTTTATGCTCCACCAGAAAAGAGATTGGCTGATATCCTGCTTTCAGAGCTCGCTCAATTACTTTCGGACTCTCCGCAATAAAAATTCCCGGTTCCGGTTCATAATATCGTAAAAGCTGCACCTCAGATGTTCTGGCATATACATCCAGTTCCGGCGCAGCGAAATCTTTTATTTCGTTAAACATAAAAATAAAACCTCCAAACTGAGTAATCTTATCTTACATCAGTTTTGAAGTTTATACAAGAATTCTTTCCACAGTTGAATCAGGTAACTTATTTGATTCGGTTAAAATCTCAAGACTTATAAACTGAGATTTTATTGCTTTTGTCATGCGAAAATTTTATAATGAATTGTACCAATAAGAAGCCAAGTGCTATCTATTATTACTTATTTTTCTATGAGGGTGAATATTATGATTTACAGAACTTATTATCTGTCTCCACTTGGAAAAATGCTGTTGGCAGCTGATGATATTGGGCTTGTGGGAGCCTGGTTTGAGGGACAGAAGTATTTTGGAGAATTTCCAGGACACAGGGATTTTGTTTTTGAGGAAAAAGAAAACTGTATTTTGAAAGATGCTCTGCGCTGGCTGGATATTTATTTTAGTGGGCAGAAGCCGGATTTCCTGCCGAAGCTTCATTTGATCGGAACAGATTTTCAGAGAGAAGTGTGGGATATTTTACTGGAGATCCCTTATGGTCAGACAGTTACTTACGGCGAGATTGCCCGCAAAATAGCTGATAAACGTGGACTGAAAACCATGTCTGCTCAGGCAGTTGGCAGTGCAGTTGGACATAACCGGATTTCCGTAATCGTCCCCTGCCACAGAGTTATAGGTTCAGACGGAAGCCTTACCGGTTATGCCGGAGGGATTGAACGGAAAATCAGACTGCTTGATATTGAACAGCCTGATTTTATTCGGACAATTCCTAAATTTTAACCAAATCAAGCAAATCTCGCTCTCTTCTTTACTTGCTATAAGTTCAGACAACTGCCATTCTTTTTCTTCTGTCTTTATATGCCAGAAATAGAATCGTCAGAAAAGTAACTGTCTCCGCTGCAAGCAGAGAGATCCAGATTCCATTTAATCCAAATAATTTCGCAAGTATAACTGCGCAGATAACAATGGCAACAATTCCTCTCAGGAATGAACCGACAATCGCAATTTTCGGTTCATCCACTGCTGAGAAATATGCCACCAGTACAATGTTGATTCCTGCCACTATAAATCCAAGGAAGTACAAACGCAGTCCTGTGTGTGCATAATTCAATAACTGAACATTGTTTTCACTGTTGAAAATGCCAATCAGCGAGTCAGTTGCTGTCCAGATAATCAATTGGATCATTACTTCTACTGCAAGGCATACGAGCAGGCTCCATTTCAGAAGTTTTTTTACCTGAGTGAGCTGAACTTTTCCGTAGCTTTCACTGATCAGGGGCTGTACTCCCTGAGCCAGACCGTTGAAAATTGCAAATGCCACGATAGAAAGGTTTGCCACAACTCCATAGGCTGCTACACCCACATTTCCCGCGATTCCCAGGATTAGAAAGTTAAATACAATGGCGATCACACCGTAAGACAGTTCACCGACGAATGCGGAAACTCCCAGCTGGCAGCAGGAAATCAGGTGTCTGAATGACGGTTTTTTCCAATGGAATCCCACATGGTTTCTGCTGCTTCTGTAGTGTATGGTACAGACACTCATTGTTATGATCGGACAGATTGCAGTAGCCAGTCCTGCTCCGGAAAATCCCAGAGCTACAGGGAACATGAATATGTAATCAAATACAATGTTAAAAAGACTTCCACTGATGGAACCGATCATTGCAATAGAAGGCGCTCCATCATTTCTGGCAAATGCAGTAAATGTATAATTTGACATGAAGAATGGTGTTGCAATCAGAATAATTCTCATATAGTTTCGTCCAAGTCCGATCAGTCCGGCATCTGCACCCAGCAAAGCCAATGCTTTGTCCGGAATAAAAATTCCGATCAGCATAAATGGAACTGCAGCCAGTATGCTCCAGGTTACTGACTGTATGAAATAATAATCTGTATTTTCTCCTTTTGCCCTGCTTATGGCATACCTGGTAGCGGAACCAATCCCGATCATAGCCCCAATCGCATAGATCAGCCCATAAACCGGCAGGATCAGGTTCAGGATTGCCAGTCCGTCAGCACCTGAATATACAGATATAAAGAAAGTATCTGCCAGAATATAAACGGAAATCCCGATCATTCCGGCAACACTCTGGGTTACATATCTGGTGAATCTTTTCAGCATAATACTTCGCTCCTTCGTTATATTGTCAGCATTGTCTTCCTTTCATCTGCAGACTTATCCCACCATTATACTGATATAAAATAAAAATGCAACCACAAAAACTCCAGACATAAAAATCTCCTTAAGCAGATTTTCTAGCACTGCTCAAGGAGACCCGTTGATATTCGCAATTCACTTCACGACACTCTTTATTTTATCCTGTTTTTTTTCAGGTCTTCTATAATTTCATTGTAACGTTTTTTGTTCAGACGGTAGAAAAACAGTACAATTGCTGTCACTATCCATAAAATTCCCGGAATTGTAGTAAAGGAATGTCTCATAATACTGAGGACAGCCGGATTCTGTACCTGATTTGCCACATATCCATATTTTCCAAGAAGTGCTGCAAGAAGCGCAGTTCCTATTGCCATGCCAATTTTATTTCCCAGTGACACAAATGCATATTGAAAACCATCATTTCTTAATCCCGTTTTCCACTCTCCGTATTCTACGCAGTCGGGAATGATCGCATAGATCGCAGTGTTAAATCCAGAGAAAAAGAACTGTGTAATTCCTGCAAGTGTATAGAACGCTGCCGGTGTTTCTTTTACATTAAAGAAGAACATACAGAGCATGGAAATTCCAGTGAGGAGAGCAAAAATGGATGCCGTTCTTCCTTTATTGTTCAGTTTGCGGAATACAGGCTGGAAACATGCAGCACCGATAATGGATGGAATGATAATGCACATGGAATATGTAGTATAGTAGGATGCATTTCCCTCTACATAAGTGAAATAGTATAAAACATCTGCATTTCTTCCATAAAGTGTAAATCCGAATAACACCTGTCCGATTAATGCCAGAATATATGGGCGGTTCTGCATCACTGCTCTTAACTGCACTTTTATGGATATTTTTTCTTTTTCCGGCATAATCACCTGCTCTTTTGTTTTTGCGAAACAGAAGAAATGACAGGCTGCAAAAATACATCCGTATATGATTGCTACCAGTAGGTATCCGGTTTTAGCACTTTGACTGCCCAGTTTTTCAATCAGTGGAACTGTAATGATATTGATAATTCCAATTGCGACCATTGCAGATACTGAACGTGATGTATTAATCTTTGCACGTTCATCGATATCCTGTGTCATTGCTCCACAAAGGGTGCCATACGGGATATTTACACAGGTATATCCAAGTACCAGCAGACAGTATGTAATTACCATATAGATAACCTTTGATCTGTCCGACCAGTCCGGATGTGCCCAGAATGTCATAATCAGAAGCACGGCCGTGATCGGAGCTGCAATGAGAAGCCATGGACGATAACGTCCCCATTTCGTTTTGGTTTTATCTGTCAGTCCGCCCACGATCGGATCATTGATCGCATCCCAAAATCTTGAAAACAACATCAGGGCAGAGACTGCTGCCATACTGATTCCAAATACGTCTGTGTAAAAAATCATGAGAAAATTACTGACGAACATCCAGCTGAAATTACATCCTACATCGCCAAATCCATATGCGATTTTACTGATCAACGGAACTTTTACATTTTCGTTTTTACTCTCCATAATTCCTCCTGCCTGCTGCCATCCTCCGTCTTTCCGTTTACTCATGTCTTCTCTACAGCAGTCTTTTTTATTATATCTTTGTCTTACATAATGCTTATGTATGATCAGCAGGGTATTTTATTTTTCCTGCACATTGATAATCACTTTCATTGTAGTCTCACGGTTATCGTCAATGTACTGGTATGCTTTCAGATAATCTTTAAATGCAAATGTCTTAGAGATCAGCGGTCTTAAATGCACTTTTCCTTCATTCACCAGTCTGATTCCGTCTACATAATCATCATGTCTGTACATCATTGTGCTCTTGATATCAAGCTCATGATCATTTGCAACTGCCAGATCGATCTCAGCCATTCCTGCAAAAACTGCAACCAGCACAATCACGCTTCCTTTTCTTGCATACTTGATTGCCTGTCCCATTGTAATGTTATTTCCTGCACAGTCATAGATAACATCTGCCTTATCCGGTCCAAAGGCTTCTACCATTGCTTCCCCGAAATTTTTATTCCTTGTGTTGACACATACGTCAATTCCACACTCTTTTGCTTTTTCCAGACGAAGATCACTGACATCTGTGATCATAACTTTAGCTGCTCCCATCCCTTTTGCAGACTGCGCTACCAGATTTCCGATCGGACCGGCTCCTATCACCACAATATTCATTCCTGTTACATCGCCCATCTGTTTAACACCATGAACAGCTACTGCCAGAGGCTCGATCATTGCGCCCTCTTCATAAGACATATCTTCCGGTATCGGTGTTACTTTTGATGCATCAACTGCAAAATACTCGGATGCAGTTCCTGTTGTCTGGAATCCCATTACTTTCAGCTCTTCGCAGAGATTATATTTTCCGTGACGGCATGGATAACAATGTCCACAATATACCTGTGGCTCAATTGTTACTTTCTGTCCCACATGAAATTCTGTTACTGCATCACCTGTTTTTACCACTTCTCCTGATACTTCATGTCCCTGGGTTACCGGATATTTTGTAAAAGGATGTTTTCCGTGATATACATGGATATCAGAACCACAGATACCGATATTCATAATCTTAACCAAAACCTGGTTGTCTTTAATCTCTGGTACGGGAACCTCTCTGAAAATGATTTCTCCTGGATTTGTCATAACCTGCTGTAACATAATATTTTCCTCCTTGTTTGTTGAATATACTTTGAATCTCTAGTTATTTATTATCTTTTATTAAATATTTTATTAAAGTAATTACATTATTATTCAAATCTCTAAATTTGTCAATAAACATTTAAAAATATTTCTCATTTCTACCAATTGCACAAAGTATAGATTTTATTTTTATGCAGATGTTACTATAACACTCCTCCTATAGCAATTCCCGCACAACAACAAAATACCCTGATCACAACATTTCTTTGTTGTAATCAGGGTATTTGTTATATTCAGATATTTATTTACTATGGTATATCAGCAGATCATCAGTGATTTAAGAATGCCATCAGCTATATCTTTCCGATAAAATCCTGCAGGAAATGCTTTGCTGCACCTACAGCTGAGGCTTCTTTTTTATAAGAACAGTTTTTCAGATATCTCAGATCATGATCAAATCCATTATACCTCATTACTTTTTCTCCAAGAGGTATCATATAATCTGAGAGATATCCACCCATTTCGCCGCCAAGAATGATATCCATATCATATGCCATGCGCAGATTTGAAATCAGAATTGCAAGATAAGTAAGATACTCTTCCCATTTTTTCTCTGCCTTTTCATCATTACTTTTGAGCAGCTGCATAAACTGTTCCACAGAATCCTTTGACTCACCAACAAGTGCGCCTGCAGCGCAATAAGCATCTGCACAACCTGATTTTCCACAATAACACTTGCGGCCCTGAGGTACAAGTATCATATGTCCAAATTCTCCGGCCTTCTGATTTTCTCCGGAAAACAATTTTCCCCCTATGCAAAATGCACCGCCAAGAGTCTGATTCAATGAAAGGTAAATTGCATTCTGATAGGTGTTCATATCTTCTGCCATCATTGCCGCATTGGCATCATTTGAAAAATAAACCGGGACAGAAAATGCCTGTTCCAGGAAACTGAGACTATAGTTTTCAAGTTTCAGTGCGTGGGATTTTATCACCAGTTTCTGCTCCTGATTAATGATTCCCGGAATAGAGATTCCAATACCCAGAAGCTTTTCTTTCTGTTCTGCATCATTCATATTATCCAGAAATTCCGCCGCAAACTCTGCCACCTGACTACAATATGACATATCAGGTACAAATTTCAGACGGACCCGCTCTGATTTCACAATCTCATACTTCAGATTTACCAGCACCATTCCCAGATGATTTGCAGTGATCACAATTCCCATTGCATAACGATAGGATGGATTGATTCCAATACTTTTAGCCTTTCTTCCTCCTGTGGATTCATATTCTCCAGTTTCTATTATGATGCCCTTTTCCAATAAATCTTTTACATTAGACAGAACTGTTGGCATACTCAGATTCAGTTCTTTGGATATTTCCACTTTTGATGTGGATTCTCTATTTATAATATAATTTACGATTTTTGATTTCGTGGCAAATTTCTTTTCCAGTCCGCTCATTCTGTTTTACCTTCTTTTATGAATGTATTTATAAAAGAATGATACCTGTTATTGTCATATTTGTAAATAGCCATTGTCTCTCAAGAGTGTGTTGCAACAGATAAACTTATATCGTCCGGATAAAATATTATATTTCATTTTTCACGTTAATGATATAAAATTATTGTAACTGTTCAGTACCTTCACAGTTACGAGCCAAAATGCATTAAAAATCACCTGCGGTGATGGCATTTTGGCTTGTATGTCTCGGGATTTTGGTACTTACGTGCCAAAACACCTCGCGGGATAGTAGACTACTGAATAGTTACAAATTATTAATATAAATATCAGGACATATTCGAAAAATTATTCTTAATCTTTTCAAATATGCTCCGGAAAGGAACTTTTATACCAATGAAAACCAAGATTCAGGATATGACCTCCGGTTCACCGGGACGGTTGATCATTCTTTTTGCAATTCCCCTGATGCTGGGAAATATCTGTCAGCAACTTTATACAATGGTGGATACCATGGTCGTTGGACAGGTTGCAGGTGTGGAGGCTCTTGCCGCACTGGGCGCTGTTGACTTTCTGATGTGGGTTGTCACAGGAATATCCACCGGACTCACCCAGGGATTTTCCATTCAACTCTCTCAATATTATGGGGCAAAGGATTTCGAAAATCTGCGTAAATCTCTGGCTCACAGTTATCGGCTGACCGCATTTATCGCAGCCGGAGTATTCATTCTCAGCCAGTCATTTGCTTCGCTGGTATTAACAGGGCTGCATACACCTTCCAATATTATCGGAATGTCTCTGTTATATCTGCGCATCATTTTCTGTGGCATACCGGCCACAGCAGCCTATAATATGTTTGCCTCTGCCCTAAGGGCTATGGGAAACAGTAAAACACCACTGACTGCGATGATCATCGCATCTGTGCTGAATGTTTCACTGGACCTCCTTTTTGTGGCAGGTTTCGGATGGGGTGTGGCAGGAGCAGCAATCGCAACTGTGATCGCACAGAGCTTCTCTGCTGTTTACTGTTTTCTGATTTTACGCAGAATTGATATTGTTCATCTGACCAGAGCAGATTTTATGCCTGCATCCGGCATGAATGCCCGCCTGATGAAGCTTGGTATTCCTGTTGTATTCCAGAATATCATCATCGGTGTGGGCGGTCTGGTAGTCCAGTATGTGATCAATGGCTACGGTTTCCTTTTTGTAGCAGGATTTACAGCTACAAACAAGCTTTATGGTCTGCTGGAAATGGCTGCTATTTCCTATGGATATGCCATCGTTACCTATGTGGGTCAGAATCTGGGAGCCAGAAAGATTGACAGGATCAGAAAAGGCGTCCGCAGCAGTATGCTGCTTTCCCTGCTTACCTCACTGATCATTTCTGCTGCCATGTTTTTATTTGGAAAAAATATTCTCTCACTTTTCATCTCAGGTGAACCGCAGCAGACACAGCAGGTACTTGCAATTGCTTTTAAATACCTCTCTATTATGGCTGCCATGCTCTGGGTTTTGTACTTTCTGTACGTGTACAGATCTGCACTTCAGGGGCTGGGAGATACCTTAATGCCTATGGTAAGTGGTATGGCTGAATTTGTCATGCGTATCAGTGCTGCACTGATCCTTCCCCATTTTATCGGACAGGACGGTATTTTCTTTGCAGAGATTGCAGCATGGAGCGGAGCCACTGTGATCTTATGTATCAGTTATTATGCACGGATGCATAAATATCATTAAGACAAAACAGGCACATAGTCCCGGATATCCGGTATATGTGCCTGTGAAGCGTGTAAAATTATGTAAGATTCTTAATCCATTTATATTTCTTATAATGTTTATAAACCACCGGCAGTTTAATAATCTCGTCCAGATTGAGTACAAAGTAGACAACCATAACCGGCAGTTTCAGGATAAATGCACAGATGCATCCCAGAGGAACGGTGATGCACCACAAAGTTACGGAATCACACAGCATTCCAAATTTGGAGTCTCCGCCTGCTGCGAAGATTCCGCCTATCGTCATACAGTTTACTGATTTTCCTGCGATGTAATAGGAAGAGATCAGCAGCATTTTTTGCAGATATCCGCGGGCTGTCGGGGTGAGATCTACCATTTTTGTGATAAATGGGGACAAGGCGATCAAGACAAGGCCTGATACAATTCCTGCAATAATCGCAGTTCTGGTAAGTGTTCCGCCTGCCTCCTTTGCTTCCTGCAGGCGGTCTGCACCAAGACGGTTTCCCACTATGATACTGCCTGCATTTCCAAGTCCGAGGCAGAAGCATACAACAAGATTTTTGGAAATATTTGCTATCCCATTGGCGGCAACGGCATCCGTTCCCAGATGTCCCATGATCACAGAATACATGGAAAAACCTATTCCCCATGCAAGATTATTGATCAGTAACGGAACGGCTTTCTGCCAGAAACGGCCAAATAACTTTTTCTCACAGCTTCTGAGACTGAATTTCACAGCTCTGATCCTGCACAATACATAACCAACACTCCATAGGAACTGCACAACTGTTGCAAATACGGTTGCCAGTGCAGCACCTTTAATTCCCATCTTCGGAAAGCCGGACAGTCCGAAAATGAAAACAGCATTCAATGCGATATTGAGAATTACCATAACCCCATTGATCAGGGTACTCATATTTACTGCACCACAGTTCTTCATGATTGCCAGGAAAGTCTGTGCAATTCCCGAAAACACATAGGAAATGCCAATCATCCTTAAATACTCACTTCCCAGAACAATCAGAGTTTCCTCATTTGTCAGGATTCTCATAAGCTGTTCCGGAAAGAAAAGGGCTCCTGCCAGAAATACCACTGCAATACATCCACAAATCTTTGTCACAAGGCTGAACACCTGGGAAATACCTTTGTAATCCCCCTTTCCATAATATTGTGCCACAAACATATTCTCGCCTGCCATAAATGCAAACATAAACAGATTAAATACAAAAGTAACCTGTGTGGCCAGTGATACAGCTGACATGGCATCCTGGCTTAACTTTCCCAGCATGATCGCATCACATGCTCCGACCAGGGCTGTCATGAACTGCTGAAGTGCGATTGGAAGTGCCAGCCTGACTATTTCTTTTCGTAAACTTCGTTTGCGCTCATCCATTATCTTTTTTGCTCCTGTATAAAATATTAATGATACTCATCAGTCAATTTTCAGAATCATATTCAGGATTCTTCTTGCGCTGAGACGGATTTCTGCTTCAGTAATAAACCCTTTTTCATATGCTTCTTTTATGCGTTCCGGATATCCTGCTGCCATTTTGATATCGTTTCCTGCTTTTGTCTCGCGATAGTGTTCTCCGAATGTCCACCAGTCTGTTGTAACTATTCCGTCGAATTCCCATTCATCACGGAGAATACCTGTCAGGAGTTCTTTATGCTCTGAAGTATGAATACCATTAAGCAGATTATAGGAGGACATAATCGTATACGGATGAGACTCTTTTACAATAATTTCAAACTGTTTCAGATAGATTTCACGGAGTGCTCTCTCGGATACTCTGGAATCTGAATCCTTACGGTTTGTCTCCTTATTATTGGCTGCAAAATGTTTCACACTTGCTCCGATATGCTGAGACTGGATGCCTCTTACCATAGCTGCACCTGTCTTTCCTGCAAGATACGGATCCTCAGAATAATACTCAAAGTTACGTCCGCAAAGCGGGCTTCTGTGGATATTGCAAGCTGGTGTAAGCCAGATACTGATATTATTTTCTTTTACTTCTTCTGCTCCTGCTTTACCAACTTCCTCTACCAGTTCTTCATCCCAGGTACTGGCAAGAAGTGTGGCACATGGCCATGCAGTTGTGTTCACTCCGCATTTCGGAAGAATGCGAAGTCCGGCTGGTCCGTCTGCTGTCATCACATTCGGGACTCCGTATTCCGGAAGATTTCCCATTCCAAATGTATTGGCACAGCCTGTATTTGGCTGTCCGCCAAGGAGATTGATACAGTCATCCAATGTCAGGATATCCATAAACTCATCCAGTGCCATTTTACCGTCTGCTACATCAGAGAAGCGAACTCCCTTGGAATCAAGAAAATCAAGAAAGTCTATTCCTTTTTGTCCTCTTGTATCAGGGCATGGGAGACCAATCGCATATTTATCCTGTCTCGGAAGTCCTTCTTCTTCCACATATTCACGCTGTGGAAGTTCCTCATAAGAGCCGTCTGCAAGCATACGTTTCTGAAGATGATATGGCGCTGCCTTCTGGCTTAACTGCTCAGTTACTGTGTCTTCTTTTACTACATATGTAAAGTCGATCTTTTCTGCATCTCTTACATTTGTACCGATATAGATCGCATATTCTCCTGCCTCCAGAACATAGGCTGATCTGCATACTTTACCCAGATCATCGTAGGATGCCATCTGATTCACAGGAAGTTCCAGGGTAAGGATCTGACGTTCACCCGGCTGAAGAAGACTGGTCTTTTTGAATGCTCCCAGTACTTTCGCAGGCTTTCCAAGTTTCCCCTGTGGCGCTCCGTAATAAAGCTGGATAACTTCTTTTCCTGCTGTTTTTCCTGTGTTAGTTACTTCTGCAAGGACCGTGATCACACCGTTTTCTTCAGAAGCACCTGTTACTTTCCAATCGAAATCTGTGTAGGACAGTCCAAACCCAAACGGATAATTTACTCTCTCCGCTGCACCCGGAATTGTTTCAAAATAACGGTATCCTACATAAATATCTTCTGTGTAATCTACATAGAATGCAGACTCATGGAAGTTTGCTGTTGATGGATAGTCTTCCAGATCTTTTGCGTAAGTATCGGACAATTTACCAGACGGATTGACATCACCACAGAGTATATCTGCTGTTGCAAGACCACCTTCTATTCCGCCCTGCCATGCCATCAGTACTGACTGAATCTCATCACAGTCTCTGAACCATTTCGTGTCCACGATACCGCCAACATTCATCACTACGATTACATGTGGGAATGCTTTCTTTACTTTCTCTACCATGACATTCTCTGCATTTGTCAGGCAGAAATCACCGTTTTCAAAAATCTTCGCTGACAGCTCGGAGTTTCTTTTCTCCTCTCCGTCAAGAACGTATCCATCCTGTGCAGCTTCACATTTTCTGTCCCATCCTTCACCTGAAAAACGACAAATGGTAATTATTGCAGTATCTGTATATTCTCGCGCTTCATTCAGAAGTTCATCCGGAAGCTCCGGCTCAACTGTCATACCCGGTACTGCACCATCTGCGTACTGTTTCTGAATATCTTCCGCATAATATTTCGCAAGTTTATCGAAAACTTCTACTTTTCCCTCATCCTCTTTAATCTTCATGCCCTCGTAAAGATTACGGATGTATTCTACAGTTACATCGCCGCTTCCTCCGCCTCCTTTTACGTAATCTACAGTGCCCTTGCCAAAGAGCGCGACTTTCGTCCCTCTCCGGATAGGAAGTGTGTTTTTCTCGTTTTTCAGAAGGACCATTCCCTCTCCTGCTGCCATTCTGGAAAGTGCAATGTTTTCTTTACTTCCTGTAACTCTTCGTCCATCTTCTCCCAGCGGAAGTACCGGCTGGAAAAAGCTTCTCTGCCATTTTTCCATTAGTGTAATCCTCCTTTAATTCTCCTTAGTCAAGCAGATAAAATCATCTGCTTCGTTATTTGCTTGATTTGGTTAAAGTTCTTCCTTCAAAAATGCAAAAGGTTCTTCATCCTGAAGGAAATGCATAAGCTGATATGCACACATGATCGCTACATTTTCCTCTTTCAGGATTCTCTTTACTTCTTCTCTGTCAGCAAGCACAACTTCGATTTCTTCGGAATCCTCCTGTGCCGCTTTACTGATCCCGCCTTCCGCGTAACCGTAAACAGTTGCGCAGGATTCATCTGTCATGCCAACCGTTGTGAAATAAGGTTTCTCGAATGCCGGATCTACTTTCAGAGGTGTGAATTTCAGTCCTGTTTCCTCATACATTTCTCTTACTGCACCTTCATGGAATTCTTCGTTCGGTTCTACCAGACCTGCCGGGAATTCATAGATGTATCCGCCGATTGCATATCTGTACTGACGTACCAATACAACCCTGTCTTTTTTCTCTCCGTAAAGACTGTAAATGATCACGCCATCAGGAGTGTTTTTACCTGTTTTTATCTTTAATTCGTTAATACTCTTCGCACGTGATGCCACAAAATATGACACAGGAGTATTATGAATGCTTGTTGCATTTAAATGATACAAATTCAAAAATTTACAGTCTGTCAGTTTCTCAATATTGTGTATCTGTCCCATAATGGATACTTCCTTTCGCTTTCTATCCCTCTGTTGATTATCACAGCCAGTTTTCTTCTATCTCTGTTTTCAATTTACAAAACATCTGATAAAACTCTTCTTTTGCATCAGCTATAATTCCTAACGCAATTTTCATACTTTCTCATACAAAACCCGCCCCTCCTTCTCTATAGCTTCTCTTAACTCATCCTGCATGTCACGATCAAGATTTACAATATCATATTTTTGCGCAAGGTTTCGGATTTCTTCTATAACTTCCGGTCTGATTCCTGTATCATTCATTTTATAAACCTCACATTCAGGTGTTTATATTGTCTGCTTTATCTTACCATATTATCTTATCTTTTTTAAGTCCGTCTGCCAATTTCCATAATTATTTTTTACCCGTCAAAAAGAAAAACAGCCGTAGATTTTTCCTCATACGACTGTTCTTCTTTTATATTTATTGGACTGCCAATTTATTCTTTATCAGATATAAAATCAATCTCCCTTAAGAACTACACGGATTCTCTTATAAATAAAGAATACGATCAGAGATGTCAGTGTATATTTAAATATACTGAATGGGAAAATGATCATTGCTGCAAATGTACATCCAAAGATGAAGTTTGCCACATCACCTACATCTGCTGTCACAGATCCCTTTGTTACCAGATGCACAAGAATCTTCACCAGCTCGATCAGTACACCTGCGATCGGTTCCATTGCAAATGAGCCAACCAGCACCGAGATTTCTTCAACATATAAAAAACCCCGGATTATATATCCGGGGTAATAAGCACGTATGGTAAATATCGCGTGTTCTTCTCTCATCCAGACTATACTGTCGGTCCTGAAATTCCACCAGATCAGCCGCCTAAGCGGGTCGCGGACTATAACCGCCGGTAGGGAATCTCAGCTGATGCTGATCACCACAACCCCGAAGAATTTTCTTTTATCTGCGTCTGGTTATACTACATACAGACATTTATTTCAATATCATTTGTGACTTTTTTCTGAGTTTTATTTCTTTTTAACCAATATTATTAACCTTACAGCCCGCTAATACAACAACAAGAGTGTCCCCTCCATCGGTATTCTCAAATGAACTGGTTCCAAGTGGCAGACCGGTTACTTCTACTGTATCATCCTCAAAAACGTCATCCAATTCTCCATTATAATAAACAGAATACTGCTGTTCTTCTCCATCTATCAGATTTAGCCATGTCAGATAATGTCCTTCTTCCATTTCCTGTTCCTGAACCTGTATTACGTATGCTTCTGAAATTCTCATCAGCTTATCACCGTATCTGGATGGATTTTTGTTGATATGGCGAAAATCCAGTTCTGCATCTGTCATTTCATCCGGTATTGCCAATTCTGGCGAAGCAGGGAAAAAATCATCATGTTCTTCCAGAAAAGTTTCTGCCTTCTCTGTTAATGTATACTCTGTAGTGCATTGATCCTGTAAATATGTATACAGATCCAATGCTGTATAGCTTGCTCCCGTATTCTCGGAGGCATATACGTTCAAACTATCCAGAGGTATTACTCCATTTAAAATAACCGCTGATAATACCGCTATTGCAATCCTTTTCATAATTGTTTTTGCTACCATAGTTATCCCCCTTTTCTTTTGTAACATTTACTGTTAATTATATCTTCGCTCTTTCTTTAATATCCTCTACAAATGCTGTAGCTATTTTCTTTCTTCTTGCATATACAATTGCTTTGTTTCCGCTTCTCAAACATATTGTTATTTTACGGTTTGAGCCTGCCCATATAAACAGAAAAACAAATACAATCATTCCAGGATTGGAAAAACAGGAAATCACTGCCAGACAAATGAAAAATATATAATATCCCGGTATTTTGTAGTTCATAAGTATTGCCGTAATATCTTCATAATAAATCACAGGAATCATATTCTTCTTTACCGGCCTTATATCTATAGTCAGCTTTTCGTGATCAGCAAAAATTGTGCTGTAAATCCTTCCCGTCAGCCACGATAAATAAATTCCTCTTGAAGAACTCATGGTATACTTCATATTCTGCTTTGTCACAGCATTTTCTTTTTCCTGTGTAGCCTGTGCTTGAGCTTCCAGTGCTTCCATATTACTTTCCCCCTCTTATTTCAGTTTTTGCCGATCAATGTCTGCAACAGTGCAATGGGTATCGTCACAAATCCTGCAATCATACAGATAATAAAACGTGTCATGTAGAAATATGTTGCATTGGAATAAACATACACTTTCTTAGATCACCATATCTTATTAGTCGCCCAGTATGCTGCCGCTATGTAAGCGATCATAAGTATTGCTGCCATAATTTTCACCTCGCTTATGTACAATCTTCAGTAATTCATTTAGAGGATTGTTATAATTCACTCATCCTTTATTACACTCATTATACCCTTATCTCATCAGCTTTTCATTCACTGGCAGTATATGTTTTACGCCAAAGCAACAATAATTTTCTCACTTATGAACAAACGTTATTTTTGTTCCTTACAGTAACGTATCCAACTATCGAATATAAAATTTACAATCTTCTTTGATAATTGACGAACTCCTGAGAATATGCTTTAATGGATTTAGCATAAATACTTCAGGAGAACAAACATAGTTCTCAACTACACTTCTACACCAATGATACATGTATCATATCTCACAAAAAGAAATGGGGGAACACAAATGGGACTTATAGCTATCAGTAGTCTGATGCTCTTGGGCGGTATGTATCTGATGATTGCATTTGCATGGTGGCTTCTGCAGATCATTGCCAACTGGAGAATCTTTACCAAAGCAGGAGAGGCCGGATGGAAAAGTATTATTCCAATATATGGCGATTATATTTCTTATAAAATCGCATGGCAGCCCGCATATTTCTGGCTGACTCTCATCCTGGGAATCATATCTTCTTATCTGCAGGGAACTCTGGAAACAGGCGAAAGCTTAACTGTCTACATGCTTGTCATACTGGTAAAAATCATACTTGTCGTCATCAGCATTATGTACAGCATTAAGCTTGCAAGAGCCTTCGGCAGAGGCACAGGATTCGCCATTGGCCTTATCTTCTTACCGCCAATCTTCATGCTGATCCTTGGCTTCGGCGATGACAGATATTATGGGGCAGATAAATAAAAATACGCATAATAAAAAAGGGGCTGTGAAATAACAGTCATCTACGCAAAAAGAGGACTTTTCGTTCATTTTAAAAGAAAAGTCCTTTTTAAAATTTCATATTCAAATCTTAAGACACATTCTTATAATTCCTAAAATCAGCAAATGTACTGGATAAAAAAGATAATTAAACCACTTATTCTGTTTTCCACGTTCTCCATTATAAGTAAGTGTCAGGCCAAATCCAAGCAAAGCCCATGGTTCTTTGAACATGGAAAGATAGGAAAATGGAATCGCAAGTGCCTGTCGGTCATGAAAAATATAATAGAAATATCCAATCAGCACCGCATGGTGTTCATAATCTAATCCCAGATTCATTGCAGCAAAGCACAATACTGTCACAATGAGAAATGATACGAAATACCATAAAGCTTTCGGCAATGCTGCCATCTTTTCCTTGAGTACATCAATCAGCCAGATCATGGCAAGCACCAAGGCTAACGTAAACATAATATTGTTCCAGTTGGCTTCAAAAAATGTAGCTGTTGTACACATATCAAAAGGAATTTCTGATATTACTCCAAATACAAGAAGTGTAATTAAATACTTCCATTTATTTTTTGTGTGGAAATAGCCTTCCACGAGAAGGAAGATGAATATTGGAAATGCGATTCTTCCTAAAATATCAAAAAAGTCACTCAACCGATTCAATGCTCCTCCATCCAAATTCGGATAGATTAACGCTTTGTTTGTGTGATCGATAAGCATAGATAGAAAAGCAATGTATTTAAGCTGCGCCCCTGAAAATATTTTTATTCTTTCTTTTATATTGTTCATAAAAAATAGTCCTTTTTTTAATTTCTTCAATTACATTCACTTATTGGGTCATCTTTACCCACCCCACTGGATATGGCGAAAAGGAACCGTTGAATAGTAGGAAGCTAAGATTGTGATAACTCTATATTACTATAGTTGTTTTGAAAAAACTATATAAAAGAAGAGTTTATGAAGCATAAAGCTTTAAAGAAAATCGAAGGAGGAAAGTCCACTCAAAGAGTGAATATACAAAAACAAAAGATTAAGGTGCAGAAACTTCATCTGGAATTGTTGGAGAAATTGCAGTAGCATACAGCGAAAACAGAGGATGAAATGAAGAGCTGGATGCAATTGAAGAAAAATATGATATCCTAAGTGTAGCAGAAAGATATAATCATGGAGGTATATACACATGTACATTGCAGTCAAAAAAGATACGACACAATAGTTTACAACCGCTGCGGTAAAAGTGGCTTGAAGCTGCCTGTTGTTTCACTTGGACTCTGGCACAATTTTGGTGATACAAGAGTCTACGAAAATATGAAGCAGATGTGCTTTACCGCTTTTGACAATGGAATCACTCATTTTGACCTTGCCAATAATTATGGGCCTGCTTATGGCAGTGCAGAACGCAATTTCGGCAAGCTTTTCAGGGAAGAACTTCATCCATACCGAGATGAAATGCTCATCAGCACAAAGGCCGGATTTGATATGTGGGAAGGACCTTATGGCAATTGGGGAAGCCGCAAGTACCTTATTGCAGGCCTGGACCAGAGTCTTAAGCGACTTGGACTTGATTATGTCGATATCTTCTATCATCACAGAATGGATCCTGAGACACCACTTGAGGAGACTATGGGTGCTCTTGACTCTATCGTTCGAAGTGGAAAAGCCCTTTATGTAGGTCTTTCAAATTATGATGGTCCCACACTTAAAAAGGCTACAGAAATCCTAACCTATTTGAAATGTCCTTTCGTAATCAACCAGAACCGTTATTCTATTTTTGACAGAACAATTGAGAATAACGGGCTTAAGGACACTGCCTATGAGCTTGGAAAAGGTATCATAGCTTTCTCTCCTCTCGCACAGGAACTTCTTACGAAGCGCTACCTCATGGTATCCCTGCTGATAGCAGAATTGCCACTGACGGACGATTTCTTAATGAGACTGCACTTACATCAGAAAAGCTTTCCCAGATTCAGGCACTTAACGAAATTGCTATGGAAAGAGGACAGACGCTTGCCGAGATGGCTCTTAGCTGTATTCTAAAAGATGATAAAGTAACAAGTGTCCTGATTGGAGCTTCAAAACCTGAGCAGATTCTTGATAATATCAAGATAATCGGACATACTGATTTTTCAGATGAAGAACTTAAGAAGATTGATGATATCGTTAATTCTTAATCAATGAAAGGGGCTGTGAAAAAAGAATAGTCCTGAAAAAAGAAAGACCAAGAGTTTATAATGAACTCAAGGTCTTTCTTTCTGTTATAATTAACTTGTGAAAAAAATTAATAACATAATTTATTCTAACCCAAAACAGGCAGTTTTGCCAATGCTAATTCAAGATTATCTGGACATCTGTGATCCAGTGCTGACTTTTGACAGATTTATGGGAGAAATCGAACTGGAGAAATATCTGAAAAATATTCCGCAACATTATACAGGAAGATTTAGATATGCCCCGGTCAGTATGCTGAAGACAGTTTTGTTTGGATTTATGGCGAATGGCTATATATCGTTACGTGAGCTGGAGGATCAGTGTAAAGTCAATCTCCGCTTTATGTATCTTATGGACCATCAAACCCCTTCTTATCGTACCTTCGGCTACTTCATTAATGAGGTGCTTGCTGATTCCATTGAAGAAATATTTCTAGACATAAACAAAAAAATCTTCGAGACAGAACATGTGGATCTCCAACATCTATACATCGATGGTTCCAAGTTTGAAGCAAATGCAAATAAATATTCCTGGGTGTGGAAAAAAGCCACAGAAAAATCCAGATACCGGCTCTTTGATAAGATTACTGAACTCTTTAAGGAAATCAATGAAGAGCTGTCATGTACAGGGATAAAGCTTTGTATCAATAGTGAGTATGCACCAGAGTATTTAAAAGAAGCTGCCGAGCAGTATGCTGAAGCCTGGCAGATTGATGAAACGATATTTGTTCATGGTAGAGGACATCGTAAAACTACGCAGCAGCGTCATTATGAAAAACTCAGGGAGTATACAACCAAGTTGGAAGAATATGTAGAAAAAATAAAGATCTGCGGAGAAGAGCGCAACAGCTACTCAAAAACAGACCATTCGGCCACTTTTATGCGAATCAAGAAAGACTACATGGGAAATGACCAGTTGCTTCCAGCCTATAATGTACAGGTCGGTGCTGCAGATGAGTACATTGCTGTTGTCGATGTAAATCAGTATCGCTCAGATATGGATTGTTTTATTCCATTGATGAACAAGTTTTATACGACATATGGCTTTTATCCGAAATACCCAGTGGCAGATGCCGGATATGGTTCTTACAATAATTACATCTTCTGTGAGCAGCATGGAATGAAAAAATATATGAAGTTCCCTATGTTCAAGAAAGAGACTACTGACAAGAAGTATCATGAAGATCCATTTCGTGCAGTAAATTTTCCAATCGGGAAAGACGGGATTATGCGTTGCCCAAACGGGAAAAGATTTTACCTTCAGTATCAAAAAAACGTAAAGGGAAAACAAGTATGGGCGTCAGGAAGAAGTGTATCAGTGTGAAGATTGCTCCAGCTGTCCATACGCAGAACAATGTAAAAAGACAGATAAAAACCGTACTGTTCGGATCAACCGCGAACTTACAGCGATGCATCAGGAAGTGATAGAAAATCTCGAAAGTATCCAGGGAGCACTTCTGAGGATGAACAGATCCATCCAGGCAGAAGGTACTTTTGGTATCATGAAAAACGATCGGTGGTACAAAAGAATTGTCCGAAGAGGAATAAAATCTGTACTGCTCGAAGTATTTCTTGTTTCTATCGGACACAATCTTTATAAATATCACAACAAGCAGAAAAAAGGTGCAACTGCCGCATAGGATTTCATAATAGCATTCTTATGGGGTAAGGGGAACTATACCCTTTTTTATGTAATATAACTACTATTACATCCATAAGCAAAAGGACGCATGAAAAAACTCTCGTTTTTTCACACGCCCTTTTTTATTATCATACAGGCTATAGCCTTATTATAAAGTTCTGTTATCAAAATACTCTTTTACCGTTTCACAGCAGAAATCAGCCACCTCATACCTGTTACTCACATCTCCGTCAAAAATCGGTTCAAGTCCGCCTGCTGCCGCCTCGAAGAACAGTTTTGCACCAACTTCAGGAGTATATCCTGTACATGGTTTGATCATGTTGTTTAACAGTGGTCTGTTCTCTGCTCCAAGATATTTACGGATTCCTTCGATACCGAATTTCGGTCCTTGGTTTGAAGTTCATGGTATGAGAATTTTCTTCCTCTCCCGTCACGTATCTCTGAGAAAGGCCTGTGATATGTCAACCAAAGAACATATCAAAGATTATGTAAAACACAGTCTTGAGGTACTCAAAAAATTAGGTGTCAAAGACGGAACCATGGCAATTGCAGGTCTGAATCCTCACTGCGGCGAACATGGTATTCTCGGAACCGAAGAACAGACAGAAGTAATCCCTGCTGTGCAAGAACTTCAGGCAGAGGGTTATCCTGTAGCAGAACCGATCGAAGCTGGTTCTGTTTTCCACCAGGCTTTACAGGGACGCTATAACAGTGTATTATCATTGTACCGTAAACAGATATATTTGTCTGTGAATATGTCCGGCTATATTTTCACAAAATCATAAAAATAGAATTAGCAATATATATATTTCTTAGTAGCATTATCACTTCATTTTTAATATGCAGCAATGTATGGGCTGTAATTCACTATCCGTTTATATTACAATTCAAGGGTTTCCAGGTCATCCGGGATAAAAAGATTTCCTTTATAACATGGTTTTCCTTCCTCTGTATATAGTTCTTTTCGTCTGGAGATGTTTTTATCTTCTGTATGATACAAAATCAGATTGTCAACATTCAGTTCCTGTGCGAGCTGACAGGCATCCTTTACTGTGGAATGATGTTTCTCATAAGGTTTAAATTTATCTGCCTGTGAAAAGAGACAAAATGCCTCATGGAGAAGCCAGGTACTGTTCACTGCATATTTATGTTCACATTCATTATATGGCTCATCTCCACAACAGGTCAGTTTCTTTCCGTCTGCATATTCCATGCAAAATCCAAACTGTTTTGCTTTTGTAGAAAGAATATCAAAGAATGTTACCTTGTGTCCCAGAATCATTCTTTCTTCTCCATCTTTTACTTCTTTCAGATGTACTTTCTCACCAATGTATTTGGTTTCTTTTGCAGTCAGAAGCATTTGGGACATCTGCTTCAGAAGGCTGATCACTTCGTCATGTCCGTAGATTACTACTTCGCCATCAAACTGTCCTCTTGCCATTCCCTGGCAATACATACGGAGCATCCAGATAATTCCCAGCAGATGGTCGATATGTTTATGCGTAACAAAAATCGTACTGATATCCTTCCAGCTGATTCCGGCATCTTCCAACTGTTTCAAAATGGTGCTTCCACCGCCGCCATCTATCATAAAATATTCTTTACCCTCGTTTAATGTAAAACAGGTATTATAACATTTCGTTACTTTTGCATTTCCGGTTCCCAGTATTGTAAGCTTCATCTTATATAGTACCTCCTGGCTATTCATCTGAATTCTGTTTCCCATGTAGTATAACATTTTTCTTCTTTAATATATAGTAATTATTATATCTCTGTCAAAATCAAATTACATTACTGTTCACTTCGTTCTCAGTAACGCAGCCACCGCTACGCCTCTCTCCTCCGCCTTGAAATAAAAAAAATTTATCCTGCAAGATTGCTTCAAGAATCAACTTGTCGGCACACTAGTCACGATTTTCATAACATGACATAAAATATAGAGTAAACAGATTTATAATAATGAAAGGAAATATTTATGGAGAATTATCACATGGGACGTTCATGCGGCCGACCGTATAACAGAACCTGTGGCATGAACAGACCTCAGCCTATAGACAGAAAAATGAATGATCAGGGATGTTCCTGTAAAAATAGAGAAAATGAAACCAGAGAGAACTGTAATTGTATAATGCCTGGAAGTAGTGGAAAAAGTCATGAAATGTTTTCTCATTTGCAGCATCTGGAACCTGCAATGGCCTATGTACCATGTCAGGAATTTATAGAAAATTATCCTTTAAAATATGCATTGAACGTGGGAACTGTTTTTCCACAGCTATGTAAGCCATTTTGCGGAAAGAGGGGTGCTCGCAGATGAGGCAGAATTGTTCAAAGCGACAGATGTTAGAACGAATTGATCAGGTCAGCTTTGCAGTAAATGATATGCACTTATATCTCGATACACATCCCTGTGATGAGAAAGCGCTTGTTTATTGCAGAGAACTTGTGCAGGAACGAAAAAAACTCTTAAAAGAATATGCTGAAATGTTTGGTCCTCTTACTATTGACAGTACAGACCAAAGTGAAGAAACCATCTGGAAATGGATGGAACAGCCATTCCCATGGGAAAAGGAAGGAGCGTGCAGATAGTTTATGTGGAATTATGAAAAAAGACTTCAATATCCTGTAAATATTACACAGCCGAACGCAAAAATCGCACAGTATATCATGAGCCAGTATGGTGGCCCGGATGGTGAGATTGGCGCTTCCATGAGATATCTTTCCCAACGATTCACCATGCCAAACCGCATGGCAACAGCCGTCCTAAACGACATCGGCACTGAGGAACTTTCTCATTTAGAAATGGTATCCACCATCGTGCACCAGCTTACTCGAGATCTCTCTATGGAAGAAATTGAGAAATCTGGATTCGGTCCGTATTATATCGATCATACTGTAGGAGTCTGGCCACAGGCAGCAGGCGGAGTGCCATTTAATGCCTGTGAATTCCAGAGTAAAGGAGATCCTATTACCGATTTATTTGAAAATCTTGCAGCAGAACAGAAAGCCCGCTCTACTTATGATAATATTCTTCGGGTAGTACGGGATATGCCGGAGATTGCTGATCCGATTAAATTCCTACGTGCGCGCGAGGTGGTACATTTCCAGAGATTTGGTGAAGCACTTCGTTCTATTCAGGAAGAATTGGATGCAAAGAACTTCTACGCATTTAATCCAAGTTTTGATAACCCATGCACTGCATCCTGCGACGGATGCAAATGATTGCATAAAAATTGTCATATGTCAATAAATACCGTTTAATAAATCACAAAAATTTCATATTTACAAATACCCCTAACAGTGCTATAGTATCTTTGCTTTAGCAACAACAAAAGAACAAAAATATGATATAAACGGGGCTGTTTCACATATAAATGTTTATGTGACAGCCCCCTTATTGGAGGAATTATGCAAATAATTATTGTTGGGTGCGGTAAGGTTGGGCGTACCCTGGCTGAACAGCTTCAGGAAGAAGAATCTGATATTACCCTGATAGACATTTCTTCTAACGTAATCAACTCTCTTCAGGATGATATTGATGCCATGGGAATCGTCGGAAATGGTGCCAGCATTAATACTCTGATGGAAGCAGGAATTGAGAATGCCGATATTCTGATCGCAGTAACCGGCTCTGATGAGATGAATCTGCTGTGCTGTCTGATTGCGCAGAAAACAGGTCACTGCCACACAATTGCCCGCGTCCGTAATCCTATTTATGCTAAGGAAATCAGTTTTATTAAGAAACGTCTGGGTGTCACTATGATCATCAACCCGGAACTCGCAGCTGCTCAGGAGATTTCCCGTCTTCTGCGTTTCCCATCTGCGATCAAGATCGACACCTTTGCCAGAGGTCGTGTGGAAATGCTGAAATTCAAGGTTCTTCCGGAATTCGACCTGGATGGCATGGCCATTTCACGGATTACCGAAACTCTGAGATGTGATGTTCTGTTCTGTGCAGTAGAGAGCCACGACCACGTTTCTATTCCGGGTGGTAATTATGTTATCCATGATGGAGATATGGTCTCTATTCTGGCATCACCGGTAAATGCCGCAGCTTTTTTCAAAAAAATAGGACTTAAGACCAATCAGGTAAAGAACGCGATCATCGTTGGCGGAGGAACTATTTCCTATTACCTTACAAAAGCTCTGTTAGATATGAACATTTCTGTTAAGATTATCGAACAGAATGAGGCTCGCTGCGAAACCTTAAGTGACCTGCTTCCAGAGGCAACGATCATCAACGGTGATGGTACTGACCGTTCTCTTCTTATGGAAGAAGGCCTTGCACACGCAGAAGCTTTTGTATCACTCACCAACATGGATGAGGAAAATGTTTTCCTGGCTCTTTTTGCCAAAACAATTTCAAAGGCAAAACTGGTTGCAAAGGTAAACAGACTTTCCTTTGATGATGTGATTGATAACCTTGATATTGGAAGTGTTATTTATCCTAAATATATTACCGCTGATTACATCCTGCAGTATGTGCGTGCCATGCAGAACAGTATCGGAAGTAATATCGAAACCCTTTACCACATTCTTGATAATCAGGCAGAGGCACTGGAATTTGCAATCCGCGAGAATTCACCGGTAGTCGGCATTCCGTTATCTGAACTGAACCTGAAAAAGAATCTTCTGGTCGGATATCTGAACCGAAACGGAAAAGTCAAGATTCCGCGTGGACAGGATACAATTCAGGTGGGAGATACCGTAATCATAGTAACTACTCACAAGGGTCTGCGTGATATTACAGATATTCTGGAAAAATAAAGGAGCCGGATTATGAACTATTCCATTATTATTTATATTATCGGGATGATTTTAAAGATTGAAGCAGCTTTTATGCTTCTTCCGGCAGTTACCGCCCTGATTTATCAGGAAACTTGCGGAGTTGCTTTTCTGATCACGATCGTTCTCTGTCTGGCTATCGGATTTCCGCTCACGCGCAAGAAACCGACACGTAAAGCATTTTACACAAAAGAAGGATTTGTAACCGTAGCGTTAAGCTGGATCGTTCTGAGTATTATGGGTGCAATTCCTTTTGTGATCAGCCGCAGTATCCCGAATCCTGTGGATGCTTTATTTGAGACTGTTTCCGGATTTACCACAACAGGAGCCAGTATTCTGAGTAATGTGGAAGCACTTCCTCATTGTGTGCTGATGTGGCGAAGCTTCACTCACTGGATCGGTGGAATGGGGGTTCTCGTTTTTATCCTCTCTCTTCTGCCACTTACCGGTGGATATCACATGAATCTCATGAAAGCAGAGAGTCCCGGACCTTCCGTAAGCAAGCTTGCGCCGAAAGTACAGTCAACCGCTAAGATTCTGTACACGATCTACTTTGTAATGACTGTTATTCAAATCGTTTTACTTCTGATCGGAGGTATGCCGCTCTTTGATACAATATGTACTGCTTTTGGTACAGCAGGCACCGGTGGATTTGGTATCAAGAATGACAGTATGGCAAGTTACAGCACCTATCTGCAGGTTGTTATTACTGTATTCATGATCTTATTTGGTGTTAACTTTAATGCATACTTTTTTATTATCACTAAAAAATTTGCCCAGGCTTTCAAAATGGAAGAAATACGATATTACTTTGGAATCATCGGCGTTGCAACTCTGATCATCACCTGCAACATCTACCATATTTTCGGCAGTGCAGCCAGGGCCTTCCAGCAGGCAGCTTTCCAGGTTGGTTCTATTATCACAACAACCGGATATGCAACTACCGATTTCAATATGTGGCCGGAAATCTCACGAACGATTCTGGTGATGCTGATGTTTATCGGTGCCTGTGCCGGAAGTACAGGTGGTGGTTTCAAAGTTTCCAGAATCCTGATTCTGTGCAAGACTGTCAGAAAGGAACTGCATATTTTCCTGCATCCTAACGCCGTAAAGAAAATAAAAATGGATGGCAAAGCCATCCCTCACGAAGTCGTTCGTTCTACGAATATTTTCTTTATTGTGTATGTGCTGATCTTCGCATCATCTGTTTTTCTGATTGCTTTTGATGACTTTGACCTGATCACAAATTTTACAGCAGTCGCAGCAACCTTTAACAACATCGGACCTGGTCTTGAGCTTGCCGGACCTACCGGAAACTTTGGTATGTTCTCCTGGTTTTCAAAGCTTGTCCTTACTTTTGATATGCTTGCCGGACGTCTGGAGATCTTCCCACTGCTGTTATTATTTGTAAGAGATACCTGGAGGAAATTTTAATACATTGTTTTTTATGATGTGCGAGTTATATCGAGAAAATATTTTTTCTTTTTACATTATGTTCACATTTTTTTCACATTTATTAGATATAATAATGTTTAGAAAGACGATGAGTCTTTCTTATAAATATTTTTCTTTTTCATACGCGCCGGTACGAAAGTACCGGCCTCCTTCCATTTATGGGAGTTTTTTTATTTTACAGTTTTTTTTCGACTCCCTCATAATCAAATGCCGGAATGAAACTCTCTCTGGCAGTTTCCCCATCCTGAAAGAATCCGTTTTCAATTCCAATTTCAAACGCATAATCCAGAACTTTTTCATACTCTCTTTTTGTCACACGCCTGTTTAATTCCGTATACTCCTTTTGTTTGAAAACTGGTGTATATTGATTCATGATACTGATGTAAATCTGGTTTCCATATGTCTGGTGCAGAACTGTCAACGCTTCTTTTGAATTCTTCGTATGTCCCGGCAATATAAGGTGTCGGACAATCGTTCCCCGCCGGATATAACCATTCTCATCAAACTGCGCACTTCCTGTCTGTCGTAGCATTTCACCAATTGCACGCAATGCTGTTTGTGGATAATCTGACGCATGGGAATATTTTCGTGCCAGTTCACTTTGCGCGTATTTATAATCTGGCAGATATACATCTATGTATCCCTCCAGCATTTTCAATGCTTCTACACTCTCGTATCCGCCGCAATTATAAACAGCAGGAAGATTCATTCCCTTTTCCTTTGCAATTTTCAATGCGGCAATAATCTGCGGAATATAATGTGTTCCTGTCACCAGATTTATATTGGCTGCTCCTTTCTCCTGAAGTTCCAGAAATATCTCTGCCAGTCTGTTTATTGTGATCTCAAGACCACTGTCACCAATGGCAATATCACGATTCTGACAAAAGCAGCAGCGCAGATTACATCCTGTAAAAAAGACTGCCCCGGAACCTCTTCTGCCAGAAATACAAGGCTCTTCCCACATATGCAGAGCAGCCCTTGCCACGCGCACAGTCTGATCCATACCGCAATATCCTGTTTTTCCTGCTGTCCGGTCCGCATGACACTTTCTTGGACACAGGCAGCAATCTTTTAATATTTCCATATTCTCTCGTCCTTTGTGTAATGATACTCGTAATAAGTATACTACATCAAACAGACAATGTCAGGTGTCAAAATATGCAATGCAGTTTCATTCATATTTTACAATTTCTTTTTTCAATCTTTTCATGATTCTTTTTTCCAGTCGTGAAATATACGACTGAGAGATTCCCAAAAGATCCGCAACTTCTTTTTGCGTTTTCTCCATGCCATTATCCTTTCCCAGTCCAAATCTCAGACGTATGATAGTCTGTTCCCTTGGAGAGAGCTTACCAATGGCTTTCGCAAGCAAAGTGATTTCTACCTCATCCTCAAGACGTTTGGAAATTACATCTTCATCTGTTCCCAGAATATCAGAAAGCAGCAATTCATTTCCGTCCCAGTCAACATTTAACGGCTCATCTATAGATACTTCCATCTTAGTCTTGCTGTTGCGCCGAAGGTACATCAGAATTTCATTTTCAATGCATCTGGAAGCATAGGTGGCAAGCTTAATATTCTTAACAGGATTAAACGTATTGATTGCTTTGATCAGTCCAATCGTCCCAATTGAAATCAGATCTTCTACCCCAACCCCGGTATTGTCAAATTTTCGTGCGATATATACGACAAGTCTTAAATTATGCTCGATCAGAACAGACTTGGCTTCTTCCTCCTGCCCTGTTCCAAGTTTCTGAAGTACAAATGCCTCACGCTGTGGCTCCAGCGGTGCAGGTAACACATCATTCCCGCCAATATAAAAAACATCTCCTGAACGGTTCATTACCATTCTTGACACTACCTGAAATGGATAACAGCCCATAGTCACAACCCCTCCCGTTAAAGTAATCTGGAATTCAAAAGTACGTCATATTCCTTACCAAAAGCGGATGTTTCAAATGAAAACGCAAATACTGGTCTGTCCACACAGATAACTTCCGTCGGAGTCTGAATACAAAGCTTTTCCAATGTGACAGCCAGCATCATCCCATGTTCCCTGCCTATACTGTGAAAAAAAATAAAATGAGGATTCAGGCCGACAGTTTCGGCTTCTTTTAATTCCTCCGGATTTTCTTTCAGATGTTTTAAACAGTTTACTGTTTCTTCTGAACATATTTCAGACAAAATCTCTGTCGTACCTACAGATACCGGTTTTCCGCTCACAGAATCTATGAGAAGATTTCCGGAATCATAAAATCCATAGAAGGAATATCCTTTTCCGCTGTAAAATATTGTTATCGGGTAGATATTCTTTGTCCGTATTCTTATAGAATCAGCCAGATATGACCATGCTGCGCTTCCAAACCATGTAGCTGTGCCAAGAATCAGAAACAGTTTAGGTGTCAGATTCTCTCCGGCAATCACTTCCCAAAATCCTCCGCATAAAAATGCAGCAAAGTATAATGTAAGAATCGCCTTTAGCAGCAAACCACCTTTTTTCAGATTACATCCGATCACCAGCATCCCCGCAGCACAGCCACCATGCAGCAGTACCAACGCCGGAAGGTAAACTTCAGACTTCAGATAAAAGCGAAGATATATGATACCACAGGAAAATAACGCCCCCATAACAGCACCTGCAAATGCACGCTTTCTGTTTCCCGCGCATTTGAATAACGTTCCTATAAATCTGAGCAATATGTAATCTATCAGGAGATTTGTAAAGAAAACCACATCTATGTATATTTCGTAACGCATTTCCTGCCTCCGTCCGATACTGTTTCTTTCTCGCGCCAGCCACATTCCCCTGCTGTCTAATGCAATCTGTCTATTTTCATTTTCCGGCTTCTCCTTTACTTCGGTAAGTACTACTCATTATACGGAATCATCTGTGCGAATTTTGTCAAAAGAGTGTATCTGAGGCTTATAATTTATCGCATTAAATCGACGAAATTTTCTCTTTGGTTTTCTTGACATATGATTTAACTTAGAATAAAATGATAGATAATTTCTATGTATTACATGGGTGATTTTTATGATATTAAAATAAAACGGAGGATTTTAACATGAGTACAATTACAGGTCATACAGGTCTTACTGCGCTTTTAGGAAGCCCTGTGGCACACAGTATTTCGCCCTTAATGCACAATGAGGCATTTAGACTTCTCGAGCTTGACTATGTATATCTGTGTTTTGATGTAAATGAAGAGACACTTCCTGCGGCAGTTGCAGGATTAAGGACTTGCGGCATTCGAGGCTTTAACCTTACCATGCCGAATAAGAATAAGATTGTAGAACTTCTTGATGAACTCTCCCCTGAAGCTCAGCTGATCGGGGCTGTAAATACTGTATTAAACGATAACGGGAAGCTGATCGGATATAATACAGATGGCTATGGATTCATGCAGTCTGTACGTGATGCAGGGCATGATGTAACAAATAAAAATATCACAGTTATGGGCGTAGGTGGAGCTTCTATGGCAATCTGTGCTCAGTCTGCTCTGGATGGTGCCAGTTCCGTACATATCTTCGCACGCCGTACCAGCAGATACTGGAACCGTACTCAGAAATTTGCTGAGAATCTCACAGCCAAAACCGGATGCCAGGTCTGTCTTTTCGACAATGACGATCATACAGCTCTGAAGGATTCCATCGCACAGAGTTATCTGCTGATCAATGCAACTTCTGTGGGTATGGTTCCTGATATTGACGATACAATCATCAAAGACACATCTTTGTTCCGTCCGGGACTTGTAGTAGCTGATGTTGTCTATGAGCCGCAGGAAACCCGACTTCTCAGGGAGGCCAAGGCTGCCGGCTGCCAAACTTTCAACGGAATGTATATGCTTCTTCACCAGGGTGCAAAAGCATTTAAAATCTGGACAGGACAGGATATGCCTGTTTCCATCATTAAAGAAAAATATTTTTCTGTAAAATAATCCTTTTTATTATAGGCTATAAAAATCGTCTAATAGAAACATGATTCTTATATATTTCATTTTGTTTTGAAATATAGCAGTTTTTAAAGATAAAAAACGTCATAAAATGATATAAACTCCGATTAGGGATAATATCATTTTATGACGTTTTTCAATTAACTATTACACTGTTTTTTCCGTATTATTTTACCTCTGAATTTTCTAAATTCACATATTTCCCATTATTTTATCTTTTATAATTGCAAGAATTTCCCTTGGAATATATATCAGTAGTCTCCAGGAACGGTATCTGGAAGGAATCGGATAAATTTCTTTGCATCCACATTTTCTGCCGATAGCTGTTCCGCGAAATACATGAAAGTTATTCGTGACAACTCCCACTGAATGATCCAGACCGATCAATGCCAGACTGAATCTCAGGTTCTCTGTCGTACTGGTGGATTTTTCTTCTAAGATCAGACGGTCTCTGGTAATTCCATGCTCTGTCAGATAATTACACATTGCCTGAGCTTCCGTAATTGCTTCTCCCTCACCTTTTCCACCTGATAATACAGCTTTCGTATCAGGATTCTCTTCCAGATATTGCAAAGCCCTCCTGGTGCGTTCCAGAAGGGCTAATGTAAGCCGAGTGCCTTCTACATGGGCACCAAGCACGATAATATATTCCAGATTCGGATGCTTACGCATTCTTTCCGCAGCAGTATTTATATTTCTTACCGCTTCCGCATGGACACGGATCGTTACGTCCGATTTTCTTAGCTTTTACAACTGTTCCTGATTTCTTCTGTTCAAGATACAGTTCTTTTCTCTTCTCAGGTGTGAAAATTGCATCCCACTGTGGCAGTTCATACAGCCAGTCAGCTCTTGCATCTACCATGTTCTTGTAAAGAAGTTCTTTGTCGAAACACAGAGAAACTTTTGTGTTCTCATCCATTGTCTCGATCGGGTTCGGAATCTTTAAACTGTCATTGATTCCATCAAGGAAACCAACCATTGTCAGAACTTCCTGTCCATATTTCTCAGCCAGTTCTTTAACTGTACCGGTTACTACCTCGTCCGGATTAGTAAGAAGCTGCTCATAAATTCCTTTTTCAATATTAAAATAATTTGCCCAAAATCTCTGAAGTTTATTACGGTCTGCCTGCTGATCATAGGCGATGGAACGCCACTGCTCTAAGATTGTTTTATCGCTCATTTCCTTTAATCCTCTTTTCCAATATTTCATAGGTATTATGCCTGTGTGGAAACATGTGGAAAATTTTCCTCTCACAAGCTTTATTATTATACCATCTTTTTCATAAAAATACAAACCATATTCTTTGTATTTTTGGTGAATTTTATTTCACGCCCAGCTTCTCCAGTTCTGCTGCTGCCTGTTTGAAAGACTCAAACTGAATCGCATGAATTCCCTGTTTACGTGCTGCTTCACAGTTTTCTTTTCTGTCATCCAGAAATACAGATTTCTGCGGATCAAGATTATAACGTTTGATGAGTGTCTGATAGATATCCGGCTCCGGTTTGATCTGTTTCACCTGGCAGGAGAATACTGCTCCGTCTACATATTTGAGAAATGTAAGTTCTTCCTCTGTTTTTTCCAGTGTATAAGTTGCATAGTTTGAAAGAATATAGACATGATATCCCTTATCTTTCAGATATCGTACCCAGGTTTCCGCATAATCCATTCTCTCAATTGTTTCACCGGAGCGGCGCATTACTTCACGGATATCATCTGCATATTCCGGTGCATCTTTTATCATCTTATCCACGTAATACTGCTCATCTTCACTGCTTCTGTCTCTTTCATTCCAGGTTTCACTCTCAAAAACCGCCTTCGCAATCTTGTCTCTTTTCTCTTTCGGGAATCCAAAACTGTCCAGATATTTTTCCCATTCAAATTTTACAAGAACTTTACCTACATCAAAAATAATATTTTCCATATCAGATTCCACCACTTTCTTATTTTTATTCAATAGCTTATACACCATCCATATTGCATAGGCAAGTATGGGAACCATGATAGCCACTGCAAGAGAGGCTTTAAAATAGTTCTGGGAATTCTCCCCGCTTCCAAATGCAAAAAACATTGGTAAACAGCAGGCAAGAAGCAGGATTACGATTGCAATACATGCACCTGCTTTCTTTAATTTGTTATTATCTTTCTTCATAATCCTCCTGATTTATCTCAAACAAATACTGGCAATCCTCTTTGCCACATATCTCTGTATAAAATACACGCCGGAGAAACTCCCCGGCGTATAGTCATTTTTATTTATTTCTGTAAATAATATCGTCACGTCCCGGACCATTAGAAATCATTGTAATCGGGAATCCGATATGTTCCTCTACGAACTCAACATATTTTCTGCAGTTCTCCGGGAGATCTTCATATTTCTTGATTCCACGGATATCGCATTTCCATCCCGGAAGAGTTTCCAGAACCGGTTTTGCTTTCTCAAGCAGTGTAGTAGTCGGGAAATCTGTAGTTACTTTACCGTCGATCTCATATCCTGTGCATACCGGAATCTCATCAAGGTATCCAAGAACATCCAGAACTGTGAAAGCAACATCTGTTGTTCCCTGAAGACGGCAGCCGTATTTAGAAGCAACACAGTCAAACCATCCCATACGTCTCGGACGACCTGTAGTAGCGCCGAATTCACCGCCGTCACCACCGCGTCTTCTCAGTTCATCTGCTTCTTCACCAAAGATCTCAGAAACGAATGCACCTGCTCCTACTGCACTTGAGTATGCTTTACATACAGTAACGATCTGTTTGATCTCGTATGGTGGAAGACCAGCTCCTACTGCACCGTATCCTGCCAGGGTGGAGGAAGAAGTAACCATCGGATAAATTCCGTGATCCGGGTCTTTCAGAGAACCAAGCTGTCCCTCAAGAAGCACTTCCTTACCTTCTTTTAATGCGTTCCACAGATACAGGGAAACATCACATACATATGGCTCAACCATTTTCTTATATTCCATCAGTTCTGCAAACAGTTCATCCACCTTAAGGAGTGGTTTGTGATATAAATGCTCAAGAAGAATATTCTTTGTTTCGCATACACTTGTAAGTTTTTCTTTCAGATGTTCTTCATCAAAAAGTTCGCTTACCTGGAAACCGATTTTTGCATATTTGTCAGAATAGAAAGGAGCAATACCGGATTTAGTAGATCCGAAAGATTTACCACCCAGACGCTCTTCTTCATACTGGTCAAAAAGGATATGATATGGCATAACCATCTGCGCTCTCTCGGAGATAAGAATCTTCGGAGCCGGAACACCTCTGCTTACTACTTCATTGTACTCTTTAAAAAATACCGGAATATTCAGTGCAACACCGTTTCCGATCACGCTTGTAGTGTGATTGTAGAATACACCTGATGGCAGAGTATGAAGAGCAAATTTACCATAGTTATTTACGATTGTATGGCCTGCGTTTGCACCACCCTGAAATCTTACGATAATATCAGCTTTTTCAGCGAGCATATCGGTAATCTTACCTTTACCTTCGTCTCCCCAGTTAGCACCAACAACTGCTTTTACCATTATATATTTTCCTCCTGTTTTTTGCATAACAGCACCGGGGTCATAAAGATCCCGGCACAGCAACATTTTATCTTTTTTATTACGATCGTGTCTATATATCAGACATTAATCTCAGCTTTAACTCCCAGAAGTTCTTTATGGGAATCCAGAATCGGCTGAACTACTTCATTCACAAATCTCTCAGTCTGCTCTTTGGCACGTCCGATGTATTTCTTAGGATCCATGGACTTCTGAAGATCTTCCAGAGAAAGGTTGAATGCAGGATCTGCCGCGATCAGTTCGAGCAGATTGTTATCCTTACCCTCTACTTTTACAGTCTTACCTGCTTCCATAGAAAGCTCACGGATACGCTCATGAAGTTCCTGACGGTCACCACCTGCTTTTACAGCGTCCATCATGATATTCTCCGTAGCCATAAACGGAAGCTCAGCCATCATGTGTTTCTCGATAACCTTCGGATAAACAACCAGTCCGTCTACAACATTCAGACAGAGATCCAGAATTCCGTCGATTGCAAGGAATCCTTCCGGAATGCTCAGGCGCTTGTTTGCAGAGTCATCCAGAGTTCTCTCAAACCACTGAGTAGCGGATGTGATAGCCGGATTAAGGGCATCTACCATCACATAACGTGAAAGGGACGCAATACGCTCACTTCTCATCGGATTTCTCTTATAAGCCATTGCAGAAGATCCGATCTGGGATTTTTCAAATGGTTCTTCTACTTCTTTCAGATGCTGGAGAAGACGGATATCATTTGACATCTTGTGCGCACTTGCTGCGATTCCTGCAAGAATATTAGCCACACGAGTGTCTACCTTACGGGAATATGTCTGTCCGGATACCGGATAGCATTCCTTGAATCCCATCTTCTTCGCGATCATCGGATCAATCTTATCGATAGTCTCCTGATCTCCGTCAAAGAGTTCCAGGAAACTTGCCTGTGTTCCGGTTGTTCCCTTAGATCCGAGAAGTTTCATTGTTCCAAGAACATACTCCAGATCCTCCAGGTCAAGAAGAAATTCCTGTGTCCAGAGTGTTGCACGTTTACCAACTGTTGTCGGCTGTGCAGGCTGGAAATGTGTGAAAGCCAGAGTCGGCTGTTCTTTATATTTATCAGCGAAAGCAGAAAGTTCAGCAATAACATTGACCAGTTTCTTGCGAACAAGCTTTAATGCCTCTGTCATTACAATAATATCTGTATTATCACCTACATAACAGGAGGTTGCTCCCAGATGGATGATTCCTTTTGCCTTAGGGCACTGTACACCGTATGCATATACGTGAGACATAACATCATGACGTACCTGACGTTCTCGTTCTTTGGCAACGTCATAGTTGATATCCTCTGCATGTGCTTTCAGTTCATCGATCTGCTCCTGTGTAATGTTAAGACCAAGCTCTTTCTCTGTCTCGGCAAGTGCGATCCAGAGTTTTCTCCATGTGCGGAATTTCATATCCGGAGAAAAAATATACTGCATTTCTTTGCTGGCATAACGTTCTGATAAAGGACTTACATATCTGTCTGTACTCATCTTCACTCTCCTGTTTCTTAATAGGATTTTTATCCTTTTTATTTCGCTTCAATACACAGCTTTAAGTTTTTTCACTGCGTACGTTGAAATTATATAACATCATTCTTCTAAAAGCAACCACAAAAAACTCATCCCTGATGGAATTTGCCAAGAAATTCTTTCATTCGGGCATGTTCTGACGCAAATACCTCCTGCGAACTTCCTTCAACAGCGATCAGTCCTTTATCCATGAAAATAATATGATCGGAAATATCTCTCGCAAATGTCATCTCATGGGTAACGATTACCATAGTAATGTGCTCTGCTGCCAGATCCTTGATAACTTTAAGAATCTCTCCTGTAAGCTCCGGATCAAGCGCCGATGTAGGCTCATCAAAAAACAGAATCTTTGGATTCATGCATAATGCACGCGCAATGGAAACTCGCTGCTGCTGTCCACCGGAAAGCTGGAATGGATATGCATTTTCTCTGTCGGCAAGTCCCATCTGTTTCAGCAGCACTCTTGCCTGCGCATATACTTCTTCTTTCTTTCTCTTCTGCACTCTGATCGGCGCATCTGTAATATTTTTTAATACGGAAAAGTGTGGAAAAAGATTGAAATTCTGGAATACCAGTCCCACATCTCCCTGCTTGACGATCTCACCACTATCCGGTGTTTCGAGTCCTGTTGCACAGCGAAGAAGTGTAGATTTACCGGAACCTGACGGACCGATAATACTTAATACTTCTCCCTCTTCTACCTGAAGCGAAATATCCTTTAACACTTCAAGACTTCCAAAACTCTTTTTTATGTGTTTCATTTCAAATAATACCATGTCAAGTATTCCTCTCAAATATGATACTTCATTACTGTTCACTCGTAACTGTTCACACGCTACTATCCCGCGAGGTGTTTTGGCATGAAAATGCCAAAATTCCGAGACATACAAGCCAAAATTCCATTGCCGCAGGCAATTTGGAATGAATTTTGGCTACGTTACTGAGAACGGAGTGAACAGTAACGTTCACTCCGCGCCCGGTGATTCAGAAAGGTTTCCTATGAACAGGTAAGCTTTCTGATCAGCGATAATAGTTTAACTTCTTCTCAATCTTATCCATCACGATTGCAACCAGAAGATTAAAGATAAAATAGAAAACTGCCGCGATCACAAATGGCATCATCGTTGTCTGCGCACTTGCGATCTGCTTTGCAATCGTAAACATTTCGGCGACCGCCACAACGAAAGCTAAGGACGTATCCTTTACCAATGTGATAACCTCATTTGTCACAGACGGAAGAATTCTCTTTATCACCTGCGGCAGAATAATTCTGAAGAAAGTCTGTACCTTACTGTATCCAAGAATCTTCGCAGCCTCATACTGTCCTGCCGAGATAGATTCGATTCCACCTCTGTAGATTTCTGCAAAATATGCAGCATAGTTAATACTAAACGCGATAAATACAGCGATCAGGCTGTATCCCATAGAAATACGGATTCCAAAAATAAAATACGGTCCGAAATATACAACCATCAACTGCAGCATTAACGGCGTTCCTCTCATAACAGATATGTAGGCAGACACGATTCCACGAATCACCGGATTCTTAGCCATTCTGCCAAAGCAGATCAGAAGTCCCAGTGGAAGTGAAAAAATCAATGTCACTACAAAGATCTCCACAGAAACTACCATACCACTGGCAAGCTGCTGCAGCATTACACTTAAAGACATATCTTTTCCTCCTAAGAAATTTCTCCTGTACAGTAAGAAAAGAGGGTGCACAAAATGTACCCTCCATTCCTTTTATAATACAGACAGCTCTGTACAAGTCTGTCCTCTTGTATCTTTATCAGCTACCATTCACTCCGTAAACAATCACCTTTATCATTCACTTCATGAACAATATTTTTTATTCCGCATCTTCTGCTGTATCTTCTTCAGAAGTCTCAGCCTCAGAAGTATCTTCCTCTGCTGCATCATCTTTCTTGTCTGCGGATTCTTCATCATCACTTCCAATACAAAGCATATCTGCAACTTCGTATTTCTCTGCCAGTTTGTCAACTTCGCCAGCGTCATAAAGTTTAAGAACTTCAGCCCATACAGTGTCTTTCAGTTCATCATTGCCTTTCTTGAAGCCGATTCCGTACTGCTCGCTCTGGATTGGCTCATCAAGGATTACGTATTTACCTTCTTCTCTCTGAGAAAGCTGATATTTGGCAACACCGATGTCAACTGCAATCGCATCTGCCGCACCGGAATCCAGATTCATAAATGCTGTATTATAATCAGGGTTCTCTGTCAGTGATCCAAAGCTTGCTGTCAGATCTTTATTATCATCGCTGTTTAAAGCATCCAGTGCTGCGGAAGCTGCCTGAACAACAACATTCTTGCCTGCCAGATCGTCTAATTTCTCAATCTTAGAATCAGCAGCTACAACCATAACCTGCTCATTATTCAGATATGGATCAGACCATGTATAATCATCTTCACGTCCATTGATTGTGAATCCATTCCAGATACAGTCGATAGAACCAGAATTCAGCTCCATATCCTTAGAATCCCAGTTGATTGGTTTCTTTACAAGTTCCCATCCGAGATTGTCACATACTTCCTGTGCAAGATCGAGGTCGAAACCAACATAATCTCCATTATTGTCTTTATATCCGAAAGGAGGATACTCTGCGTCAAATCCTACAGTTAATGTCTTGCTGTCAGCATCTGCATATACAGAAACAACACCTGTCATCATAGAAGCTGCCATAACTCCTGCCATGAGTACTGCTAAAGATCTCTTTTTCATGATAAATATCTCCTCTTCATCTGTTTTGTTATTTACCACACAGCCACTCTACCATGTGAAAGTATGTTTTAATCCTAACACACCCATCCACTCCTGTCAAGCGCAAGTTACTGGGTTACTGTTCACTGTGTTCTCAGTAACACGCTTCGCGATGCACAGAATTTATGCTATTCGCATAAATTCGCGCGGTATGTCTCGGGTTTTCTGTGACCTTCGCTCACAAAAAACACCTCGCGGGATACTACCTGTGAACAGTAACGTTACTGGCACTTTTCATTATCTCACCTTACATCATTATTGTACAAAGGATGATTCTCAGTCATTGAAAGCACTGCCTGTCACGATCCCGTACTTCTGTGATATTCTTTCATAAGTTTCTCCAGAAGTGCATCCAGATTCTCTTCATCTATCTTCTTCTCGGGTACACTTGCAAACGTCTTCATAGACTCCTGGATTTCCTCTTTGATATCTTTCTTTACTTTATCATCCACGCCAAGTTCTTCCATGACTTTATCATAGTCTGTCTTATCGTGAATGCTGGCATACGTTGTCACATACGCCTTCAGCGCTTCTGCCGACTGGCTCTCTTTATATGCCTGCAAAAAACATTCCTGTGCCTTCTCCATCTGGAAAAGGTAGCTGTACGCACAGCCAAGGTTATATCTCACTGCAACCGCAAAATCTTTTCTCTGCTGATTCAGGTCATCTCTTTCCAGAATCTTCTGGTACACCTGGATTGCATTTACATACATTCCATTCTCTACCAGAGCATCTCCTTTTCTCTTCTGCCGGACTGCCTGGCGTTCTTTTCCAAAATCTGCAAGACAGATGTTAAAACTCTTCATCTCTTCGTATGTCAGATAATTGATTTCTTTGAAAATCGGATAAACCATATCTTCTATACTTACATTTCTCTCCAGATTCTGTTTCAGCTTCGCTGCCAGATGTGGAAGTTCCAGTTCGTCCCGGATCCAGCTGCATAATTCTTCATTAAATATCGTATGGTCAGCCAGGTAAAGATTATGATAAAGATAATAGCACAGTTCCTCTATAGAATAGATATTCATACTGATGTTCTCTATATAATAAGGACGTTCTGCTTTTTTTGTCTGGCATAAAATATATCCGCTCATTCGTCCATCTCCTTTACCATTCCACTGTCTCTGTCCAGGTCTTACCGCTGGAAGGGAACAATTCTCCAAATCCCAGATCGGTTACTGTCACTTTACATTCTGTTGCTGAAATATACTGTAATTCCAGTAAAAGTCTGGTCGTTTTATTCGGGCGCAGAGGAATACCAGGCAGCATCATACCTACCTTTCTCTTCTCCGGTCTGTCATAAGTGCTTACCGTAAACACCAGTTCCTCTGTATCATCAAGAATAATTTCGCAGGATGATTTACTGTCATACCAGTTATTCCCGGCCTCGATCATCGGATAATATGTCGGAGATCCCATTACTCTCATTTCCATTCCGACATCGGCCATCACAAGGTTATCACTTAAGAAACGATAACCTTTCAATGCCTTATTCTCCGTTCTCTCTTTGCCGGCAGAGCACGCTCCTTTTGCAAAAAGATTATTTCCATAGAAAACTTTTCGCTTCTGATAACATAACAGTCTGACAGACTGTTCTGCCCAGTCCTGGGAAAATCCCTCTCCTGTGATCTGAATACTGGAGAACAAATCTTTTCCAAGTGTTTTCTGGACGAATTTACAGAATTCAGAATCTCTTTCCTGTCCGTCAGCAGGAAGTGTTGTTTCCACAGCCTCTTCCAGCTTTACAGTCACCGGTTTTGTCGCACCATTCATCGTCATCTTACGGAAAGATACGCTGTCCGGTTTAAATGCATACCAGGCAACACTGCGGTTCCATGTTTCTCTTTTCTGGGATAACACATAGTAATAGAAACTTTCCCCGTAATCCAGAAGCATATATTTCTCATGTGGAAATCCCAGCGATTCAAATGCCTTCTGGAAATTCTCTACCTGAATCTCTGTCAGATGTGGCAGTGTCACTGCCACACATTTTATATTCTTGACCAGATCTGCTACTCCAAGAAACTTAAGCATTCCCTGCAAGAACTGTGCAAGAATTTCCCATGGTGCAAGCTTTCTTCCTTCTGACAATACGAAATCCTTTTTCTCGCAGATTCCATAGACATCATCAATCATGATTCCGCCCTTTTCGCGGGCAAAGTATTCAGCCTCCAAACCCACACAGTAATCCTTCTGTTCAGGTCTGTAACATACACAGCTTGGGGCTTCATACTGATTTCCGCCAGCCTTCATGGAAAGAGATCTTGCCTCATCTCCCTTGCGGTCATAATAACATATCTGAGAATATTCTTTACCAAAATCAATTCCAACGATTAAATCACGAATTTCGTTCATCTGTTCCTCCTGGTTTCAGGGTTATCTGTTCCTGTTCTTCTTTTTCGATCACGAACATATTCTGTACGTACTGTTCCTGGCGAAGATAATTCTTTACCTGAGAAAGCACTTCCTTACTCTTATCCAGTCTTCGTGCAGAAAGCATCTGGTTAATCATATGATACTTGCTCACAGGAGCACCCTCAACCTTACTCATAGTGATCACGCGTTCCTGTGTTTCATTTACCTGATCTCCCACTTCTGATCTGAAATAATATCTCAGAGTTTCGCCATAAAACAAAGTGAACGCCTTCGCAAAAATACCTTCATACAGATTGCGGAGCGGCTCTGTCTGGTATTTCACCTGATTTCCAAGCCCTGCATCAAGTGCATAATATAAGGTTACTTTTGCAGATGGGTTTGCATGATACTCCACAAAAGTCTTGTCATCCAGCTGATATGGACTGAGAATAGATACCGGAAGTTTCTTAAAGAACGCAAAGCACATATCTTTTTTTATACATTCCTGCAGGATTTCTCTGGCATTTTCCAGCTGTTTTTCTTTCAGGTTCTTCTCCTTTGAATATGCCTCCAACAGTGCAAGACTGCATACAAAATCAACCGGACTCTTTTGTTCATATGCATTCTCCAGTTGACTTCTCACGAAAATACTCATTGGATATTCTCTTACAAATGTTCCAAATGCCACCTGTGTAAGATATGCCCCTGCTATGTTTTCTTTTCCGCTGTGATGTACGTAATCTTCAAAGACTTTCTCTCCTTCTTTACGGTAATCAGCTGTAAACATCAGTAACTGAAGGAGTTTTTCCTCAAGCTCATACGTATCCATCTCGAAGCCCTGTGCACTTTTCCAGACAGATATCAGCTCATCTATCGGACCATATCTGTAATCCATCAAATATCTCAGAATCACTTCGTCATATTTTCCATGTCTGTAAACATCAGATGCAAGTGCAATCAGTTCATCATCCTCTTTCATCTCACATCGTGTCAGCATTCTGCTGATAAGCTTCAACTGACTTTCTACGCGGATTCCCTCGTATCCAAATTTAGAAACAACCACCATTGCCTGCTGATACAGTCCCTTTGCGATCAGCACTTCCAGAAGCCCTGTTCTGTCCACCTGGGCATATTTTTCGTAATCCATTTCTCTCAGATACTCATCCGTCACATCATCTTTGATATGTTCTGAATAGTAAGAAAGTAGTTTCTCTCTGACAGCTCTCTGGTATTCGTCTGAGAATTCCTCTGTATCCGGAATCCTCTGGAATGCTTTCAGATTATCCTGACTGGCTTCGGTATTCTCACTGCAATGAAGCACCAGTCCCGGTTCTTCTATATCAAAGGCAAGAACCTTATCTATCAATTCCCGTTCATCAAACAGTTTCTTGATATTATAATCTACTGTTGAAGCATATCGTCTCTGGTTTGCGTCTTGAAACAGGATCACAGCATCATCCGTATAAATTCTCGGATATGCCACACCCTGCATACATGGATAGATTTCTTCTGTCCGAAGCTGCTCATGACGTACGATCACATATCGTATTTTCTTGTCATCACAGTAAAGTCTGTTCGTAAACATCTTTCCGGCAATCAGAGAGGCCTGTCCCTCTGTTTTTGGATTACTTAAAAATTCCTGATAAAGAACCGCATAGTTCTCATTCATCTTTCCTTCTTTTGCCTTACGCATGGCAAAGACCTTCATGTGATCGCTGTAATCCGCATATGTCTGTGGCTGACGTCCTCTGTTACCCACGATACTTGCATAAATAAATGCTTTTTTATCATCACCAAGTGATGTGTTATTATATGTGAAATACATCAAAAGAGGTTTCGGAAGTTCTCTTTGATAGGAAGTGTCCATAGTCTCCACATAATACTCATATAATCTCGTCAGACGGATTCCCTTCTCCACTGCCAGTGAAAACCATCTGAAATACTCTTGTTTTCTTGGGTTTCCAAGCATGATATATCTGCAGATAGCTTCCAGGGTATCATCTGATTCAAAAGCATCATAACCCATCGCCAGTGCTCTGTACATACTTGTGTTAAACTCTCTCTCATATCCTGTAAGATAGGCAAATCTCATCACAAGTTCTTCCGTCAGAAGACCTTTCTCTCCTGCAAACAAGAACACCTGTGTCCAGAAACTGCTCATTCTGTGGAGAAGTGAAGTATCACTGCTGATGTAATTCCATGCTTCCAGATACAGGAAAGGACTTCTGCATCCCTTCTCAAAAAGTTCTTCCATCATAAATACAAGTCTTGATGAAGAACCTTTCTCTTCAACAGTTACTTCCTGCCAGAGTTTAAAGAGCAGGAAACTATCCTCTTTCTGTAAAAAGAAGCTGCGCAGACGTCTTGCCGCCTGTTCTCTGTCTTTATGCAATCCGGTAAGAACGCAAAGGTAGAGATATACTCCTGCCAGTTCCAGATTCTCCCTGGAAAAATTCTGATGTTTAAATTTCTTAAGGATTTCCTTTGCCTGTTCTTCCTCTCCTTCCATATGAAGAATATATGCTTCATACATCTGGTATTCCGGATAATCACAGCCCTCTTCCTTCAGCTGATTAAGTACAAATCTGCTACTGCCGATCCAGGTCTTACCATCCATTCTCTTACAGGAATATTCCAACAGATCCCGCATCAGTTCCAGCTTGTGGCGTTTGACATGAATCTCTGTCTTAAGCTGCACCTGCGGCTCCATTGATGCGGTAATCTGATAGACCAGCTGCTGATAAGGACTCTTTACAATGATCTCACCAAACTGGCATCCTTTTTTGAGCTTCTCTTTGTGTATCACATATTCTACCTGATAGTAGCTGCCTATGAAATCTTCATCTGTAACCACATGTCTGGTAACTTCCAGAAAATCTCCCTTTGCCTCAACGTCCAGTCTGAGATGTCCCCATCCGTTCTTTCTTACAGCAAATGATTCACGTACAGATTCATTAATATCATAAAAGCTGTTATGGTCTGCCTTTAATTCAATTTTTACAGCTTCCTTCCTGCCCGTCGCAACAAGAAATTCCTCTACATTCTGAAATGTCACAGGCTGTTTGGAAAGTCCTTTATAAAGGGCTTTCTCCTTCCTGCCGGCATCTTTTAAAAGAAGTTCAAATTTATGATCTGTAAAAATACGGTATGCTTCTTTAAAATCGTCTTTCGCAATATTGACAAACGTATCCACATCCGGAACTTCGCCGGCTATGCTCTTAAGTTCTGTTTTCTCTGTCTGGATTGCAAATGGAAGCTTATATTCTCCAATATTTGTAGTAAAGCAAATCCATCCTTCATGTTTCTCACCAGGACGCATTCCCATACCGTCTATCCCATACTGCAGTCTCACAGTCGTCCCCGAAAACTTCTCTGTTCCAGGTACAACACGCCTGTTGGAAGAAGTAATATATCCTCTGATCTTTTCGTTATCCTCTGTTCCGAAATACAGTTCTCCTTTATACACTTCTCCCGCTTTCAGCGTTACTTCTATCTTATCCTGTGAAAAAAGAAGCTGTGGCTGCTCATGTCTGAATTTTCCGCTTAATAGTTCTTCTATCGTCTTTTTCAAAATTGTCCACCTTATATCCTTGCTTAAATTACTAAGCTGCTGTTCGCTTTATGACCAATACATAGTTATTTTGAAAATGATGTACCAGTAACGTCACAAAGCCTATTGCGTTTAATTATACACCACAAACTGTATCCGCGCAACAGCCCTCACCTTGGGATTTTCGTGAATAATTTTTATTCGTTACCGGATACACAGCAAATAGCAGCCGTTATTTTATTTATTATTGCACGAAGCCAAATTGTCTTATATAATAGTTTATATCTTATAATTGAGACAGGTAATTCTTCTGAAATAATCTGTTTTATCAGAAACAAGCGCGTCAAAAACCTGTTTCATACAGGCGGGCGAAATGGTCTGCTTAATCACTCAGACAACGGAGGTATCTTGTGAAAAAGCTAAAAGTATTTTCAATCTCTGCAATTTTTATTGCTATCTGCTGCTCCCTTTTCTTTTCAGCTTCAGTTTTTGCAGCATCGAAATACCGCGACAAGTTCAACCGCAAGCCCAGTGGAAATATCTACTATTATGATGAAAACGGACATACTGTAAAGGGATTCGTTACAATCCGCGGAAAGAAATACTACTTTAATGAAAAAGGAATCCAGCAGAATGGCTGGCAGAAAATAAAAGGCAACTATTATTTCTTCCAGATTCGCAGCGGAAGTGCTGCTTCCATGGTAACTTCCCAGCGTGTTAATGGCATTTATCTTACAAAAAGTGGAAAGGCCCGCTATAACAGTGAAGAAAAACGAAAACTAAATCTCATGGTTACCGCCAATCAGGTAATGCATCATGTGACAAAGAAAAATATGTCCAAACCGGAAAAATTGTGGAGATGCTATCTGAAGGCAGTCAGCTACGGATACGGCGGAACCGGCAACGACTATGATTTCCGCTATTATTATTCAAACTGGGATGTCAGCTATGCAGAGGATATGTTCTATCGAGGACATGGCGACTGCTTTGCTTTCGCATCCGCATTCGCTTACCTTGCAAATGCTGTTGGATTCGAAGCCAAAGTTATTTCCTCCGGCGGACATGGATGGGCAGAAATAAAAGGCGCAGTCTGTGATCCAAACTGGGCCAAGGGCACCGGAAATATTGAAAGATATTATCGAATGAGCTATGATCTAAGCGGTGTGGACGGACGCCCTTATTATAAAGGAAACAGAGCTTACGTAATTACAATCTAAGCATCAAAAAAAGTTTCGGACAAACCTGTCGCCCAGGTTCTCCGAAACTTTTTTACTTTACTTCCTCCCCATGTTCATCAGACGAAATACCTGTTCCACAGTATCTGTCATATTAGCTTTTGCATTTTCAGGTTTCATGGCTTCTTCTAATGTTACCACCCCTCTAAGAATCGGGAAGAAGGCATCGATTCCGTTCTGATTACATGCAACTGCTTCTTTTGTAACGCTTCCTGCGAAAGCAATGACAGGAATATCATGTTTTTTTGCAAGACGCGCTACTCCGACAGGGGCTTTTCCCATCGCTGTCTGTCCGTCTAATCTGCCTTCTCCTGTAATTACAATATCTGCATTTTCCATATATTTTTCCAGACAGGTTTCTTCTAACACAATCTTAATTCCCGACTCCAGAACCGCATTTGTAAAACTTAAGAATGCAAAACCGAGTCCTCCTGCTGCACCTGTTCCCGCCTGATTTACATTGGCTTTTGTAAATTTCTTTTCAACCAGTTTGGCATAGTGTTTCAGCCAGTTATCCATCTGCATGATCATAGACGGAGTTGCACCTTTCTGTGGTCCATACACAGCACTGCAGCCATTCTCTCCGCAAAGAATATTGGTGACATCACAGGCAACCCGGAACTCACATTCTGCCAATTCAGGAAGTACATATTCATCTGTAATCTCTTCCAATACTTCAAGACCCCTCGCCCCAAAGGGAACCTGTTTTCCTTCTTTATTAAGAAATCCATATCCTAGCGCCTGAAGCATTCCAACTCCACCATCATTGGTTGCACTGCCGCCAATTCCTACGATAAAGCGTCTGCATCCTTTGGCAATCGCATCTTTGATCACTTCACCAACTCCATAAGTCGTCGTGTAAAGCGGATTTCTTTTTTCATCCGGAACAAGGGTGATTCCCGCTGCGCCTGACATTTCAATTACTGCTGTATGACTGCTTTCAATGATTCCATACTCACAATTTACCGGAATTCCAAGAGGTCCTGTTACCATTACATTCTGTGTAACTCCACTCATACCGCTTACCAATGCCTCGACAGTTCCCTCTCCTCCGTCTGCCAGAGGTCTTACTACGATTTCCGCATCCTGTCCATGAACTCTGCGGATTCCGTCAGCAATGGCATAGCCAGCTTCCATGGAGCTTAAGCTTCCTTTTAAAGAATCGATTGCAATTACCGCTTTCATACTTCATCTTCTCCTTTTGTATTCCTTTGGTAATATCTTACAACCAAGACCAGACAGATTCCAAATTACTGTCTCACCAATCTTACGGTTTCCTATGATTCCTACTGTCATGTCATGGAGTTCTTTTTAACCTATTAATACCTTTTTCCCCTGAAAAGCAAAACCGTAGCACCGTATTCTCTCCTGTTTTATTCCTCTTGCCTCCAGTTCACTAATATAATATTTATCCTGTATTTGTTTTTTTGCCGCTTTTACAGTGTCTTCCAATGTAGGTTCTCCAGCTTCGCATACTTTAAATTCCAGTTTTATCTACAAGAAAACAGTTATTTTCTCTGATGTATGCAAAATCCTGCGCTCCCAGAGATACCGTCTGTCTCAAAGTGATTACCTCCATCTGAAAATCATGTATCAGGCAGACTTCTCGTCTATCCGTTACTCATTTTATTTAGTTTAACATGAAGCAACAGGCAAAACAAGTTATTGTCAGTCTTTATAAATAAAATTACAAATGGGTAATTGCCGGACTCGTAAACACAGAGTCAATCGGATATTCGCAATCCACTTTCGCTACTTGCTCATAACCGAATAACTGCTCCGCAGTTTATCAGGAGGAGCTTGCACTCCTCCTGATACAAGCAAGTCCCACCCACTGCTTATTGCTTCTCGCAATTGAAGCAGGGGACTTACTTGATTCGGTTAAAACAACTCACTAATCACTTCCTGCACTGTCTCCAGCCGGTCTGCTTTCCATGCTTTCGCACCGCAGAACAACAATCCATCATCCACATTTCCTTTTACTGCATTGATCAGGCCATCTGTAATGCAATATGGAATTTCTTTTGGGCTGCATTTTACCAGGCATCCATGACATGGGCTGTGTGATATCTGTTCACCTCTCATCACACGTTTCATAAATTTGTTCATAATTGCACGTCCAGGCATTCCTACAGGGCTTTTTACAATGGCAATATCTTCTTTTCTGGCATTTAAGTGCGCTTCTTTGTACCGGATATCTGCATCACATTCTTCTGTTGTTATAAAACGGGTAGCTACCTGGACTCCATCCACTCCCAACGCAGCTACTTTCTGCACGTCTTCTTTATCGCAGATTCCACCAGCTACAATTACGGGAACTTCTGTCTGATATTTCTCCGCATAGGATTCTACTGTTGCAATTATTTTCTTTATCTCTTCGCTGTAAGATTCTTCTGTATATTTTTCCAGTTCATCTTTATGAAAACCAAGATGGCCGCCTGCCTGCGGTCCTTCGATAACTACCAGATCTGCTGTTCTTTTATATTTTCTGTCCCAATATTTCAGGATTACTTTTGCAGATTTATCTGTGGAAACAATAGGAGCAATCTTTGTCAAACTGCCCTTGACCAGTTCCGGAAGCTCTGTAGGAAGCCCTGCACCGGATATGATGATATCTGCGCCTGCCTTTACAGCTGCTTTTACGTGGGATGAATATTCTTTCAATGCGACCATAATGTTATATCCTATGATTCCATCCGGTGAAATTGCACGGGCTTTTTTCATCTCACCGCCGATTGCCCTCTCATTAGCTGCTGCCGGATTTTTATCAAAATCTGCTTCTCTGTAACCGATCTGCGCCGTAGATATAACACCAACACCGCCTTCTTTCGCAACAGATCCGGCAAGTCTTCCCAGGCTGATGCCAACTCCCATTCCACCCTGAATCAGTGGAATTCTTGTGATTTTATCTCCTATTTTAAAATTCTTCATCTGTTTTCTCCTGTTCTTGTTTTGATATTTTGTTTGCCTTTAAAATATTTTGATATTCAAAGTATATCATAAATTCCATTCTTGTCAAGAAAAACTATTTAATATAGTTTTTAATACTATATATGTGTATTTCCGAATGATCTTACATCATACTTCTCATATTATCAAATAAATCATAAAATGTAGAATTACTGCTCACTCCGTACCCAGTGCGGATCGTAAACTTTTTTTTATATTTAGTTGACATTTTGTACTTTTATATGTTAAAGTGATATTTGTGCACAAAAATCGCAAAAGGACATCACTATTATGATATGCTTCTTGAATTACGCGAAATCCAGCCAGAAGCACTGCCAATTAACTTTCTTCTTCCAATTAAAGGAACCCCGCTTGGAGATGCCGATATTTCCATTCTGACAACAGAATATTGTATGAAAGTCCTCTGTCTTGCAAGGCTTCTCGTCCCGAAAGCAGATATCCGCTGTGCTGCCGGAAGGGAAGTTTATTTTAAGGATGAAGAAAAGAAATTACTCAGTGTCGTTGATTCCATCTTTGCTTCAGGCTATCTGGCTGAAAAAGGTCAGGGAATTGAAGATACCCTGAAAACTATCACTGATGCAGGATTTACTTATGAGATTGAATCAGCATAATTTTTATACATTTCACCAGCTGAGATCAATCTGATTATCTGATCCATATAAATTTTAATAATTTTTTTAAAGGAGATTTTTCTGACATGAACCAGACCCAAAATATTACCGTGCCTCATAGTAAAACTTACGATATAACCATGACCGCACTGATGGCAGCCGTTACCTGTATTCTTGCCCCACTATCTATTCCAATCGGTCCAGTTCCGATTTCATTCACTAATCTGGCAATATATCTGTCTCTGTATCTTCTTGGATGGAAAAAGGGAACCGTCAGTTATCTGATCTATCTGTTAATGGGGTTCGTGGGACTTCCGGTATTTTCCGGATTCACTGGCGGTCCTGCGAAGCTGGCAGGTCCTACAGGTGGATATATCATTGGATTTATTGTCATGGCAGTCATTGCCGGACTGGTTATAGATAACTGTCACAAACCATGGATACAGCTTATCGGCATGATTGTCGGAACTATTGTATGTTATCTTTTCGGAACAATATGGTTCTGTATCGTTGCAGATTACACTTTTAAAGCAGCTCTTGCAGTCTGTGTAATCCCATTTATTCCTGCCGATCTGATAAAAATGATTATTGCTATGATCATTGGACCGATGATAAAGAAAAGAATACGATAATATCGAAAGCGACCATACAAGAATATAATATTCCTGTATAGTCGCTTTTTTTACCGTTTATCAAACGGATATTCACAATCTGCTTTCGCTATGTGATTCTACACCGAATAACTGTCTTATTTTACCTATTCATTATAATGTTCCGGTGATTTTTTCTGAATCATCATTGCTATCAATCAACTGCTCGCAGCTAAACAATTCCCTGACTGCACTTTCATATACAACACATTTCTCAGTTTTTTTTATTTTCTTGGCATACTTTTTATTATTTGTAAACATCGGTATCAGATAAGACCACAACTCTTTCATGCGAAATAGAATATTTCTGTCCCCGGACAGATCTTCACAGTATTCATTATACATAATATCATGAAATCTGCGGATTTCTTCTTTTGAGGCAGGTGCACCACCACGTATTTCTCTGGCAAGTGCAGGATTTCTTAGTGTTCCTCTGCCTGTCATGATACATTCTAGCGCTGGAAAACGTTCTTTCAGGCTAAGATAGTCCTTTGCAGTGACGATATCTCCATTATAGCACACTGGGGTCTTTGAATGTTCCAGTGCCTCCCCAAATGTTTCAAGACGCGGTGTATTTTTATAATAATCCTTCTGTACTCTTGGATGAATGATCAATTCCTCCAGAGGATATTTGTTATAGATTGTCAGCAAGTCCTCAAATTCATCCGGCGCATCCATTCCCAGACGGGTTTTTATGGAAATCTTCACATCGCATTTACGAAATATCTCATCCAGAAATTTATCCAGTTCATCCGGTCTGTCCAGAAAACCTGCTCCTCTGCCTTTCGTTACAACAGTCTTTGATGGACAGCCGAGATTCAGATTTACTTCATTGTAACCATATTCCTGCAGCGTTTCCGCTGTCCGAATAAAATCTTCTGCATTCTTTGTCAGAATCTGCGGAACTGCATACATCCCTTCATTGTTCTCAGGCGCAATGTCTTTCTTCTCTCTTGTGCTGAGATGACCTTTTTGATTCGGAAGAATAAATGGAATAAAATATTTATCAAATCCTCCAAAGCACTGATGAAGTGCACGTCTGTATGTGTATCCCGTGATCCCCTCAAGCGGAGCTAAATATATTTTCATGTGTTTCTCCTGTTTATTATATTTTTATATACTCATCTGTATAATGCTGACTACTGCACTCTGCAACATTTTAGCTCATTCATGCAAACAAAGGTAAACAATCAACAATTACTATATACGTTTTCTCTACAATTATCGTTTTCTATTCTATCGTTTTATCCAATTCCCGTCAAATCATTTCTGGGAAAAGCACAGACCCCCTGTCCATTACATAAACTATATAGAAATCCCCTTCGAGGTAAGAATTTGAAGGCTTTTTTGAAACCTTTGTCCATATCGCAGGAAAAATATTATCTTCAAAAATATCAGGAGGGTGATTCTCAGGCTAAGAATATCCTGATTGAACATAATCTCCGGCTGGTGGCTCATGTAGTAAAAAAGTACCAGGGAACCGGTGAAGATACAGACGACCTGATTTCTATCGGCACGATTGGGCTGATCAAGGCAGTCACAACCTTTGATCCACAGAAAGCTTCACGCCTGTCTACTTATGCTGCCAGGTGTATAGAAAATGAACTTCTGATGTTCTTTCGTTCTAAGAAAAAGCATTCGAGGGAAGTGTCTCTGTATGAGCCGATTGGCACAGACAAAGAAGGAAATGAAATTAATCTGCTTGATGTGATAGAGAGTACACCTGTAGATATTGTGGAGGATTGTTACATCAGAGAAAACACTTCTTATCTTCTGAAATCCCTGAAAAAAATCCTGTCAGAAAAAGAATACCAGGTAATCTGTTATCGATACGGTTTGTTTGGCATGGAAGAAGAAACGCAACGCGAAATCGCCCGAAAACTCTGCATCAGCCGTTCCTATGTCTCCAGAATCGAAAAAAATGCCTTGCAGAAACTTCGCGGACTTTTTCCTCAAATGCAGTAAACGCAGCCAACGTTAATTTTGTTGGCTGCGTTTACTGTATCTATCTCTATTCAGCTCTTCTAAGCAGATCATAAACATCAATCTCTGTTCCCAGATCTACGAACAGCTTCTGTTGTGCATGAGGTGCACTCTCCATCGGATTGCCATCTTCATCATAAATTCCCTTTACAGTAACAGATACATTCTGTCCGTCCGGTTTCATGATCTCAATCGTCTCACCTACTGAGAACTTATTTCTCTGTGTGATCTGCGCATAGCCACGTTCATCAACAGCTTCTGCAAATCCCAGATAAGTATATTCTTTCTGATAAGTATTATTATCGTAAATCTGTGTATTCTCATCCGGTTTTCCATAGAAAAATCCGGTCGTGAACTGTCTGTAAGTACAGTTGGAAATCTGCTCCTGATACCATGGCATATTTGCCTGATATTTCTCAGGACTCTCCATATAATCATCAATTGCCTTGCGGTAGGTTCTGGCAACTGTCGCAACATAAAGAGCAGTTTTCATACGTCCCTCTATCTTCAGGCTGTCAATTCCGCTGTTGATCACATCATCCATATGCTCAATCATGCAGAGATCCTTTGAATTGAAAATGTAGGTTCCTCTCTCATTCTCAAATACCGGCATATATTCTCCCGGGCGTTTCTCCTCAACGATGGAATATTTCCAGCGGCATGGATGGGTACAGGCACCCTGATTTGCATCACGACCAGCCAGATAATTGCTGAGCAGGCATCTTCCTGAATAGGAAATACACATAGCACCATGAATAAATGTCTCAATTTCCATATCATCAGGAATATGTTCTCTGATTTCTCTGATCTCCGCAAGGGAAAGTTCCCTGGCTGTTACTACACGTTTCGCACCCAGATTATACCAGAAACGATAGGTTTCATAGTTTGTATTATTTGCCTGTGTACTGATATGTCGCTCAATCTCCGGACAGATTTCCTTTGCATACATATAGATTCCCGGATCAGCAATGATCAGGGCATCCGGCTTCAGTTCTTTCAGCTCTGTCAGATATTCTCTGACTCCCGCCAGATCATAATTATGAGCCAGAATATTTACAGTTACATAAACCTTTACTCCATGTTCATGGGCAAAGGCAATTCCCTCTTTCATATCATCATGGGAAAAATTCTTGGCTTTAGCTCTCAGTCCAAAGGCTTCTCCACCGATATATACAGCATCTGCTCCGAAAATAACAGCAATCTTTAACACCTCAAGGCTGCTTGCCGGAACCAGCAATTCTATTTTTCTCATATTGTTTACTCCTGTTTCACACTGACCGTAACTCCGTCTCCCAGAGGAATGATCGAAGTTATCAGGGCTGGATTATGTTTCAGTTCATACAGATACTCCCGCATCCGTTTATATATAGTTCTGTTTCTGCGCTCCACCAGATAATGGGATTCTATAATATCCCCCTCCTGAAGCACATTGTCAGAAATAAGAACACTGCCCTTTCGCATAAGACGCATTACATCCGGAAGCCAGTTAATATACTGTCCTTTTGCAGCATCCATAAAAATCATGTCAAAAGAACCATCCAGTTCTTTTAATATCTGTCCGGCATCTCCCTCCAGCAGAGTAATCTGTGATTCACGACCGGCTTCTTTGAAGTTCGCTTTTGCAATAGGAATCCTTTTCTCATAATTCTCTATTGTCACAATTTCCAGATCCTTTGTTCCATATTCACACATAAGAAGTGTGGAGAAGCCAATGGCTGTCCCCACCTCCAGAATACGCTTCGGCTGGTTTAAAGCCAGAAACATTTTCATAAAACTCTGCATTTCTCTCCGGATGATCGGTACACGTTCCTTTATGGCATACTGTTCCAGATTCTCAAGGAACGGTGTATTTCCCATATCCAGTGAATTGATATAGGTACGCATTCGCTCGTCAACTATCACGAATCACTTACCCCTTCCTGTTCATCATCTCCTGCCAGAATTCCCATGATACGGTTCGGTGTATATGCTGTACTCAAGAGATAAGTTCCCGGCTGAAGCTGACCATGATAGGTAGAAAGCCTCTCCTGCACATAAAATACAGGAGCACTCTCGATCAGTCCTTTTTTCTGAAGAGTTTTGGCAATTTTGTATAAAGAATCATCTTCCTTAATTACCACGGTAACTTCCTGTCCCTCTCCAGGACTCATTGCATGCTGATTAAATACATCATGCCCAAACTGAAAAGAAGACTTTCCGATCCAGAAAAGCAACACTACCACACAAACATAAAGTGCGATTTTAAAAAACACGCCGGCTACAACAACGCCAGCCGCACCTGCACGTTCTTTGGTATCACTCATAAACTATTTCCTTTCTGCAATTCTAATGTTTACAGCAACTGTTCCGTACTCTCACAAATCCAGATTGACAGACAGTTACTACTTACGCTACTGTGCAGGATACCACCTGTCGGATGATTTCCTGTAATTTACAGTGCACCAGGGATATCCATGTCGATGCCTTCTGCCAGTTTTACGCAAATCTTCTGCATCATTTTGCAGAGAGCAAGCTCTGCATCCAGATATGCATTTACTTCCGGATGTCTGCGAAGCTCTGCAGATTCCTTTCCCATCTGTTCTACAACATCGAACAGATTATCTGAGCCACATTCATTCTGAACTCTGTAGTTATCTCCTCTGAAAGCATCCACTCTTTTCTTCAGTTCAGGTTTTTGCTTCAAAATCTCATTCTGCTTCTGAAACTCCACATATTCAGGACTCTCCTTAAAGGCTTCCAGAAGGCTGCTGATATTTTCATCTATTGTATTTGATTTCATTTTATGCCTCCATAATGATCGGCAGGATCATCGGACTTCTCTTGGTACGTTTCCATAAGAATTCGCTGAGCGCATCTTTTACAACAGTTTTGATCTTGCCCCAATCTGTAATATTACGTTCCAGACAAGAATCCAGTGCATTCTCTACTACCTCTCTTGCGTGATCCATCAGATCCTCGGACTCTCTTACATATACGAAACCTCGGGAAACAATGTCCGGTCCTGCAAGAATTACATTGCTGTGACGCTCTAAGGTTACCACAACAATCATGATTCCGTCTTCTGCAAGATGCTGACGGTCACGAAGAACGATATTACCTACATCTCCTACTCCAAGTCCGTCAACCAGGATCGCACCTGTGTGTACGGTTCCTGTTATCTGTGCGCTCTGGTTGTCAAGCTCCAGAATATTTCCGGATGCAAGAACAAAGATATTCTCTTTCGGAATTCCCAGTTCTTCTACTACATTCTTCTGGGCTGTCAGATGTCTGTATTCACCATGAACCGGAATTGCATATTTCGGTTTAACCAGAGAATAGATCAGTTTGATTTCCTCCTGGCATGCATGTCCGGAAACATGAACATCCTGGAAGATAACTTTTGCACCCTTCATGGAAAGTTCATTGATAACCTTGGATACCGCTTTCTCATTTCCAGGAATCGGATTGGAACTGAAAATAATCGTATCATTCGGTTTAATCACGATTTTCTTGTGGATATTCGCTGCCATACGGGAAAGCGCAGCCATAGATTCACCCTGGCTTCCTGTTGTAATCAGCACTACCTGCTCATCCGGATAATTCTTAACCTGATCGATCTCAATCAAGGTCTGATCCGGAATGCGGAGATATCCAAGCTCTGCTGCAGTAGTAATAACATTTACCATGCTGCGGCCTTCCACTGCAACCTTACGGCCAAATCGATATGCTGTATTGATGATCTGCTGTACACGGTCTACATTAGACGCAAAAGTCGCGATAATGATTCTGTTTGTCTTATATTCATTAAAGAGATTATCGAATACATGTCCAACAGAACGCTCAGACATCGTAAATCCACTTCTCTCAGCATTTGTACTGTCGCACATCAGTGCCAGTACACCTTTCTTGCCGATCTCGGCAAAACGCTGCAGATCAATGGCATCTCCAAATACAGGTGTGTAATCCACTTTAAAGTCACCTGTATGCACTACGATACCTGCCGGTGAATAGATTGCCAGTGCAGATGCATCCTGGATGCTGTGGTTTGTCTTTATAAATTCAATAGAAAAATCTCCAAGATTGATGACCTGTCCATGTTTTACTTCTTTTAATTTGGTGGTGCGGGTCATATTGTGTTCTTTCAGCTTATTTGCAATCAGGGCAATGGTAAGCTTTGTAGAGTAAACCGGAACGTTTACATCTTTAAGAACATACGGCAGCGCACCGATATGATCCTCATGTCCATGTGTGATCACAAAGCCTTTTACCTTGGAAATATTTTCTTTCAGATAAGTCACATCCGGAATGACAAGATCAATTCCCAGCATATCATCTTCCGGGAAAGCAAGTCCGCAGTCTACTACCACGATGCTGTCCTCATATTCAAATGCTGTGATATTCATTCCGATCTGTTCCAGACCGCCAAGTGGAATGATCTTTAATCTGGATGTCGGTTTCTTTGGTTTACGTGGAACACTCTTTACCGGATTCTTAAATGGTACCGGCTTTCCGCTCTTCTCTTTATCCGTTACAGCTTTACGATCCTGTATCGGTTTTCTTCCATGAGTGTTCCTGTGCTGCGGTTTATATTTATAATTCTTCGGTCGGTTATATGGTCTTCTCTGGCCATGACCGGACTGTCCTTCATGATTTTCACGTGCTTCGTTATTATATTGGTTGTTATTTTCGTTATTCAAGCATTACACCTCCCGGCTACATTTCAAGGTCTACGTCATCTAACATCTGTTCAAACACTTTAAAAACTGCCTGCAGTTCGTCCTCGTCCTCGACCATCTCATAGCAGGCTTCCTGACTGTCATCCTCTGACACATCTTTAAAAATATAGGCAGTCGCCTCATCATCCATAGAGTCAGATACCAGAAGATATGCGATTCCTCCGATTCTGGTCTGCTCTTCTACATAAAACTCCGCTTCTGTTCCGTCCTCGAGCTGAAATTTAATCTTATCCATTTTATCAATCTCCTAACAGGACAGGGAATCCAGATATCCCTGCAAAATAAAAACAGCTGCCAGCTGATCCAGATACTGTTTACGATTCTCTCTGCGCACACTGGCTTCCATTAAAGTACGATTGGCTTCTACTGTAGTCAGACGCTCGTCCCACATGATCACTTCCAGACCTGTCCGTCTCTCCAACATTTCCTTAAACTCCAGTGATTTCTGGGCACGTTCTCCAATCGTATTATTCATATTCTTCGGATATCCAAGTACGATCCGTTCCACCTGATACTCCGAAATAAGTTCTTCTATACGGGCAAGTGTCTGGCGCAGGTGATTCTCCTGCTTACGCCAGATTGTCTCCACTCCCTGCGCGGTGATTCCCAGCGGATCACTGATTGCCACACCGACTGTTTTTGAGCCATAATCTAATCCCAAGATTCTCATATCAGCGTTCCCAGGATTTATTCTTAATATACTCGTTTAAAAGTTCCTCTACCAGTTCATCACGCTCTACTTTCATGATCATGCTTCTTGCGCCCTTATGGCTGGTAATATAAGTAGGATCTCCGGACATAATATATCCAACGATCTGATTGACCGGATTATATCCTTTCTCATCCATTGCTGTGTAAACGAGGTCCAGTACCTCTTTTACCTGAAGCTCCTGGTCTGGTTTTGTTCTGAAATATTGGGTATTACCCAGATTGTTCTCTGCCATTTTTTTCACGTCCTTACCTGATTTATTTTCGCAGAACCTTTCAGTTATCGCATTATCTCGTACCTTCACGCACTTCGCAATAATTCATCGTTTCTGCTATGTATTGCAAATTTCGTATACAATACACATATATTCTTCTATATTTTAATATAATTCCATCTATTCTGCAACCGCAAATTTGTTGCAGTCATTAGCAAGTTAACAGTTACTGTTCGCTTTGTACCCTATTCCGTACACAGTACTCCGCCGGTCAATGTATGATTTTTCAGAAATCTCTCAGCTTTTACAGTAATTATGTCATTTACTCCATAAGCATCCTGTTTTCTTACTGCTGTTTTAATATATTCCTTGCTGTGACCGATATACCACTGTTCTCCATTAATCTCTACTTCTTCCTCAAGAAGAACTTTCAGTTCACTGCCAATCATGGATTCCTCATATTCTCTTGCATGTTCTTCATTTAGTGCAAGCATCTTATCGCTTCTGACAGCTTTCTGCGCTTCTGTCAACTGACCTGACATGGCGGCAGCCTTCGTTCCATGACGACGGGAATATTTGAAAATATGTGTCTCATAAAAATGGATACTTTCCACAAAGTCATAGGAAGCCTGAAAATCTTCCTCTGTTTCCATCGGAAAACCAACAATCACATCTGTTGTAAGTGCCGGATTTTTAAAGTATTTTCTCAGAAGATCACATTTCTCTGCATATTCTGTGCTTCTGTATCTTCGGTTCATTCTTTCCAGAGTTGTGTCACATCCGCTCTGCAAAGACAGATGGAAATGTGGGCACATCTTCGGCATAGAGGAAATCGTTCCGGCAAATTCCTCCGTAATGATTCTCGGCTCCAGAGAGCCCAGACGGATTCTCTCGACTCCTTCTACCTCATGTACAGACTGAATCAGTGAAAGCAGTGTTTCTCTTTCTTCTTCCGGGAAATCTACTCCATATGAACTTAAGTGGATTCCTGTGAGTACCACTTCTTTATATCCCTTGGCAGCAAGTGCACGGACTTCATCCATTACCTGTGCAATTTTACGACTTCTTACACGACCTCTTGCATACGGGATGATACAGTAGGTACAAAACTGATTACAGCCATCCTGAACTTTAATATATGCACGCACATGCTCTGCTGTGTGATTGATCGCCAGTTCTTCATATTCTTTTGTCTGATTGATATTTAATACATGCTTCTGCTTGGTGTGCTGCTGTTCATATTCCTGCAGCACCTGGACAATATTTCCCTTCTGGTTATTTCCAAGGATCAGATCTACTGCCTCGTCCTTATCCAGTTTTCCCTCATCTGTCTGAACATAACATCCCGTTGCCACTACAATCGCATCCGGATTCATTTTCTTTGCTTTATGCAGCATCTGTCTGGACTTACGGTCTGCGATATTAGTGACTGTACATGTATTGATCAGATAAACATCAGCTCCCGGCTCAAACGGTACGATCTCGTATCCCGCTTCTTCCAGAAGCTGCTGCATTGCCTCTACTTCATAGGCGTTTACCTTACAGCCTAAGTTGTGAAGTGCAACTTTTATTCCCATTCTTTCCTCCTGTTTCTTATCTAAATTTGTAATTCCTTGTAACTTTATGACTATTCCGCATTCTGCTATCCTGAGATATGCAAGTCAAAAACTGTTACTGCTCACTCCGTTCTCAGTAACGTAGCCAAAATTCATTCCAGATTGCCTGCGGCAATGGAATTTTGGCTTGTATGTCTCGGGATTTTGGCATATTCATGCCAAAACACCTCGCGGGATAGTGATGTGTGAACAGTAACCAAAAACTCATTGTCAAAGCTACTTTTCAATGAATTTTGTTTGCAGAATAAACGCCTGTTCCCGTACAATATTGTTCATTTTTTACAATACTATCGGAACTTTCGTCATTGTTATACATTTTCACTAAATCTTTCTGGAAATTTTATCCGTTTTCACCTTGACTTTTTGCAATACTGCCGTTAAGATGAAAACTGTAAGCTGACAGGCTATCAGGTCAGCAAATAACTATTATTAAGGGAGGTTCTCATAATGAAAACATGTAAAATTTCACTGAACTCTATCGATAAAGTGAAAGCATTCGTTAATGAAATCAGCAAATTCGACTGCGATTTCGATTTAGTATCCGGAAGATATGTAATCGACGCAAAATCTATCATGGGTATTTTCAGCCTTGATTTATCCAAACCGATCGACTTAAACATCCACGCTGATGGCGCTGCTCTTGATACCGTTATGGCAATCGTTAGCAAATACGTTACAGAATAATTTTTTCGCAGTCATTGAGGAACTGGTTTACAGTTCCTCTTTTCTTTTAGTCAATCTCAATAATCTCAACTGTCTCCAGCGCTGTTTTCATCAGTTCATCAATCTTCTCTTCCAGTTTTGTTTCTGAACGATGGATCACATTCAGGTTTGGCTTTGTAACCGGATGTTTTGCCACAAAGATCGTACAGCAGTCTTCAAATGGCTGGATAGACGTCTCGTAAGTTCCGATTTCCCATGATCTCTCTACAATTTCCTGCTTGTCAAAGCCGATAACCGGGCGGTATACAGGAAGTGTGCAGACTTCATTGGTAGCGGCAAGACTCTGTAATGTCTGGCTTGCAACCTGTCCGATACTCTCGCCTGTGATCAGGCCAAGGCATTTGCTCTGTTTTGCAAAATGCTCTGCAATACGCATCATATAGCGACGCATAATGATAGTCAGCTCATCATGTGGACACTGATCATAAATGTAAAGCTGGATATCTGTAAAGTTTACTACATGGAGACGAATCGGTCCACTGTATTTTGCTACCTGTTTTGCCAGATCTACGACTTTCTGTTTTGCTCTTTCACTTGTGTAAGGCGACGCATGGAAATATACCGCATCAATCTTAACACCACGTTTTGCGATCATATAACCGGCTACCGGGCTGTCGATACCGCCAGAGAGAAGAAGCATAGCTTTTCCGTTTGTTCCGATTGGCATTCCGCCTGCTCCCTTGATTGTCTGGGAATATACATAAATCTTGTCACGGATTTCTACAGAAAGAGTAAGCTCTGGATCATGTACGTCTACGCTTGCATCCGGGAATTCATCCAGAATACGTCCGCCAAGTTCTGCACTGACTTCCATAGATGTGATTGGATAGGACTTCTTTGCTCTTCTTGTATATACTTTGAAGCTTCCATTGTAATTTGGATGGCAGTTCTTCATGTAAGAAACAACATCCTTTGCCATCTGCTCAAATCCCTGCTCCTCATAGATCACTACCGGGCAAATTCCGACAATACCAAATACATGCTGTAACGCATCTACCGTCTCATCATAATCATACTGTTCCGGGCAGAACACATAGATTCTTCCCTGTTCTTTCTTTACTTCAAACTCTCCCTCAATTTTGGAAAGTGCGATGTTCATCTGCTTTACAAGGGCGTCTTCAAAAATATATCTGTTCTTACCCTTGATAGCGATTTCTGCGTATTTTATTAAAAATGCGTGAAATATCATTCTATTCTCCTTTTGTTCTTTCTATCATCTTAATTACACATTGTCTGCATTGCAATGTATCTGCAGCAGCATGCATATCCTGTCACTTTCTGGGTTTCGCCAGGCAGCGATGCATTATTGTCCACTGATAATATCCTGCCGTCAATCTGTTGATCTGTTATCTGCGGGCGTATCGTTTCAACATTGGAAGCACTTCATTTAATACCTCCAGGCAGTAATCAACCTCTTCAAATGTATTCTCCTCCGAGAAGCTGATACGCACAGTATTCTCAATCTGTGCATTGCTCATTCCCATGGCAGAAAGCGTGGCGCTTGGTTTTCTCTTATGGCTGGAGCATGCGCTTCCCGCAGATACAAAGATATTTCTGTCCTCCAATGTGTGAAGCAATACCTCACTTCTGATTCCCAGAAAACTTACACTCAGGATATGAGGCGCACCTTCTCTGACAGGCATTCCATTAATCACTACGTCATCTATTTTGGAAAGCCCCTTTGCCATACGTTCTTTCAGCTGATAAAGATGTTCTATCTTTTCATCAAAATTCTGATACATCATCTTCGATGCCACGCCTAGACCTGCGATTCCCGGCACATTGTCAGTTCCGGAGCGCATTCCATTCTGCTGTCCGCCGCCCAGAATCAATGGCTGCACCTTTGCTTTACTGTTAATGTAAAGAAATCCGACACCTTTTGGTCCGTGGATCTTATGTCCGCTGACAGAAAGAAGATGGATTCCCCATTTCTTCGGATAGATCCGATATTTGCCAAATGCCTGAATTGCATCTACATGATACAATGCTTTCGGGCTCTTCTCCTGAACCATAGCACCGATTTTTTCTACGGGCATCACTGCTCCAGTCTCATTGTTTACCATCATTGTAGATACTAAGATCGTATCCGGTCTTAATGCCTTTTCAAGTGCGTCAAGTTTTACAACTCCGCGCTCATCCACCGGAAGAATCGTCACTTCAAATCCTTGTTCCTTAAGAAAAGTAATCGGCTGACTGACTGCTGCATGCTCTACAGCAGTCGTGATGATGTGATTTCCACTTCTCTTATTTGCAAGCGCGCCACCAATCAGTGCCAGATTATTAGACTCTGTTCCACCGGAAGTAAACAAGATTTCTTTCTCTGTTACTTTCAGTATCTGTGACAAAATTCTGGCAGATTCTTTGACATACCCTTCCGCATCAACACCCTTCTGGTGCATGGCAGATGGATTTCCGAAATCTTCCATCATTGTCTTAACCACGATATCCTTTACTTCTTCAAAGCAGCGGGTCGTAGCTGAATTATCAAAATATGCTTCCATTTTTACTCTCTCTTGTTTCTATATATTATCCTGATATTACTATTCTCAGTAACACCAAAATACCTGAACTTTTCCCTGATCATACAACTTCATATTACTGTTCCCGGTAACAATTAATATTATCTAAGAAAAACCGCAGGTTTTCATTTTCAACTGTTTCTTATTATAACTTACTCATTCTCCAACTGAAACATCAGTACAGACAAAATCGCAAGTCCTGCTGTCTCTGTTCTGAGGATGCGCCTTCCAAGTGTAATGGCATGTGCTCCTGCCTCCAGTGCCTTTGACACTTCTTCTTCCTCAAATCCACCTTCCGGCCCGATGAAAATGCCGATAGACTGTCCCGGTCTGAGCTCGTTCAGGATTTCTCTGGTTTCTTTCATTCCCTTTGCAAGCTCGTATGGAATCAGCTTCACGTCTAAATGTCCGGCAAATGCCAGCGCCTCTTTATAAGTCATAACCTCGTGAATCTCGGGGATCAACATTCGCTTTGACTGTTTTGCCGCGCTCTCTGCGATTTGCTGCCAGCGGGCTACCTTCTTCGCCGCTTTCTTCACATCCAGCTTCACTACACATCGCTTTGTCTCTACAGGAATCACTGAGAAAGCTCCCAGCTCCACTGCTTTCTGAATAATGAGTTCCATCTTATCTGCTTTTGGAAGTCCCTGAAAAAGATAAATCTTGTTTGGAAGTTCATATTCCGGTTCCTGTGCATAAAGAATATGAAGTAAAACTTCATCCTCTCTCAGTTCTTCTATCTGACAATGATACTCCTTATTACCGCCATCGCTGATCCAGACATCCTCCCCACATTTCATACGAAGCACGTTTTTAATATGATTCACATCTGTTCCATTGATATGAATACGATGCATTTCTTCCTCGATCTGATAAGGTTCCACAAAAAAACGCTGCATAAGATCAGTCCTTTCTTGCTGTGACAGAAACCCATTCGCCCTGATGTGTTACCTCTACAACCGTCAGTCCTGCTGCCTTCACAGCTTCCACTACTACCTCTTCTTTCACATCAAGAATACCGGAAGTAATATAGTAAGCACCTTTCTTCATCTGATTAACAATCACCGGTGTCAGCGGAATCAAAACATCTGCAAGAATATTTGCTGTGACAATATCATATTTTTCATAGCCTGCCTGATCCTGGATTGCTTTGTCATCGATAATATTTCCAATAACCATGTCAAAAGTCTCATCTGCGATCTGGTTTGCTTCTTTATTCTCTGCAACTGCCGGAACTGCACATGGATCCAGGTCTGTTCCCAGCACATGTTTTGCCCCGAGTTTGAGCGCAACGATACCAAGAATGCCGCTTCCGGTTCCAACATCCAGCATCTCTGTATCCGGTGTCACATATTTCTTTAACTGGCGGATCACAAGCTGTGTAGTCTCATGCATCCCTGTTCCGAAAGCTGTACCCGGATCGATATGCAGGATCATTTTGTCCTTGTCCTCTTCTTTTACTTCTTCCCAGGATGGAACAATAAGAATATCATCTACATAGAACTGATGGAAATACTGTTTCCAGTTGTTGATCCAGTCCTTATCCTCTGTCTGGGACTCTTCGATCGTTGCTTCTCCGATATCCATGAAATTTCTTAAATCATCCAGTGCTTCACGCACATCCTTAAGAATCGCGTCTTTATCAGCATCTTCCTCCAGATAGAAATTCAGATATGCAACACCGTCATCTGCAGGACCTTCCGGCATAATGTCTACAAACATCTGAGCTTTATCTTCCTCTGTCAATGGCTGCTTGTCCTGAATCTCCACACCTTCGATTCCAACCTCTGCCAGTGTACTGATTACGATATCTTCTGCTTCTGTTTTCGTTTTTACTGTAAAACGGTTCCACTTCATATATTATTCTCCATTCTTAATTATTTTGTATAATTAACATTTATCCTTACGGTTCGCATACCACTTTATATCTTAAATCGCACAGACAAGTAAGTGGTATAGTTATTTCGAAAACAATGTACCAGAAATCTTTTCAAAAAACTTTCTGAAAATATCATGGTGATTTCCATTGCTGTAAAATCTCCACGACAGTTCCACCAGTCCTACTCCGGCGATTGCATCCACCAGATAATGCTGCTTAAGTACCTGCGTGGAAATAATGATCAGTATTGCAAATATCAGTGAAAAATGCTGATACCACTTCGGTATCTTCTCTGATTTTCTGACTCCCCGCCAGCTCAGCCAGCTTACATAACAGTGAATCGATGGGAATAAATTTGAAGGAGTACTTGCCCCATCCATCATGTAAACAAACTTAAGCAACTGTTCAGACCAGGTATTTCCCACAATCTCAGGTCTTATATTTGTAGTCGGCAAAATCAGAAAAAACACAAAACAGGCAAAATGTACTGTCAGATCTGTCGCTACAAACCGGTAAAAACCGTCCTTTCCTCTCTGTGACGCCAGAATATAATTCACCGCCCAGAAAGGAAATGCCAGCACATAGATCCAGATAAACTGTGGAATCAATGGCACTGCCCTGTCCAGTGATGTGGTAAAATCAAAATGATATCTGTTCGCTGTCAATATGCCACTGCCCCAGTAAATCAGACAATTCAGCACAAAAATACTTATCAGTGGCAAGATTGACCACAACGGGAGATATTTCTCCCGAAAAAACCGAATTTTTTCTTTTTTAGTCAAATACCTCTCCATTTCTCAGGAATCCCTGTCCATGCAACTTGTTGGTACACTACATGATCATACATTATTTTCTTCTGCTTTTTTTGCCGTTATCTTTCAATATACACGACCACGCAAAAAAAGAAAAGAGGTTTGCCCTCTTTTCTTTAATTTTCTTTCATTTTTCTTTTAAAATCCAATTTTCAAATCTCTGAAAATCAGTCCTCAAAAGTCTCTTTTAATTTATCCATGAAGCTCTTTTTCTTCTTTTCGGATTTCTCGGTCCCTTCGGAAGACTCCTTCGGGCGGTTGCCACATGCCTCATCGAATTTACGCAGCGCTTCTTTTGCTTCTTCGTTGAGATTGGTCGGAACCTGTACAACGAATGTCACATAATGATCTCCACGTACGTTCTTGTTTCTTAAGGATGGAACACCTTTTCCCTTCAGACGGATTCTTGTATCTGTCTGAGTTCCCGGCTTCACTTCATATTCCACATCTCCATCCACTGTGTTGATACGGACAGTACCACCCAGTGCCGCCTGTGCATATGTAAGAGGCGCAGTGGAGAAAATATTCATATCCTGTCTCTGGAAAATCGGATGACGTGCAACATTTACTTCTACAAGAAGATCACCTCTCGGTCCTCCGTTTGTACCCGGTTCACCCTTCTCACGGATACGAATACTCTGACCATTGTCAATACCAGCAGGTACAGATACCTGAATCTTCTTTCTGGAAGAGGTATATCCTGTTCCGCGGCATGCACTACATTTATCTTTAATGATCTTACCTGTTCCATGACAGTCCGGACAAGTCTGTACATTACGCACCATTCCGAACATGGACTGCTGTGTATATACGACCTGACCTTCACCGTTACATTTCGGACAGGTTGTCGGTGAAGTACCCGGTTTCGCACCTGTTCCATGGCAGGTGGTACATTCGTCCTTCAGTACGATCTCCAGTTCTTTTTCACAGCCAAAGACAGCTTCTTCAAAAGTAATATTTACGCGTGCACGAAGGTTTGCGCCTTTCATCGGACCGTTATTGGCACGTCTGCTTCTGCTGCCGCCGCCAAATAAATCACCGAAAATATCGCCGAAGATATCACCCATATCAGCACCGTTAAAATCAAAACCTCCGAAGCCGCCGCCGGCACCTCCGCCACCGTTTTCAAAAGCCGCATGGCCAAACTGGTCATACTGTTTTCTCTTCTCCGGATCGCTTAAGATGGTGTAAGCCTCTGTTGCCTCTTTAAATTTCGCCTCAGCCTCTTTATCTCCTGGATTTACATCCGGGTGATACTTCTTGGCCAGCTTACGATATGCTTTTTTAAGTGTTGCGTCATCGGCGCTTTTGTCCACGCCTAAGACTTCATAATAATCTCTCTTATCAGCCATGATTTTAATCCTATACCCGTTTTATTTATAACACAACTATTCAGTGAGAGAGACTCTCCCACTGAACAGTTATTATTGATATTTCCGTTGCAAATCTCTGCTTTTACAGAAATGTCACATTATACTTCTTTGTAATCAGCATCTACAACATCATCGTTGTTTCCTGCATCTGTGCTGCCTGCTGCACCGCCACCCATGTTCATGTCCGGTCCTGCCTGGCCGCCTGCCTGCTGTGTCTGCTCATACATCTTAGCGAACAGTTTCTGAGCACTTTCCATCATCTTCTCCTGAGCAGCTTTGATATCAGCTACCTGAGAATCTGTCATCTCTTCTGCATTTGTAGTCTGGGACAGTAAGTCTTTCAGCGCATTCAGGTCTGCTTCTACAGCAGCTTTATCATTAGCATCGATCTTGTCTCCGGCCTCTTTCAGTGCATTCTCAACCTGGAATACCATGGAATCAGCATTGTTTCTTGTATCGATTGCTTCTTTACGTTTCTTATCCTGTGCTTCGAACTCAGCAGCTTCTTTTACTGCTTTGTCGATATCGGAATCAGACATGTTAGAACCAGCTGTGATTGTAATGTGTTGTTCTTTACCTGTTCCAAGATCCTTAGCGGATACATTTACGATACCGTTTGCATCAATATCAAATGTAACTTCGATCTGCGGAACGCCACGACGTGCTGGCGGGATTCCATCCAGACGGAACTGTCCAAGGGATTTGTTGTCTTTCGCAAACTGACGCTCACCCTGTACAACGTTGATATCTACTGCTGTCTGGTTGTCTGCTGCTGTTGAGAAAATCTGGCTCTTTCTTGTAGGAATAGTAGTATTTCTCTCGATCAGTCTTGTTGCAATACCACCCATTGTCTCGATGGACAGTGACAGTGGAGTAACATCCAGAAGAAGGATATCGCCTGCGCCTGCATCACCTGCAAGTTTACCACCCTGGATAGAAGCACCAAGTGCTACACACTCATCCGGGTTCAGGTTCTTGCTTGGCTCTTTGCCTGTTAACTGTCTTACTTTATCCTGTACAGCCGGGATACGGGAAGATCCACCAACCAGAAGTACCTGGCCAAGTTCAGATGCTGTGATACCTGCATCTGAAAGTGCACGACGTACCGGTTCTGCTGTCATTTCTACTAAGTCATGTGTTAATTCATCGAATTTAGCTCTTGTAAGGTTCATGTCGAAGTGTTTCGGGCCTTCTGCTGTAGCTGTGATGAATGGCAGATTGATGTTTGTAGTTGTTGCGGAAGAAAGCTCTTTCTTTGCTTTCTCTGCAGCTTCTTTTAATCTCTGAAGTGCCATCTTATCATTGCTTAAGTCAACGCCTTCTGCTTTCTTGAACTCTGCAAGCATGTAATCTGTAACTTTCTGGTCGAAGTCATCACCACCAAGGCGGTTGTTACCTGCTGTGGAAAGAACTTCGATAACACCATCACCGATTTCGATTACAGATACGTCGAATGTACCGCCACCTAAATCGTATACCATGATCTTCTGTTCTTTTTCATTGTCAAGGCCATATGCAAGAGCTGCTGCTGTTGGCTCGTTGATAATACGTTTTACATCAAGACCGGCAATCTTACCGGCATCTTTTGTTGCCTGACGCTGAGCATCATTGAAATATGCAGGAACTGTGATAACTGCTTCTGTAACTTTCTCACCAAGGTATCCTTCTGCATCTTTTTTCAGTTTCTGAAGGATCATAGCAGAAATTTCCTGTGGGGAATATTTCTTGTCGTCGATTGTTACACGGTAGTCAGTACCCATCTCTCTTTTAATGGAAGAGATTGTTCTCTCTGCGTTTGTTACTGCCTGACGTTTTGCAGGTTCACCTACAAGACGTTCTCCTGTTTTTGTGAAAGCGACAACTGATGGTGTTGTTCTTGCGCCTTCTGTATTAGCGATAACTGTTGGCTGTCCACCTTCCATTACGGCTACACAGCTATTTGTTGTACCTAAGTCAATACCAATGATTTTTCCCATAATCTTGTTCCTCCTGTTTATTTTCAACTAGATTTGATATATTCTATATTTTCATGTAAATTAGTTGGCTACTTTTACCATACTGTGGCGGACTACGAAATCCTTGTAGGTGTAACCCTTCTGGAATTCTTCTACCACAATATTCTCACCAGCTTCTTCGTCCTCCACATGCATCACTGCATTGTGGAAGTTCGGATCAAATTCCTTACCAACTGCTTCAATCGGTTTCACGCCCAGCTCATCTAATGTTGTAATCAGCTGTTTGTAAATCATCTTCATGCCATCTGCAAAAGAATCTCCTTCAGGTGCCTGTGCAAGACCTCTCTCGAAGTTATCCACAACCGGAAGCATCTTCTCAACAATATCCTTGGCTCCGATGATATACATACTGGATTTCTCTTTTTCCGTTCTCTTACGGAAGTTATCGAATTCAGCCATGTTTCGTTTCAGTCTGTCTGTAAGTTCTTCAATCTGCTGTTCAAATTTATCTTTTTCTTTTTTCTTCTTGCCGAAGAAAGAAGTTTTTGATTTGCTGTCTTTCTTGTCATCCTGGGAAGCTTCCTCGTCTCCGTCCTCTACCGGGATTTCCTCTGTTTCTGCTTCACCGTTCTCTACAACCTCAGGTTCATTCTCAACAGTTTCTTCTGTTACCGGAGTCTCTGTTGTCTCTTCTTCCTGAGCTGTGTTCTTTGTTTCTTCTGACACTCTCTATTACCGCCTTTCTAACTCTCTTTCTTAATCAGTTCGTCCAGCTGGACTTTCAAAGCCTTCAGGCTGTCAACTACATTTGCATAATCCATACGCTTGGGACCGATGATACCGATGGTACCATGCATTCCTTCTCCAAGTTCGTAAGTGGCTGTGACCACACTGCAGTCTTTCATGGTCTGCACCGGCATCTCATCACCAATGTACACCTGAATTCCTGTGTTCTCGGTATCAGACATTCTCTCTTTCACCAGGTCTACCAGATCCTGCTTCTCTTCAAATGCTGAAATCAGCTCGCTCGCTTTGCTTGTGTCTGCAAGCTCCGGATACTTGAAAATGTTGGTTGCTCCTGAAGTATATATCTGCATATCATCTTCGTCTACCTGGATGGTGTCTGCCACTGCATCAAGGACTGTGCCAACCACAGAGCCATGTACACCTGCCTGTTCTTTCAGGCGGGCGATCATTCCCAGGTTGATGTCCTGAATAGGCACACCATTTAAGTTGGTGTTAAGAAGAAGATTTAATTTCAGGATTGTCTGATCGTCCATCTCCTCATCCAGATTGATGATCTGGTTTCGGATGACATTGTTATCACTCACTACTACTGCCACAAGCTGAAGTGGTGTCACTCGGGAAAGCTGGATGAATTTAATCTTGCTTCCGCTGTACTGTGGAACAGAGATCATTGTTGCATAGTTGGTATTGGAGGCAAGTACCTTTGCTACCTGTTTCAGCATTTTATCCAGTTTATCGGTTTTCTCTATCATGAGATCTTTGATTTCCTGAACCTCTGATTCCTTTTCTTTCATCAGCTCGTCTACGTAGAGGCGATAACCTTTATCAGAAGGAATTCTTCCGGCTGAGGTGTGGGGCTGTACGATATATCCCATATCTGTCAGGTCTGACATCTCATTCCGGATGGTGGCAGAGCTTACATTTAAATCTGCAAACTTGGAAATGGTCCGGGAACCCACCGGTTCGCCTGTTTCCATGTAGGTTTTGATGATGGCTTTTAGTATTTTCTTTTTACGATCATCTAATTCCTGATCCATGAAGTTCCACTCCTTTACTGCCTTTGTTTTTGGTTTGTTAGCACTCATGTTTTAGGAGTGCTAACACCTTATGCTCATAAGATAGCACTCTTGATTTGGTTTGTCAATATTATTTTGTGAATTTTTTGTTATTTTATGAACAATGGGAATTATTAAGATTATGTTATAGAAAGGGACGCGGGGAGAAAGTATTGATATTGTGTGCGGTTTCGGACGCTAAGAGATACTAAGTCTGCAGATTTCTGCGGACTTAGTATCTCTTAGCATCCTGCAAATGCACACAATATCAATACTTTCTCCCCGCTGGCTGTTCAGGACGATCATATAGGCGGGGCTCTCTCCTGGGAGGCGAATCGCCTCTTCTAAAACTCGGTGTAGAATTATTTGTCTAAAGTATCCAGATTCTTTTTCAGGTCGATCATTTTATCGCGGAGTTCGGCGGCTTGTTCGAAGTTGAGGTCTGCGGCTGCGGCGCGCATTTGTTTTTCTACCTGGGTGATGAGTTTGATAAGTTCTTTGCGGGTCATGGACTCTGGGTCTTTCTGGAGTCGGACTTCGGTTTCGGCTACTGCTTTGGATACGGCGATGAGGTCACGGACTGCTTTTTTGATAGTAGTCGGAGTAATTCCGTGTTCTTTGTTGTAGGCTTCCTGAATAGTTCGGCGGCGGTTGGTTTCGGTGATGGCTTTGTGCATGGAATCGGTCATGTTGTCTGCGTACATGATTACATGGCCTTCGCTGTTTCGGGCAGCTCGTCCGATGGTCTGGATGAGGGAGGTTTCGGAACGGAGAAAGCCTTCTTTGTCTGCATCCAGGATTGCTACCAGGGTGATTTCCGGGATGTCCAGGCCTTCCCTGAGGAGGTTGATTCCTACCAGTACATCAAAGACATCCAGACGCATATCGCGGATGATGCGGGCACGCTCTAAGGTATCGATATCGGAATGAAGATAGCGGACCCGGATTCCTACTTCTTTCATATATTCTGTCAGGTCTTCTGCCATTCGTTTGGTGAGGGTGGTGATCAGGATTTTGTGTTTCTTTGACACTTCTTTGTTTACTTCCCCGATCAGGTCGTCAATCTGTCCTTCAATGGGGCGGACTTCTACTTTCGGATCCAGAAGTCCGGTTGGACGGATGATCTGTTCTGCACAGAGGAGTTCATGATCATACTCATATTGTCCCGGGGTGGCAGATACAAACATGACCTGATCCAGTTTTGATTCGAATTCTTCGAAGCTTAAGGGACGGTTATCCTTGGCTGAAGGAAGTCGAAAGCCGTAGTCTACCAGCGTCTGCTTACGGTTCTGGTCACCGGCGTACATTCCTCCTACCTGAGGTACTGTGATATGAGATTCATCTATAATAAGTAAGAAGTCATCTCCAAAATAGTCCAGCAGCGTGTATGGCGGCTGTCCGGGCTTTAATCCTGACAGATGTCTGGAATAATTTTCAATTCCTGAACAGAATCCTGTTTCTTTCATCATTTCAATGTCAAAATTGGTGCGTTCTGAGATTCGCTGAGCTTCCAGAAGTTTGTCTTCGCTTTTGAAATACTCTACGCGTTCTTTTAATTCTTCTTCTATTGCTACCGCTGCTCTCTGGATCTGTTCTGCAGGCACTACATAGTGGGATGCAGGGAAGATGCTGATATGGGAACGCTGGCATTTGATTTCTCCTGTCAGTACATCAATTTCTGAAATACGGTCGATCTCATCTCCGAAAAATTCTACTCTCACGGCTGTGTCGGAGCTGTTGGCAGGAAAAATTTCCAGAGTATCTCCGCGGACACGGAAGGTGCTTCGGTGGAAGTCCATCTCATTTCTGGTATACTGAATGTCGATCAGCTCCCGGATTACCTCATCCCGGTCTTTGGTCATACCTGGACGCAGGGAGATCATCATGTCAAAGAATTCCTGAGGGGATCCCAGTCCGTAGATACAGGAAACGGAGGAAATGACCACTACATCTTTCCGTTCTGACATTGCGGCTGTGGCAGAGAGACGGAGTTTGTCAATTTCGTCATTGATGGAGGAGTCTTTAGCGATATAGGTGTCTGAAGACGGGACATAGGCCTCCGGCTGATAGTAGTCATAATAGGAGACAAAGTATTCCACTGCGTTCTCAGGGAAGAATTCCTTCATCTCTCCGTAAAGCTGTGCCGCGAGAGTTTTGTTGTGGGCGAGAATGAGGGTTGGTTTATTAAGCTGGGCGATGACGTTCGCCATAGTGAAGGTCTTACCGGAGCCTGTGACACCCAGTAAAGTCTCGAACTGGTTGCCTTCTTTAAAACCTTCGACCAGTTTCTCGATTGCCTGAGGCTGGTCACCGGTGGGTTTGTATTCGGAGTGCAATTTAAAATGATCCATAATATTCTCCTGTTTTAATCAAATTTCGCTTATCAAAAATTGAGATATGTTTTAGTATGGTTATGTTTTCAGTATATCATCCCATATAAAAAAAGTACAGAACAAACGAATACCTGTTCTGCACTTTAGAACGTGTCGCTACTGTTCACACGCTACTATTCCGCGAGGTGTTTTTTGTGAGCGAAGGTCACAGAAAAACCGAGACATGCCGCGCGAGTTTATGCGAATAGCATAAATTCTGTGCATCGCGAAGCATGTTACTGGGCACGGAGTGAACAGTAACAACGTGTCTGAAGGATACTTTATGCTATTGTTCGCTCCGCCTGTCTAAAACCCCACAAATAGTCTTCTCAACTTTTTCTGCATCAACAGGTTTTGCAATATGTCCGTTCATTCCTTTTGCCAGTGCCTTTTTTCTGTCTTCTTCGAAGGCATTGGCTGTCATGGCAATGATTGGAATATTTGCTTTGTTCTTATCTGACAGTCCACGGATCATCTCAGTTGCCCTGTAGCCATCCATGTTCGGCATCTGGATCTCCATAAGAATCAGGTCATAGGTGCCTGCCGGAGACTGCTCGATTCTGTAGACACACTGAATGCCATCTTCCACTCTGTCAATTACCAGTCCCTCTGTCATCAGAATTTCCATTGCAATCTCTGCATTCAGGTCATTATCCTCTGCAAGCAGCACATGTTTTCCTTTAAGGATTTCTCTTGAAGCATCTGTTGTTTTCTCTGATTTTTTCTCATAACACCCTGCATCTGCAATCCTGTGCTGAAGTATAACAGTAAACCGACTTCCTTTTCCGGATTCACTTTCTACTTCGATGGTTCCGCCCATCATATCGACCAGATTTTTCACGATAGACATTCCCAGTCCGGTTCCGCCTATTTTTCCGGCTGTTGTATTCCGTTCCCGGCTGAAGGACTCAAAGATGATGGGAAGATATTCTTTGCTCATGCCAATGCCGGTATCCGTAACTTCTGTTTTAATCCTTACATATCCTTCTTCGCTACACGGAAGTTCTGTGGTTATCAGAGATACTGTACCACCGTCCGGTGTATACTTAATTGCATTGCTGACAAGATTAATCATAATTTCTCTTATCTTGGTACCGTCACAGATAATATGCTGGTGTACCACATTATCCTCATGCAAAAAAGTAATCCCCTTCTGCTGTGCTTCCTCTCCGAAAACATCATAAAATTCTCTCAGCATACTGCTTATTTTTACATAATCCTCGCTCAGCTCTACCTTTCCGCTCTCGATCCGCGCCATATCAAGCACATTGTTAATGATCGACAAAAGCAGATTTCCTGACTGCTCTATCTTTTCCTGATAATCCAGAAGTTTGGGATCTGTCAGTCTCTTTCCAAGCATCTGGTTATATCCCAGGATCACATTCATAGGTGTACGGATATCATGAGACATATTATTCAGGAAATTGGTCTTTGCCAGGTTCGCACTCTCTGCCTTTTCCACAGCAATCTGCAGCTTTTTGTTCAGTTGTTGTGTTTCATCTGCCGCCTGTTTTGCAACAGTCTCAGCCTGACGCGCCTTTTGCAGCAAGCCCAGGATTGATATCAGAATCAGCATAATAACCACTGCACTGCACTGCACAGTAAAACTACAGCCAGATTATCCTTTACAAATTTTGCCAGAGTAACCTTCCCCGGTGTACTCTCATACATGGCGATGGCACTTGTAAGCATGTTGGAGGGCATGGCTTTAATCGTCTTATTCAGTATGGACAGCAGGTAATGGTTGCCGCTTTTTACTGCAAAAGCAGACTTCTCAGGGTTTGAAAGAGGCAGACTGTATAAATTGTATTTTTCACTGTAATCCGATGCAGAAGCAACTCCTGTGACAAATCCGTCTGCATGCTTCTTTATCACAAGATTTGCCGCATCATCCACAGAATCGCACTCTACGATTTCCCACTGAGGATAGTAATATTCAATATGCTTTTCCAACGGCAGATCATCCTTTGGAACTGCAATACGGTTTGATTCATTCTCATTAAAAGATGTCTTATTGGTGACAGCCATCAGATTATAGGTCCAGGCTGTATTGGTACAAGCGAAATGGTATTCCTCTGCTGTGTCCGGATTCTGACTGAAATGAAAGATCATATCAATTTCATCCGATTTCAGGGCTTCAGTCTCCTCCTCGTAGCTGTTATATTCTGTCAGTTTAAAATCCAGCTTCTGGTTTCCCAGACAGCCTGCTGCATATTGAATATAGTCAGTCATTGCACCGCTGAATCTGCCGTCAGGCATCTCTATGGTGCTGATGCCTGTATCATCTTTCAGGAATCCGATGCGGATGGCCCCATGCTCTTTCAGCCATTTTTTCTCCTCACCGGAAAGAATCGGTGTATAATCCATGGAAAAATACTGCTTATACAAATCTGCCAGGTAAAATGGATTATCATCCTCCAGTCTGCGCATGGCATTATCCAGTTCTTCTTTGATCTCCGGATGATCCTTGTTGATCGCATAATAAATGCCAGATTTTCCCACATTTACAACTGTGGAAATCCCCTGGGCAGCCCATAAAGACTCCTCCAGGGAAACAAAGGCATCGATTTCATGATCTGCCAGCTTTCTTTTCACATCATCATTATTGGCTATATTCACATGTGTTGTTTCCAGGTTATATTTCTGCTCCCATTCTGTGAGCATGACTTCCGGCTGGGTTCCTTTCAGCACACCGATCCGTTTTCCATTCAGTGTCTGGAAATTATAAGCTGAAATATCCGTATCTGAAAGATCTGCATACAGATAATATTTCTCCTCACCCATAGGTTCATCGGAAAACAGCATCTGTTTTGCGCGTTCCTCTGTATAGGAAATATCACCCATAATGTCAAATTCACCGTTTATAAGCTTTTCAAAACAGTTGGACCAGTCACAGGTGACATACTCAAACTTCCATCCTATATAGCCGGACAGAGTTTCCAGAAGCTCATATCCATAGCCCTTCCTTGCACCTTTCTCATTGACATAATTAAAGGTGTCCTCAAAGGAGCACGCGGACAACTCTTTCCGTGGTTTCTTCCTCCGCAGCTTTTGCTGTGGCAGGTGTCGCACACAGGATGCAGGTCAGAATCAGACTTAGGACCATGCATATGCATACAATCCTTTTTCCTGTTCTGCTCATTGATTCTTTTTCTTTCATTTAATTTCTGTATTCCCTTCCCAGTCTGTCGATTGCCTGAAATGTGTTTGAAAATACCTTCCACAAGAAATGATTTTTCAAACACGCTCTGAGGTAATCCATATTATCGCTTAAAAGTATTCTGCAGAATTTCTCTCATCTTCTCAATATCCACAGGTTTCGCAATATGTCCGTTCATTCCTTTTGCCAGTGCTTTCTTTCTGTCTTCCTCAAAGGCATTGGCTGTCATGGCAATGATTGGAATATTTGCTTTGCTCTTATCTGACAGACCTCGGATTACCTCTGTTGCTTTATACCCATCCATGTTCGGCATCTGAATGTCCATAAGAATCAGGTCATAGGTGCCTGCCGGTTTCTGTTCTATCCTTGCCACACATTGAACTCCATCCTCAGCACGATCAACCATAAGTCCCATATCCTCCAGAATAAACTCTGCGATTTCCGCATTCAGATCATTATCCTCTGCAAGCAAAATATGTTTTCCGCTTATTCTATCTGTTTCATCCATATCTATAGATTTTTCCGTATCCTGTTCATAATAACTCTTATCAGCAATCCTGTATTCCAGAGTAACTGTAAATTTACTTCCTTCCCCCAGCTTACTTTCTACTTCAATAGTTCCGTACATCATATCAATATATTTCTTTATGATCGGCATTCCCAGACCTGTCCCCGCAACTTTTCCGGCCGTTGTATTTCGTTCCCTGGCAAAAGCCTCAAAGAGAGATGGAAGGAATTCTTCGCTCATTCCGATACCTGTATCAATTACCTGAGTCCGTATCCGCATATAGTCTTTCCTGTCACAGTCAAGTTCTGTGATCTTTATGGTAACCCTTCCCCCTGAAGCTGTATATTTTACCGCATTGCTGATCAGATTGAGGAAAATTTCCCTGTTCTTTGTCCCATCGCAGATTACGTGCTCATGCTGCACATCGTATTCCATCTCAAGGTGAATACCTTTTTTCTCCGCTTCTGCCTGGAAAATTTTGTAAATTCCCTGATAAATATCTCTGATCTTCACATAATCCTCATCCAGTTCCACCTTACCGCTTTCAATCCGTGCCATGTCCAGCACATTGTTGATAATAGACAGCAGCAGATTTCCGGACTGTTCCATCTTCTCCTGATAGTCCAGAAGCTTGGGATCTGTCAGTTCCCTTTTTATCAGCTCACTGTATCCCAGCAGGGCATTCATGGGTGTCCGGATATCATGAGACATATTGAAAAGGAAATCTGATTTGGCGGCATTAGCCTTTTCTGCCTGAATCTGGGCTTTTCTTGCTTTCATCATCAGGTAAACTATAATCATTATAATAACCAGAACCGTACTTACAAAACCAATAGAAACTGCTCGCAGGTTATCCTTTATGTATTCTGCCAGAGTGACCTTTCCCGGTTCGTTTTCATATACGCAAAACTGACTGGAAAGCCTGGAAGCAGGCAGAGTCTGAATGGTTTTGTTCAGGATATTCATTAATGTTGTATTGTCCCTGGTGACTGCAAAGCAGGAATCCCCGGATTTCGTAAGAAAAATACTGCGCATTTTGCTGTCTGCCATTGTCTTTAATGACTGTCCTGCCTTCACAACAAAACAGTCTGCCTCACCGCTGTGAACTGCCTTCTCAACCTCATCGGATGAGTCATATTCCTTTATTTTCCAGAAAGGATAGTTAAAAGAAATATACCACTTTCCCAGCAGGTTATTCCTTCTCACTGCTACTGTATTCTCTTTATTTTCATCAAACTTTTTAACACCTGTGAGTACTGCAACATTGACTTCAAAAACAGTATTTGACAATATAACATCGTTTTGCTCAGCTTCATATGGATTCTGATTCATATGAAAAATCATATCAATCCTGCTATCCTTTAATGCCTGTAGCTCTTCCTCCTGGGAATCAAAGCCTGTCAACTGAAATTCTATGTTTTTTTCTCCCAGACAGCCAGAAGCCAGACTAATATAATCGTTAATAATTCCTACCGGTTTCTCTGACTCCGTACCCACAAGGCTGACACCCACATCATTTTTCAGATATCCAATCCTGACCGCCCCATGCTGTTCCAGCCAGTTCTGCTCCTCATCCGTAAGAGTTTCAAGGGAATTTGCGGAGAGATACCTCTTATAAAGATCGTCTGTATAAAAAGGATTCTCCCTCTCAATCTTCTGCATTGCCTGATCCAGCTCCTCTTTCAGATCCGGGCGTTTTTTGCTGACTGCAAAATAGTTATAGGAGCCGCCGATCAGAAGAGCTGGTGAAATGTTATCTCTTTCCCACTGTGGAGATTCATTCAAAACAAACCCATCAATTTCATGATTTTTCAATTTCTGACGGATATCGTCTACATCGATAATATCAACCTGCTGTGTGTTTACTCCATGGCTTTTTTCCCACTCATGAAACATTTCGGCAGAAAGTGTATCCGGCATCATCCCGATTCTCTTCTCATTTAATGTAGTCAGATTTGAAACAGAGATGTCTGTATTGGATGGATTCACATAGAGATAATATTTATCCTCGCCCATAGGCAGTTCCGAAAAGAGCATGGAAGTGGAACGTTCCTCTGCATAGGAGATGCCTCCCAGCAGATCGATCTGTCCTTTTTTCAGCATGCTCATCAGTTCTGCCCAGCTTCCATCCACATATTCATATTTCCAACCGGTATGCGCAGCTACTGCCTGTTAGTATTCGTAGCTGTAGCCTCTCCTCTGACCGTCTGATCCTGTGGTATTATAGATTCCTTCATACCAGCCTACTCTGACTGTCTGAGTTTTTGCTTCCTCTGCTGATACAGGAAAGGGAAGCACAGTAACATATAAAACAAGGCATAATAAAATGCAGATATATCTCTGTACATTTAAATTAAACTTTTTCATTTACCTGTTATCCTTCTCACGCTGCTTTAATACCAGTGCATACACATCCGGCCATTTTTTCTCTAACTGCTCATCCAAAAGTCGCCTGCGCTCCTCGAACATCGCCACCAACTCCGGATGCTCTTTCAGCATCTGTTCCCGGAGTTTCTTTCGATGCTTCTCAAAACGTACAGTCAGTTCCTGTTCATCCTGTCCGGAAATCTTTACAATTTCTTTCATATGCTCTTCCAGATGCTCAATCCATGCATCTGCATCAAGTTCGTCCATATGATTCCACTGGCCATGGAGCAGTTCCTGCATATCTCCGTTCTCTTTTAAATGTTCAATCTGCAGATGAATCTGCTTCTCTATCTCTGCCTCAGAATCAGAACCAAAAGCCCAGACAAATTCCTGTACACTGTTGTCCACACGCTTTCTGAACGGAGAACGTTCTGTATTATCTACATTGCCCTTCAAAGGATAAGGATAATGGATTCCCATATCCTTTAATGCAACATGTATGGTCCGGCGTACACGCCCCTCTTCGATCAAAAATCCAAGTCCAAGTGCACGCATCTGTTCATTCAGCTCAGCGATATGCTCTGTTATGTAGAAACGAATTCCTCTTGCCTTCAGAGAACGGTACAGAATTGCAAGCCTGTCCGCAGCCGTAACATCAATACTGCCAATCCCGCTGGCATCCAGAATTACTGCTTTGGTATCCGGTCCAATGGCATTCTCAATATCCTGCTGTAAAATATCTATATTTGCAAAAAACAGGCTGCTGCTGAATCGGTAGATCACCACGCCCTCAATCTCGCAGTTATGCAGGCTTTCCGTAAGATCCTCGAAATGCCTGTGTCCCGGCTGCACTCCCAGAAAACAGCGTGCCGGTTTCGCAGTACGGATGATCATCTCTGCAAAGGAGAGAATAATACCGATCAATACTCCATTGATGGTGCCAAGCATCAGCACTCCCCAGAATGCGCCCCAGTAGATCAGGCATTCCTTTTTGCTGATTTTCCTCAAACGTACAGCCAGATCAAATTCCGTTGCCCCCAGAAGTGAGGATATCACAATTGCAGTCAGCATGGGAACCGGCAGATAAGCGATCAGCCCGGTTGCTCCCAGAAGCACAAAAATCATGGAAATTCCTGCAACAATTCCTGTCAGCTGTGTTTTTCCCTGGTACTGTTCACTGATAGCGGTACGTGACACCGAACCATTGATCGGACAGCAGCCTGTCAGAGCTGCCGCCAGATTTCCCATGGAAAAGGCTACCAGCTCCTGATTGGCATTTACCCTGTAACCATTTTTCTGTGCAAAGCTGTTCTCACCAAGTAAGGTTTCCGCCATGATCACTACAGCAATGGACAGACTGTAGATAACTGCTTCCTTCAGACCGATGGCAGAGAAGTCAGGAATACTCCATACAGGCAGCCCCGGTTCTACTGCATCCAGTGTGCGGATTCCCCAGTTGGAAATCGGGACGAAATAGGATAATAATACACCTGCAGCCATCAGAACTACTACCATAGGAAACTTAGGCATGATTTTTTTCATTACCAGAAGGATGACCAGAGAAACCAGACCTAAGATCAGTGAAGGCAGATTGATCTGTCCCAATGTAGCCCAGATATGCTCTGCCAGCTCCGGCAACTCTCCGGTTCCTGCAGTTCCACCCATTAATTTGGGCACCTGCATGAGAATAATTGTGGTACAGATACCTGTGATAAAGCCTCCCATTACAGGTGCGGAAATATAGTTTACCAGTTTTCCAGCTTTAAAAAATGCAAATATAAACAGCCAGACTGCCACAAAAAATGTGAGTACCGGCACAACCGCCACGGCCTGTTTCGAACCACTCTGGATTCCCATTTCCACCAGTGCCGCCCCGACTAACGCCGCAGGTGCTGCATCCACCCCGAAGATGAACTGAGGTGATGTGGAAAACAGCCCAAACAATATGATCGGGAATACAGAGCCGTACAGTCCATAAACCGCCGGAAGCCCTGCAATCTGGGCATAGCCCATGGAAATCGGGATCGAGACAGCCATAATAATCAGCCCGGTGAGGATGTCCTTTGATAAATTTTTTCTGTCGTAATTTCGCAATGTTTTGGCTAACTCAAGGTGCATTTGTTTTGTGTTCCGTTACTGAAAACTTATAAAAAGTTATAAACTTCTATGTTCCATTCCTACTTCAACGAGTATGCTTTTGATGATATAAATATCAATCTACTCACAAGTTCTTGTACTCTCCATAGGCGTAAATTCCGGACTAACGTATCCGTACATATTTGCATTAACGTTTCAGTGTCAGCTTGCAAATTGTTCTCCATAAGTCTTGAGATTTATAGATGCCTGGAAGTCTCTGTCAATCATATTCCCACACTCACATCTATAAACTCTGTCAGATAACTTCAAAGCTTTTTTGATATTTCCACAACAGCTGCAAAGCTTTGATGATGGATAAAACCGATCAGCCACAATAAGCTGAATCCCTTTATCGCTGCATTTGTATTCGAGCTGTTTTCTAAACCAAAAAAATCCCTGTTCCTGGACTGCTTTGGATAAATGTCTGTTTTTCATCATTCCGCTGACATTCAGATCTTCAATACATATAAATCTTGGTTTTCGATTTATGATCTCAGATATGGTCTGATTCAAATAGTTTTTTCGGATATTTGTTAATCTGTGATTTCGTTTTAATAAAAGTTTTTCCTTTTTAATTACATTATTTGTTTTACAGTAACTTTCTCCTTTTTTATTTTTCTCGTAAGAACGAGAGATACTACGCTGTAATCTGCGTTTCTGTTTTTCTAGTTTCTTTACTTTCTGACTCTTATTGATGTTCTTATACTTAGTTCCATCAGAACAGATCGCCAGATCTTTGATTCCCAAATCTATGCCGACTCCGTCATCATTAAGTGTTTCCCTGCAGTCAGGAAATTCTACACATACACTGATCCACCAGTTCAATCCGTCAAAGGATATTCGCGGATTCATATATTTAGCATCTGTCGGAATCCTTCCATATTCTGCAAGTCTTACCCAATTCATTTTTTGCTTATTTGCCTTCCTGCTGGAGGAAAAGCCTTCAAATTTAACGTGGGTATTACTGAATCGTATCTTAACGTTGTCCTGATAGAACTTCGGCATTGATCTCTTTTTTGACTTGAATCTTGGGAATTTCTGCAAACCTTTGAAAAAATTCTTATAAGCAATACAGGCATCTTTGATTGCCTGTTTGGTTACATTATTTGAAATACTCAGTAACCATGCATATTCATCAGAATGTCTAAGCTTTGTAAATTCTTTTCTGAGTTCTGCATCTGAAATGAATTTTTCACCTTTTTCATAGTTTTCTATTTCCCTGGCCAAAGCCCAGTTATAAGCAAATCTTGAAGCACCTGCGTACTGAAACATCTTAGTTTTCTGTACATTATTTGGTATCAACATTACTTTTATGGCTTTTACCATCTGTTTCCTCCTGTATCAGTTCCCGAATAAGTTTCTTAGCTTTATTCGCTCGTTTTCCTTGTAATTTACAACTGAATACTGTGATTATTTGAACCAGATCCTCAACAAGTTCCTGCTGTTCGGATTTTTCAGTATTATCAATAATCTCAATCTCACAATTATAAAGTGAAGCGATATATTCTATCAGCTCAAAACCAAATCATAATAGCCGGTCTTTATATAAAACAACAACCTTTTCAACCTGATTTTGAGATATTCGCCTGATCAATTCCTGAATTCCTTTTTTCTTATAATTAATCTCGGAACCGATATCACTTATTATCTCAAATGGCTGTCCTTTTGCCAAAAGATATGTCTTAACATTATCAATCTGTCGTTCCAGATCATCTTTCTGTTTATGGCTTGAAACGCGACAATATCCAATTGTAATGCGGTTTTTAGGCTTTACATTTATTACCTGGTTGAGTTGCTCATCAGAATAATATCTATAGCCACTTACTGTAGTATGATGCGGATGAAGTTTTCCATTGGCATCCCAATTTCGTAATGTCTGGACAGATACGCCTATAATTTTTGAAAATTCATGTATAGAATAATATTTACTCAAAGAAGCAACTCCTTTCAATAATATTCTACTCTAATATCTTATAAAACTCAACATGTGCTTATATGATTTTATAATTTATATTTAACTGTTAATAACCTCCGTTTTTTCCAAGCATCATGTTACTAAAATAGTACCTTCTCTACTTGCTTATAGCCAAATAACTGATTCACAGCTTATTTAGTTAATAATGTACCTCCATTTTTTTTACATAAAATTTCTAAGTCTTCCAAAATTGTTTCAAAATCCAGAGTATGCTCGACATCGTAATTTTCTTTAATGAAAGCTATGCCTTTGAATTGAAAAAGGTACTGAAACGCTTCTTTGGCACTTAGATTATGTTTATTGGCAAATTCATTTACACACGCAACAGTAAAACCAATTTTTCTTTTTTGTTCGCTCATTCAAAAGCTCCTTATTATTCTGTAATGCCTGCCTATAAGATAACTAACAGTATATCACACTTCACATTTTTTTCCATGCCTCCTGTAACAGAAAAAGCAGTAACTTTTTATCAGCGCAGATAATTTCTCTAAATCATCCAGATTATAATCCTGATAAAGTTCTCATCACCAGATCTACATCTTTGTTCTCCAGTTCCTGAATAATGTGCAGGTATGTTTTCTGTGTTGTAGTCATACTTGCATGCCCCAGTCTACGCGCAACACTGGCAATGGACACTCCTGCAAACAATAATAATGAGGCATGGGTATGTCTGAGTCCATGTATGGAAATCTCAGATATCCCACACCTTCTGCAATGCCTGGTAAGCACATCATTCACAGTAGAATTGTAAACCTTTGATTCTCCCACAAAAACAGGTTGATCCTGCGGAAGTGTTTTGGTCAGTTCTGAGAATTTTACAACAATCTGCCAGTCAATCTGAATTTTTCTCACAGAAGATTTATTCTTCGTTGGAAGGAAACCACCTTCACCTTTATAATCCCAGGTTTTGCTTATTGACAGCGTCTGCCTGCCAAAATCAAAATCTGCCGGAGTAATCGCCAGAGCTTCTGAAAATCTCATTCCGGTTTTTGCAACAAGAAGAATAAACCAGTCCCAGTTTGGCTCCTCCTTAATATCCAGATCAGCGATCAATGTATGAAGTTCAAACTGATTCAGATATTTTATTTTCTTGGCCTTGGGAGTTTTCCCCTTAATAATGGCTTTTCTGGTTGGATCTCGTTCTATCATTCCTTCATCAACCGCATCCAGAATAGCACCTTTCAGCTGATGATGAAAATCCAGCGTAGTCTGTCTCTCATGTTCTCTTGCATAATCATTCAAAAGCTGCTGATATGCCGTTCTGGTCAGCTCTGACACCCTCAGTTCAGGCACCAGCTTCTCCACCCACCTCTGTGTCATCAGATATTTTGCCATAGTTGCTTCACGAATTGCACCCTTTTTATATACATCAATCCACTGTGCATAATACTGCGAAAACAGTACATTGTTATTTGTATCATTTGACATAAGCATTCTCCATTTCCGAAATTACCTGCGCTGATATTCACAATGTAATGATTATAGCAATTCTACAAATAGAGCGGATAAATTGATGGATTTATGCAGTCATAAGAAGAGGTTTTATCTCTTCGTCCAGAGTTTTCTTCAATTCTGCCATCATGCGATTATAAAATTTATACTTCGGCAAAGCTGTTTTCTGTGCTTCTTTGTAGCTGGTATAATCAACAGTCGCCTTAATTGCCGTTTCATTGGGGATTTTCCCATTTCTGTAATGGATTGCCGCATACATTACATCATCCTTTGACGCATACCATTGAATACAGAAATCAGAGATAACTTTTTCCACACAATCTCGTTTCATATTCTCAATAATATTAAGGATAGACTTTCCTCTGTACTTTCTGTCATCTTTCTCAATATCTGCAATCAGATTGGACATAAGGTCTGCTACTTTTTCATTATCTTTACGAAGCTCCGCCACGTACTGTTTTACTTCTTCCAGCTTTTTCTGCCGTTCCTGTGGTGTAATTTCCTCATCCTCCTCTGTCGGAGTTACAATATTCTGGATCAGGTTAATGATATATTCGTAATCAATCTTTGTACTGCTGTATGCCATCAATTCATAATCCTGATCCACCTGTGTATCACTGGAATCTGAATCCCCATGATCTTTGGAATCACGAATCTCTTCCATTACATTTTTATAATGGCCTGCATAATCGTCATATTCTGCCTCTGTAATTCCATATTCTTCCAACATACTGTCATTATACTTTGTAAAAGATTTCAGCTGTGCAAACAGGCTGTCAAACTCCTGGAACATTTTTGCAAAAATTTTCTTCTCTTTCATGGACATGCCCGGAATGTCCGAAGGCTTCTCAGCGCAGATTTTCAGTGCAGAAAGTGCTTTACGAAATGCAGGCTCTACTTCATCCCATTCTGCCAGCAACGCTGTCTCTGTGCTTCCGGCAGAATACAATTTCACTGCATTGTCCACACACTTCTTAAAAAGCTTTGGTGCCTGAAAAGTTACAATCTGCCCATATGTCTTATTGGTGTCATAAATACGGTTAGTTCTTGAAAAAGCCTGAATCAGATCATGAGGTCCCATCGGCTGACGATCAATAAAAATCGTAGACATACATGGTGCATCAAAACCTGTAAGCAGTCTGTCTACCACAATTACCAGATCCAGCTGTTCTCGTCTGCTCTTAAATCTGGCATCTTTTCTGGCAAGACGTTTATTCAGATTGCCATTATAGCTCTGTATCTGGGACATTTCATATTTCGTTCCAAACATCCCATTGTAATCATTCAAAGATTTCTGCATTTTTTCCTGATTTACATGGGAGCCTTCTTCATTTTCAGTAACAGAGTAGGTGATGGCAAATTTAGGAAAATCCGGAAGCACCTGTCTGATTTTCTCATCAATCACAAGAGAAGTTTCTCCGTTCTTTACCCTGGTAAGCAGTTCATAATATTTCTGTGCAACCTGAATGGATTTGGTTGTAAGCATGCACTCATATGTCATTCCCTTTCCGTTCTGAAAGCCTAATTTGTAATAGGATTTGTTTAAGATTACCTCCAATACCTTTAACATATGCGCTTCATTGTCATACTGGCTGCTGTCCGTTTCATCTGTCATATTTTTAGGACCATTATGCTCAACCTGAAATCCCAGAACAGCTTTGTCATGAATTGCATTCTGTATGGTATAAGAATGGAGACATTTTCCATATAATTCTTCTGTTGTTCGTGGCAAATCGCCCATCTGCGGATATGGATTCTCTGCGAAGCGTGGAGTTCCGGTAAAACCGTACCATAAAGATCTGCCAAAGAAACGTTCCAGTTCTCTCTTTGTTTTCGGTGTCACTGCCCTGTGGCACTCATCCACTACAAAAGCAATCCTCAGATTTTTGATTTTATCAAAGTCCGGGGTCCCTTCCTGCAGTCTTTTACTTATGAGAATCTGCATTTTCTGGATTGTCGTTACAATCACCTGACGGTCAGCCGATTTTAATTTCTTTTTGAGATCATTTACATTATCTGTTTCATCCACATCTACCAGATCATTATTTGCATATGCCTGAAATGCCATAGTTGTCTGTGTATCCAAATCTTTACGGTCAATAAGAAAAATCGTCTTATCAATACTTGGAATATCCATCAAAAGATTTCTTGTTGCCTTATAGGATGTCAGTGTTTTTCCCGAACCGGTTGTATGCCATACAAAACCGGATTCTCCGGTTTTTGAAGCTTCACGTATAGACTCAATGGCATGAATCTGATATGGTCTGAGCAGAATCAGCCGTCTGGCATCTTCATCCAGAACTGTGTATCTGGCAATCATTTCATGAGCCTGGGGAATACGGAGTACACTTTTTGCAAAGCTGAGATAATCTGAAACAGGATTATTCTTTCTGTCTACCCATCCACTCATAAATTTGGGATTTAACTCTGTATCCCCTGCTGCCGCAAAATATCTGGTATCCACACCGTTACTGACTACAAACATCTGCACAGCTGAGAAAATCCCGGTAAATTTATCCTCACCAATATATTTTTTAATCTGCCAGAATCCGTCCATGTAAGAATGCTGTTTATTCTTCAACTCAATATGTATCATGGGAAGCCCATTAATCATAAGAGTTACATCAAATCTTCTGTCCCGCACATCTGTAGAATCCTCATCATCTGATTTCAGTGCTTTATACTGATTAATCACTTCATAAACACTGGAACCGCCTGCAATATGCTCATGGTTCATCACTACAAGATGTAACTTTTCCGTATCCCGCTGTACATGAACCATTACCTTTCCATTCTCACCTACCAACCATTCCCCGGCTTTATAAAATGAGGAAAACTGTAGCTGGTTCTTTACCTGTTCAAATTCAGAGTCAGAAAGTCCCTCTCCATCCAGCCTGTCCTTATTATTCTGCTCCAGAATATATCTGAAATTCGCCCACAGATCCTCCTCAGTTTTTAAATCTTCCCGGTATGTCCACTGGGAATCTCCGTAAATTAGCTGTTCTATCAATTTTTCCTCTATCATTGACTCTAATTCTGACATATTTTTCTTCTCCTTTGTGTTTCGTGTGGGTGGTTGAATGGTTTGGATGGGGAATTGACTTTCGCTGGTGAAGAGTGATGAGGTGGTCGAGGGTAGAAAAATAGGCTCCGATTTTCTGTTGCTCCTCAAATTTCGGCACTGATATTTCATAACTTGCATACTCTTGTGCGTTTACTCCCGGCTGTCCTGAACGTTGCGAAGTGATGCGAATAAACTTATCATAATCATCTGTAAGTGTATTTTGAAATATAAATTCAGGTGAATAATTGCTCTTTACACGACCTCGAATTAAAAAACCTGCATAGTAAACTAATCCGTCAGATTCCTTATAAATATAGGTTTTTCCGACACTTGCACCTGTTCTTGCAAAAAGAACATCTCCATATTTGAGTTGATAATTTTCTGAGTTTGTCAAATCTATATCTGGCGAAGTCACATCATCTTGAATGAACTCATGGGAATTATCATCTATGTCTGTAATACGAATATATTTATTTTCGCCATCATATTCTTTAGCTGCCGCATTAAGTCCATACTCAAATGATTCGCAAATCTCTCCCAACTTACGCTGTTCCCAAGGATTGGCATTTACAACTGCTCTCTAACCATCACCAGAGCATATCCCAACAGATTTTTTCCCTTCCATTTGCTTTGATCAAGTCTATTGGGATCTCTCATGGACAAACCTATCCCCCAAATCTGATCTCTTACCGCACATTCTGCCAATATTGCGTCACCTGTATCAACAAGTTTTTCTTTCAATTCTACATTTTGACTGAATTTCGCCTTTAACCCTTCATAAACAATAATCTGTCTTACACCATTCCAGGTATTTTCATTATATCCATGTACCTCTCGCCCTAATTTCTTAATTTTCGCAACATCATTTGTGCTCAATATCTCCTTTGCTACTAAAGCATCATGAAAGCGACATGCTTTCTGGTACATCATAAACTGTTCCATTGAAGAAAAATCTATTCCATCAACTGTGAAATGAGTCGGATACCAGTTACTCAAATATCCATTTTCTTCATTCGGATTGTGAAAGCAGATAATATCCATTAAACCTCTCCTACTTTTCTGACTGCCAGATCAAGTTCCAGATCATGAAGTCCGTAATAGGCTTTCTTCAAGAAATCCACCGGGATTTTCTGAACAACTTCTGAACTTGGCATATTATAATACCACTGATAATATGCGTAAAACTCTCCAATCCAGTCCGGAATAAAACCTTTTAAGTTGTCTCCTTCCTGCAATCTGTAATGATCTGTTTTAAGAAAATACGACCATAAATCTTCCACATCCATCGTATTCACATAAGCCTGAGCTTCATCTATGCTCTTTCTCGTTTTACTCTTCATGTATGTGTTAATAAAATCTTCTGTATTTTTATCCGGGAATGACTGTGCTACAAAATCAAATAGCTTTCCCTGATTTTCTACAACATCACTTAAATAAGCTTCTGCATACGCTCTCATAATTCTCTCCTAAAGCAATGTACTGAATACATTCGTTACTTTGTTGGCATCAGAATCAATTAATTCCCGCATTTTTTGTCTTGCTGAAACATCTCGCTGATTATATTTTTCTCTGAATTCCATATAATCAACAGACAACAGACCGTCCTGTACTTCCTGCAAGTGCTCATATGCCAGCCTTGATTTAATACAATATTGGATTCCCAAACCACCAAGAGAAAGCAATTCCGTCAGAATATCCATATCAATATTATCTCTTACAAATTCCCTGGCAATATAGAAGTAGGAAGCATTGGCCCTCCAGCCCTTGATCACATCATATCCTTCTGTATCTATTCCATATTTCTCAATAAATTTTTTTGATAACACCCGGTAACGTTTAGAATCGGAGGCATCTCTGTGTTTCATCAGCTCTGCAAGCCATGAGAGAACATCTTTTTCCTGAAAATCCAGTATTTTTAATTGGTCTGTATCCAGTTCATATTGATGAACCCAGCCATTTTCATCATTAGGTTTACAAACAGCCCATTCCTTTGCGAGATTCAGATTATCTGTCAAATAAAACCCCATGCCATAATCATGTTTTTTCTCACCAAGTCCATATGTTGGCACTACAATTCTGTTCGAAGTTCCATGAAATAACGTAATTTTTTCCATTTGCTCACCTTTTTCCTAGACAAACATTTTCTGTAGCATGAATTTCTTTATTTTTTTCAGTTCTTCACACTTTTGCTGGTGAAGAGTGATGAGGTGGTCGAGGGTAGAAAAATAGGCTCCGATTTTCTGTTGCTCCTCAAATTTCGGCACTGATATTTCATAACTTGCATACTCTTGTGCGTTTACTCCCGGCTGTCCTGAACGTTGCGAAGTGATGCGAATAAACTTATCATAATCATCTGTAAGTGTATTTTGAAATATAAATTCAGGTGAATAATTGCTCTTTACACGACCTCGAATTAAAAAACCTGCATAGTAAACTAATCCGTCAGATTCCTTATAAATATAGGTTTTTCCGACACTTGCACCTGTTCTTGCAAAAAGAACATCTCCATATTTGAGTTGATAATTTTCTGAGTTTGTCAAATCTATATCTGGCGAAGTCACATCATCTTGAATGAACTCATGGGAATTATCATCTATGTCTGTAATACGAATATATTTATTTTCGCCATCATATTCTTTAGCTGCCGCATTAAGTCCATACTCAAATGATTCGCAAATCTCTCCCAACTTACGCTGTTCCCAAGCTTCCGTAAATCCTTCAAATCTGATTTCTGGAACTTTTTGTTCATTTTGAGGAAACATTTTTTGTAACATATATTTTTTTAAACTTTTTATTTCAGCACACTTTCGCTGGTGAAGAGTGATGAGGTGGTCGAGAGAATTAAAATACTCTCCAACTTTTGTTTGTTCTTCAATATTCGGGATTGGTAATTCTTGTTTATATAATTCTTCCCAGACAATATTTTTTCTACAAACGCTAGCTCCTTCTGTAGATGCTTTTAAAAAGAAATCCTTAGTACTGTCTTTTTTTACCCATGCTTGCATAAATAACGGATTACATCCAACAAGCTCATAAACCTTATATGCAGGCGAAATTATGCCATGCTCAAATCGCAAATTCACGTTACAATTCCCAAGGTGCAAATTTTGCGCTGACAAAATCAAATCATTTTTCTTGATTTTTAAATATCCAATATTTGATGAACCTCTAAAATGACTAAACAGTTCAGAGTTGAGATACATACCATCAATGGCACAAGAAAGCAATGTATCTTCATCTTCAACTGTTGTCTTATTTCTCGTCTCTTCCAGTAAACTACCAAACTTACGCTGTTCCCACTCATCCGTATAACCTTTAAATCTAATCTCAGGTTTTCCCATAATTTACCCCTCCATTTTCGCAATCAGTTCATCTAATGATTTCATAATTGCGTCATCTGTAGAAGTTAAATCCCTGAGCAAGGACAGGAATTCCCCCTGTGTTTTTTCTAATTCGTCATCTGTTTTCTTCATTTCGGATAACAGATCATTCAAGTCTATCTCTTCTTCTTTTTCAAAGTTATCAACATAGCGTGGGATGTTGAGGTTAAAGTCGTTCTTTTCTATTTCTTCAAAGCTGGCAAGAAATGATTCTTTTTCTACAGTTTCCCGTTTACTGTACAGTTCTATCACTTCATTGATATGCACATCTGTCATTTCATTCTGCTTCTTGCCTTTGTCAAACTTCTTTGAAGCATCAATAAACAGCACATCTCTGCCATCTCTGTGCTTCTTCAGCACAATGATACAAGTTGGAATCGAAGTATTGTAGAAAAGATTCGCAGGTAATCCAATTACTGCATAAATATTTCCGGAGCGAAGCAGTTTTTCTCTGATTTTCCCTTCCGCAGCTCCCCGAAAGAGGACACCGTGCGGAAGTACAATTGCCATAGTTCCATTATTTTTCAGATGGTACAGTCCATGCAGTAGGAAAGCGTAATCTGCTTTTGATTTCGGTGCAAGCACCCCATAATCACTGAATCTTTCATCCTGCAGAAATCCTGCTGCTGCGGTCCATTTCGCGCTGTAAGGCGGATTCATAAGTACCATATTGAAGTCTGTTTCTTCGTCTGTTGGCCAGTCTCCGTCAAGAGTGTCTCCGTTTCTCAAGTTCTGATTCTCTGCCGGAATGCCATGAAGAAACATATTCATTCTTGCAAGATTGTAAGTCGAAGTATTTAATTCCTGTCCATAATATTTGATATACTGAGAATATTTCGCATATTTTTTTGCATTAAGCAGAAGGGAGCCGGAACCCATACATGGATCATAGACAGATAATCCCTGTTTTTCTTCCTGTCCTGCGATTGCAATGCGGGTAAGAATTTTGGATACTGCCTGAGGCGTATAGAATTCACCGGCTTTCTTTCCTGTCTCTGATGCAAACTGTCCGATCAGATACTCATAGGCATTTCCAAGTATTTCCGCATCTGAATTCAATAAATCTGCTTTATCAATTTCCTTTATCAGACTTGCAACTGTATCACTCTGCTTCTGATCTCCTGTTCCCAGACGGTTGGAATACAGATCAATATCTGCAAACAGATCTGCAAAGATAGGATCACTTTGTTCAATATTATTGAATGCTTTCTGCAGCTGCTCTCTGTTAAAAGAATTATTTCTTGCGGCATCTGCAAAATATGTGTATGTAAGTTCAGGTTCGATCACATAATGGCATTCTTCTTTCATTCCCTGTTTCAGTTCTTCGCCATCTTCACTTTCCAATTCTTTTACATATACATCCAGTGCTTCTTTTAATGTCTGTGGTTTGTCATCACAGATCATATCATATACTTTGATAAGAAAAGAATCTGACAGATATTTATAGAAAATAATTCCCAAAAGATAATTTTTATATTCATTTGCATCCATTTTTGAGCGAAGAATATCTGCTCCGCTCCACAATACACTGATCAGATCTTTACTGTTTTCCATTTCAGCCATTTCACGTTCCCCCGTTTTTACTATCGCTTATGTACAGCGTAAGTATATCATATTTTTTTTGAACATGATACATACCTGTCTTAATTGTCGTGGGAAATTTCATCAGGAAATATAATCGCAGCATAAAAGGCAGTCCCTGTTAATCAGAAACTGCCCTACCACTGTTATTTGATTTTATTGACATAAATTCTTTTTTCTTCTTCTGATAATCTTTACAATTCCAAAGATCACCAACAAACTCACTCCAACAGCCACAATACAGATTCCCACAATCGCTATGGCAAATTTATTCGGATGTTTTACCAGATTTATGATGTTTTTGCTGTTGTCTACAACTTTTCTTTCGTGTGTTGTATTATAATATTCCGGCACATTTGCAATTCCGTCTTTGTCTGTGTCTTCAAAGGATTGCATGTATTCTGCGATTGCAGCCCAGGCTTTCAGTTCTTTTTTTCCATCCATGACTGCATAATCTTCCAGATTCTCTATGGGATTGCCGTTTTTATCCTTAGGGACGATGGATATCAGCCCATAGGATTTGTCCAGAACAGAACCCAGCATACGGCCAGTGTACAGGTCAGTGACAACATGATACAATTTATCGTCCTGTATTTCTTCCCTTTCCCCATCCTTGCCTGTCAGATAACAGTCTGTTACTTTATTTAAGATCATTCGGTGGGGATTATAGGTGAAATTCATTCCACTGCAATATAATCTGGCTATTGTCATAAAATCTGATATGGAGGCATCTACCTCTGCCACTGTTTTCAGTTCTTTTCCCGTTAAATATGCACTGATCAGAGGATAACCTGCAAGCCCGTCTTTTCCTGTTCCCAGCGAGAAGGAATTATATACCTGCTCCACTGTTATATTGCCTTTTGTATAAGTATCTCTTACAGTTCCGGCAGGTACGATCGCAACATCTACTTTTTCTCCATCAGAGTCTCCTGCATTCTCTACTGCATATATATAAGCATCTGATATGATATCTCCCAGATTCAACTCCTCATGCTTTGTTTCCATCTCACTGAGGCTGTTAAATTCAATGTCATTTTCTGCCAGAATTTCCTCTCTGGTATAACCAAAATTAGAGAGATAATTGGTATCAACAGTATCTGACAATTCATCTATTTTCTTCTGTGTGGCTTCATCTGCTTTGATTTCATCCGTAACCGGAACAAGCTCATAGGTATCCGTTTCCCACCGTCCATTCTCTTTCTGAGTCATGGAAAGTGTTCCCAGGTTTTTCCCATATTCTCCACAGGATACGATGCAGGTATCTCCCTGCAGGATCGGTTCTGCCAACTGTGTGTGGGTATGTCCGCTGACGATCAGATCAATGTCCGGCACATTCTTTGCAAGGATTTCATCCTCTGATACTTTTTCGTCCTCCCATGTTCCGCTGTGTGATACACAGGCGATCATGTCTACATCTTCGTTCTTCTTTATTTCCTCTACTGTTTTTTTTGCGGCTTCTGACGGGTCTTTGAAAAGAAGCTCGCAGGTAGGAGCGCAATCCAGAGAATCCTTTCCGAAAACACCCAGTACTGCAATCTTTATATCGCCTTTTTGAATTACCGTATAGTCTTTTACTCCATATGTCTGAAATGCTTCATAAATCTGTTTCTGCCCTTCACTGAGTCCGGCTTTTTTCATTGCATCCCAGTCCACATTACACACAACCATCCCGGGAAGATTTTCCCCTGAACTGACTGCGGCATTCAGCATATCTGCCAGACCATCGGAGCCGTAATCAAATTCATGATTTCCCAGAGTTGTCACATCACAGCCCAGATATCCAAGCATCCTCAGTTCGGCAGCCTCTGTGTCATATACAGTCTGTATCAGAGTTCCCATGGAGAAGTCTCCTCCATCCAGTATAAGTGTATCTGTATTCTCTTTCTCATACTCATTGATCAATGTTTTCAGCCGGGCAAATCCTCCGGTCTCCTGCTGTGTCCCGTCTACAATCGTTTGAAAGCTGTTCAAATGGGAATGCAGATCATGGGTGAACAGGATATTCAGATGTTTGGGCTGCTCTGAGGCGTTTACCTGATATCCTGTCAGACCTGAAACGCTCAGCATAAATATAAATATGAATGCGAATGCTTTTTTTAATAATTTCATAAAATTCTCCTGTAATATCAAAAATGGTTCCGCAGTATCATTTATTTTCCCGCAGGATAATGATACCATGAAACCATTTTACAAAAAAACTAATTTATCTTTCATCTCCCACAAAGAACAAAGCCATTGTTCCCGGACCTGAGTGAGCGCCGATGGTGGCTCCTACCTGATTCATGATAATCGTGTTGATCTGGTATTTTTCTTTTACTTTCTCTGCCACATAATTTGCATCGTCTTCACAGTCTCCATGACTGATAAAAACGGTATGGCAGGTGTCATGATAGCTGCCGATTTTCTCATCCATAAGCTTTACCAGCTCCTGAAGGGATTTTTTACGGCCGCGGACTTTGCCGATGGCAGTGAGTTTTCCGTCATTGTCTACATGAAGGACCGGTTTAATATTCAGCATGCTTCCTACTACTGCAGTGGTTCTGGAAATGCGGCCTCCACGGTATAGGTGGTTTAAATCATTGACTGTAAAAAGGTGTACCATATGAAGCCTGTTCTCTTCTGCCCATTTCGCAACTGTCTCCAGATCTTCTCCCTGCTCTTTCTTCTCCTGCGCAAGGTAAACCAGAAGCCCCTGACCAAGGGAAGCGCCAAGAGAATCTACCACGATGATCTTACGGTCCGGATAATCCTCCATCAATTCCTCCGCTGCGATACGGCTACTATTGTATGTACCGCTTAAAGCAGAAGAAAATGCAATATGAAGAATATCTTTTCCTTCTTTCAGGTAAGGCTCCAGCAGTGCTTTTGCATTTTCAGGATTTACCTGTGCTGTAGTTGGCATGGAACCGTTTCTCATTGCCTCATAAAATTCATGCTCCGGAAGGAAATTTCCATGCGTGTAATTTTTTCCATCCATGGAATAACTGAGATACATGCAGCCTACTCCATGGTCTTTAAGATATTCCTCCGGAAGATCTGAATTGTTGTCGGTGGTGATTACATATTCGCTCATGTTGTCGCCCTCTCGTTTTCTGATATTTTTCAATTTCTGCCCATTAACCGTTCAATGTCTTCGCAGTTACGAAGCAGAATCCGCTGCCTGCTCAGTAATGGGCTCTTCATCTTATCTATCAAGTCAGGGGCAAAATACCTTTCAACCCTGACATCATATATACAGTATAGCATCAAACTATCAGCCAAACAACTACTTTTCCTTCTCAACTGCCTTAATCGCTTCCTGCAACTGATTATCCTCCTCATGGGTAATCTCGTCTTTATTCTTATTCAGCAGGCTGGTATCCAGAGAAACCTCTATATCAGGTTTGATTCCTGTTTTGTTGATGTTGTTTCCTTTTGGAGTATAGTAGTTGGCAATAGTCAGTTTAATGGCACTTCCGTCTGAGAGCTGGCGGATGGACTGTACCACGCCTTTTCCGTAAGTGGTTGTTCCGACGATTGTTCCGATACCATAATCCTGCACTGCGCCGGCAAAAATCTCTGATGCACTGGCGCTGCTTTCATTTACCAGAACTGCAAGCGGAATCCTGAGTTCGTTTTTGCCATCACATTTTTCCTCTTCTCTGTTTCCGTCTTTGTCTTCGGTGTAAACGATCAGTCCTTCCGGAAGGATTTTTCGCAGAATATCACAGACAGAATTAAGAAGTCCACCCGGATTATTGCGGAGATCCACGATCATTTTCTCCATTCCCTGTTTTTGCAGATCATCAAAAGCTTCCTGATACTGTTCGCCGGTAACGCCTGTAAACTGTGTAATGCGGATGTAGCCGATTTTGGAATCCAGCATTTCATGGAAAACAGACGGTAATTCCACATCTGTGACAGGGACTGTGATTTCCATGGCATCTTCTTCACCTTCTCTGTGAACAGTAAGCACCACACTGTCTTTATCCGAATTGCGGACAATATCTGCAACATCAGATACCTCATCCTCTGTGATGTCTTCCCCGTCAATGGCACTGATGATGTCCCCTTCTTCCAGTCCTGCTTTTTCTCCGGGACCACCCTCATAGCATTCAACAATCTTTACTCCGCCTTCTTTGTTCTTCTCCATAAGAATGCCGATTCCCACATAGCTTCCCTCATTGGAAGAATTCTCAGAATCGTATTCCTCTGCTGTATAATATCTGGAATAAGGATCATCCAGTCCATAGAGAAGACCTGCATAAAGCCCTTCCTGAAGCTTCTCTTCATCCTTATCTCCCAGATAGTATCTGTCGATCAGCTCTTCAAGATATGCCAGCTTTGATGTACACTTGTAATCACCAAGAGCTGTTCCTTTTGCTGCAAGACCTGTTCCTGCAAAAACACCTGTACCGATGCACGTCACAACCAGTGCTCCTGCTACTGCACCTTTCCAAAATTCTTTATTTTTCATGTCTGCACTCCTGTAAAAAAGCCGCCGGTTCATGATATGATATCATTGTTCCGGCAGCTTCATGCTTGTCTGCTTTTTATTATACTCTTAAATGCTTTCTTGTTGTAAAGAAACTTCCGATCAGTCCGATTCCGATTCCAAGTCCCAGTCCTATAGGAAGCAATGTCTGATAAATCTGCCATACCGGGATAAAATCAACCACGCCGGTCAGCACATTAAATTTGTTCAGAATATAAGATACCGCCGCATTATAGCAGAAATAAAGTCCGACCAACGGTATAGCAGCACCGATAACTCCCAGCACAATGCCTTCCAGAAGGAATGGAGCTCTTACAAATGCATCGGTCGCTCCTATGTACTTCATGATTCCGATTTCTTCCTTACGAACCGCAATACCGACAGATACTGTATTGCTGATCAGGAAAATAGAAATGATAAGTAATAATGCGATGATTGCAATGGAAATATAGGAAACCAGTTTATTGACATTTCCCAGTGTCTTGGCTGCTTCCTCGGACTGATTTACCAGACGTACATGTTTCAACCCTTCTATATAAGAAACCAGCTCTGACTGTTTCGTGATATCGTTCATGTATACACTGTAGTTTGCCTGGTTTGCAAGCGGATTGTCATCTTTAAATCCGTCTGCCGCTTCAGATCCCTGAAAATATGTCTCTTTAAATTCTTCCCATGCCGCATCAGCGGATGTGAATTCAATTTTCTCTACTTCCGGGCGTTCCTTAATTTTCTTACCGATTGCCTTGATCTGTTTGTTCGTTGTTCCTTTATCAAAGAATACTGTGATCGGGACTTCCTGCTCTACTTTATGAGCAACATTGTTTACGTTATTCACGATAGAGAAGAAAATGCCAAACAAAAAAATACAGGCAGCCATGGTAATGATAGATGCCAGGGAAAACATCCAGTTTCTCTTAATGTTCTTGATACCCTGTTTCAGGGTATACCATATTGTGCTAGGCCTCATGATATTCTCCCTCTTTCTCGTCACTTATTATGGAACCTTCATGCATGGTAACTACACGTTTCTTCATTGCATTTACGATCTCTTTGTTGTGTGTTACAACAAGGACTGTGGTTCCTCTGTCATTGATCTGCTCCAGAAGCTTCATGATTTCCTCGGATGTCTTAGGATCGAGGTTACCTGTTGGCTCGTCTGCCAGAAGAATATCAGGACGGTTTACCAGAGCTCTGGCCAGTGCCACTCTCTGCTGTTCTCCACCGGAAAGTTCATCCGGGAAAGATTTGTATTTGCCGGCAAGTCCAACTTCCTGAAGTACCTCAGGGACACGTTTGCGGATTACTCGTGTCGGGCGGTTGACTACTCGCTGTGCAAATGCTACATTCTCATACACGTTTCTGTCTTTCAGGAGACGGAAATCCTGGAATACTACACCTAATTTTCGACGGTATTTGGCCACTCGTCTGTGTTTCATTCCTTCCAGACGTTCACCGCTTACGATTGTCTGGCCGGATGTGGAATCCAGTTCTTTCATAAGGAGTTTGATCAGGGTTGTTTTTCCTGATCCGCTGTTTCCTACTACGAAGACGAATTCGCCTTTATCTATATGTAAGTTCGCATGGTTTACTGCCGGAAGGCCGGGGCCATAGGATTTACTTACATCTATAAGGTCTATCATATGTTTTGTCCTCCAAAGGGTTCATGTTTTTGTAACAATATTGTAATGTATGTTTTTGGGGATTGCAAGAGGTTTTTGTGGGTTCATTGAATGTTCATAGTTTGACTGCTCTCTAATCCCGAATTTAAACTATACACTGTGTAAAGAGATTTGTAAAGTAAAAATGCCTGTCACAACGTGTAAGCTGTGACAGGCATTAAAGTTTTGTTTCCATTACAGTATATTTGTATTAGTATTCCAATGTCTCCATGTATTTCATGTAGCGTACTACCATGAGTGCTATCTTGAATGTGATGGCATCTTCAAAAACACGGAGGTCTAAGCCGGTGCTTTTCTGGAGTTTGTCGAGGCGGTATACCAGTGTATTTCTGTGGATGTAGAGTTGTCTGGATGTCTCGGATACATTCAGGCTGTTTTCAAAGAATTTATCGATGGTTACCAGTGTTTCTTCATCGAAGTCATCCGGAGATTTGCCACCGAAGATTTCTTTGATGAACATCTTACAGAGCGGGATTGGGAGCTGGTAGATCAGTCGTCCGATTCCCAGGGAGCTGTATGCGATTACTTCTTTGTCTCCGAAGAAAATCTTGCCTACATCGAGAGCCATGCGGGCCTCTTTATAGGATCGGGATACTTCTTTCAGTTCGTTGACAATGGTACCATATGCCATATGGGTCTTGCCGTCGTTACCCATTCCGAGGGTATCAAGGATGGTGTGTGCAAGCTGATCCATTTCCGGATAGTTCTCACCTTCATCGAGTTCCTTGACAACAATGATGCTCTTCTCGTCTACGGCTGTGATGAAATCTTTGCTCTTACCGCCGAAGAGGCTCTTCACACTCTCCATGGAGCTGTGGTCTTTTTCCTGCGGCATCTCGAGGATCATAACAACGCGGCGTACATCTGCTTCTATGTGCAGTTTCTTCGCACGGTTGTAAATGTCAACAAGGAGCAGGTTGTCAAGAAGAAGGTTCTTGATAAAGCTGTCTTTATCAAAGCGTTCCTTATAAGCTACGATCAGATTCTGAATCTGGAAAGCTGCGAGCTTGCCTACCATATAAGTATCTTCATCATCACCATGAGCAACTAATATATATTCCAGCTGATAGTCATCACAGACTTTAAAATACTGGAATCCCTTTACCAGCTGGCTGTCTGCCTGTGATTCCACGAAAGCCTGCACATCTGGTGTTGCGATGGAAAAATCTGCAAAAGTACTTGCGAGTACTTTGCCTTCTGTGTCGAGTACACAAAATTCTGTTCTGGAAATTTCTTTTAACCCTTCAAGAGTATTCTGAAGCACCTGATTCGATATCATCCAATTTCAATCCCTTCTCATCTATAGTATTGTTCGTGCTACCGTTCACTGCGTTCTCAGTAACATTATTCCGTTTTAACCATAAAACCTTATACCTGTATTGTATTTTAATATATATTTACCAAAAATGAAAGAGGAAAGATTAAAAAATTTACAATTTTTTGTATATTTTTTTGTGAGTGTTCACCTTATCTCTTCTTTTTCTACTTTTTCTCTATGAATCCTTCTCCATGGACTTCTCTGGCATCTGTCACGATCACAAAGGCTGCCGGATCGATTTCATCTACTTTTTCTTTTAACATTACGATTTCTTTTTTATTTACTACACAAAAAAGCATCAGCTTGTCCTGTCCGGAGTACATTCCTTTTGCGTTGATGCCGGTTACACCTCTGTCCAGGTCATTGATAATCATATTTGAAATTTCATCCGGCTTTCCTGTGATGATGTAAGCAGTTTTGGAGAATTTCAGACCTTCGATCAGACTGTCAGATACTTTTGTGACCAGGTATACTGCAATGATCGCATATAATGCTTTGTGGATACCAAATACGTACATACCAACCAATACAACGCCTGCGTCTATGATCTGCATAATCTGTGCGATTGAATAATGTTTCAGATATTTCTGTATAATTGCAGCCATCATATCTGTTCCGCCGGTCGTTCCACCGCCAAGAAAAACGAGTCCGATTCCCACGCCCTGGATCACACCGCCGTAAAGAGCTGCAAGCAGGAGGTCATCACCGGCAAGATTCCATACCGGCTGAAAGGCCAGCCATGCAGACAGAGAAATTTCTCCTATCAGTGCTTTCTTTACAAAAGAGAAACCATGTATCTTCCATCCGATCAGAAACAGTGGAACATTCAGTCCAATATTGGTTACCCAAAGCGGGATTCCACCGTCAATGACTCCTTTTGTCCAGGCCTTTACGATAATCGCTACACCGGAAAAACCGCCGGTAACCATTCCTGATGCATCAAATACAGAATTGATTGCCAATGCCATCAGTCCGGTTCCCACAATAATCATTAAGTATTCAAGTAATTTTGATTTCTTTCCATTTGCCAACTTCATCTTTCGCCTCCTGTTTCTATCTCTTATTCACTTCGAGCACAGCGTTTGCATTGTATCTTTTTCAGCCAGCATTTATCCACAATTCAATTCAAGCCGATATTCTCAGGCCATTTTATACTCAAATGCATCTATGATGCCACTTTATCACTGCGCCGTATTTATTTCCCCGTAAACTACAAGAACGGCAGCAATCCACGAAGGACTGCTCCCGCTCTTATTCTTACCTTATTTTCCAGGCTTATTGATAAAATTTACAAAATGATAACTCTCCATTATCTGGAAGTATTTAATGATCCTTGGATATAAAGGCTCTGCCTTCTCCCCAAATTCACCTTTTACCAGTGCTGCAATATCTTCCACTGTCTTCCTGCCATCTATGAGAGGCCAGATAAATGTACCATTGTCATCCAGATGTATCTTCGTATATCTGGGTTTTCCAAACAGTTTCTGGGCAATCGTATTAAATACACCCTTATTTTCTATTTCTAGCACCATTCTCCCCCTGATGTCCGTATGCCAGCGAAGCTGTGCACTGCGCTCAGGAATGAGATCCAGATAATTGATCTGTATTTCTTTTTTCTTTTTACTCATTTAGATATTATCATCCCCGCCTGATCAGGCTTTCTTCTTATTCCAGATACTGAATTTCAGAAGGCTTAAGATCATAAGTAACATCAGGATCACACCGCCTGCATTACCAAGGTTAATGCTTCCGGAGAGATCAAATACACTGCTTACGTTTACTACTGCAAGGATAGCAAGAAGGATACCTACAAGACCTTCACCTGCGATCATACCTGCACAGTAAAGTGTACCGTCTGTTGCCTGTTCTTCTTTTTTCTTATCATCAACATTCTTTCTTCTGTCAACGAACATACGAACAACACCACCGATCATGATAGTAGCGTTGAGGTAGATTGGAAGGTAAAGACCGATAGCAAATGGCATAACCGGAATTCTTAAGATTTCCAGACCAATTGCAAGGAATACACCGATGAATACCAGTGTCCATGGAAGCTTGCCGCCCATGATACCTTCTACGATCATCTTCATCAGAGTTGCCTGAGGAGCAGGTACTTCTGCACTTCCATATCCCCATGCAGTGTTCAGAAGATAAAGAACACCACCGATAGCAAGACCGGAAGCAAGAACACCGATAAGCTCACCGATCTGCTGTTTCTTAGGAGTTGCACCAAGGAGATAACCTGTCTTTAAGTCCTGTGAAGTATCACCTGCGATTGCTGCTACGATACAGATTACGGAACCGATAGCAATTGCAGCTTTCATTCCGTCGATACCGGTTTTGCCGGATGCTTTGATAACCATTGTTGCGATCAGAAGAGTAGCGATAGCCATACCTGATACAGGGTTATTGGAGCTTCCTACAAGACCAACCATACGGGAAGATACAGTTGCAAAGAAGAAGCCGAAGACTACGATGATCAGCGCACCGATCGGATTAACCGGGATAGCCGGAACAAGCCAGATGATTGCAACCATTGCCACAATACCGATCAGGATAATGTTCATCGGAAGATCCTGTGCAGTTCTTTCTGTACTTGTATTCTTACCGCCCTTCATGCTCTTCATGGAATCGCGGAAGGTTGTAATGATCAGAGGCAGGGATTTGATCAGGGAAATAATACCACCTGTTGCGATAGCTCCTGCTCCGATATATTTTACATAAGTACTCCAGATTTTAGCTGCTCCGCCTGCTGCATAAAGAGCAGAAATTGTTTCTGTTCCGGGATACATAACTGTATCAGCTCCGAACAGACAGATTACCGGAATCAGCACCATCCAGCCAATAAGAGAACCAACAAACATAAATGATGCGATTCTTGGTCCTACGATATATCCAACACCGAGAAGTGCAGGATAGCATTCCATACCAATTTCACCTTTGAATCCTTTGAATGCTGCTGCAACGTCTGCAGGGATTACCTTTAAACCGTCAACTACAAATTTAAAGATCGCTGCGATTCCCATACCTGAGAATACTGTTGCAGCGTTTGCACCACCCTCTTCACCTGCAAGAAGAACATCTGCGCAGGCAGTTCCTTCAGGATAAAGAAGTGTTGCATGCTCTTTTACGATCAGTGCGTTACGAAGTGGTACCATAAAAAGTACACCAAGAACACCACCGCAAAGTGCGATTAATGTAATTTCCACGATACCCGGCATTTCACAAAGTCCTTCTTCTGCCCAAAGGAACAGAGCAGGCATTGTGAAAATTGCACCGGCTGCCAGTGATTCACCGGCTGAACCGATTGTCTGGACCATGTTGCTCTCCAGAATGGAGTTCTTTTTCATGATCTTGCGAATTACGCCCATGGAAATAACTGCTGCCGGAATGGAAGCAGATACAGTCATACCAACACGCAGACCAAGATAAGCATTGGCTGCACCGAAGATGACTGCAAGGATAACACCCATGATGATGGATGTCACCGTAAATTCTGGTGTGATCTTGTCAGCCGGAATATACGGTTTGAACTCTTTGTTTTCGTTCATGATTTCCTCTCCCTTTTGTATTAATTTATAAACATAAAACATTATAGCGAAATTTGTACAAAAAGGCAAGGTGAAAAAACTGGTTTTTATGCACTTTATCATATTGACGTGCTAATCTTATAATCTCTTAACATATCAACACGCTCAAACGGCATATTTTCGCCCTGTTTTATCAGTCTATTCATCCGAATCCAACTGTTTAATCAGGTATTTCCCAACAATTCTGGAAAAATTCGAAATATTCCGGATATATGCGAAATCTTTGCCAAATATTTTTTTTTCTGTGGAAAGATCCTTTTCTTCCCCCGCAAACACTCCCAGAACACTTACTCCAAGGTTTCGCAGGTGCCGCACTTCTGTTGCAGTATCATTAACTGCATATTTTCCCATATAAGGTTCCGGATTCTTTGCGTGAGGTCTGTTTACGATGACATCGTATGGTTTTCCATCACTTAATACAATGAGGATTTTTTTCTCCTCAGGTCTCTGAAGCAGACCGTATCCTGCGGTTTTAATAGCAAGTCCGTCCCTGTTATTGGAAGAAGTTACATAATTAAAAATATTTTCATTGGCTGACTGTGGATCATCGTACTCGCGGAATCTGTGAAGGATCGTATAGTCCCAGAATGTGCAGAAGCTCATGACACGGTGAGGCAGGTTTACATTGCTTAATGCTTCACTGATGATGTAGGCCTGTAATGCCACATCTCCCTGCCTGGACATCTGGGAACCGCTGGCATCAATCAGCACATCTACTACAAAATCAGATGCATCAGATTTCAATTCTCTTTTAAACAGATTTGCTTCACTGCTTCTGCCCACACGCCAGAGTCTGGACGGAATGATCGTTCCTCTGTCTGACAGTACTTCCTGCGTCTCGCTTTTCAGCACCAGCGTCTTTCGCAAAAGATCTGTGAGGGATGCGATGTTCTGCTTTACGATCCTGTGTTTGTCATGGTAGAGCCAGATATTCTTATTCTTTAATCGCACTGCATATTCGTACTGATAGTTTCGTTTGACCGGATTCTTAAGAATTCCTTCTGTAAAATAAAGGCTGCAGTCTCTGTGAAGTTCCCTGCACATCAGATAATTCATTCGCTTCTCTTCTGCAGGAGTGAGATAAGTTTTTCCGAAATTCAACTCTACATAGGTGTATGCTTTCTCAAGTTCTTCCTCTGTGAGAATTGTAATTTTGTGTTTGGTCTGGCGCTGTTTTTCCATTTCTTCAGTGACAGCAGTATCTTCCATGTCCGTAATCTTATTTGTCATCTGTTCGATGTAACTCTCCAGAGCTTCCTCATAAAGTTCTTCTGTGAGAAAATCTTCCCAGTCGTATTCTGTCAGTTCTTCCATGGTGACTGCCATAACCTGTTCCAGTGTTCCATGATCTTTCTCAAAATTCGGATCAATGATAGTGTTGTAAAGACCGTCAATAATGCGGATCAGTTCTATAGTGTCTGCAGCTGTTCTGGCTTTGTAAACCATGTCGCGGATTTTCCGAAGACGCTCTTCTACATAATGGTTTCCATTCTGCAAACGGTCACGCAGGATGGCAATCTTCAGGCGACCGAGAATATCTCCGTATGCGGGCATCTGTTCAAACTCCTGATCCAGGATATCCTCGAATGCTTCCCTCTGCATCTCCCGGACTCCCGGACGCTCCTGACAGATTTTGTCCCCGATTGCTTCTTCTACACATAGCTGTGCTACTGCAGTCAGTTCTCCTTCTCCTGCCTGACAGAAGACTTTTTTTACCAGATATAAACCAAGCAGATTCCTGTCATAATATTTCGCCAGAGCGCCCTGCTTGATGCCGTCATACAGAGCAATTGCTTTTGAGCGCAGATACAGGGAAACATCTACTTTCATATTTAATGTGTAATCCCCGCTGATAGTCCAGAGGAGATTGCGGATCCTGTTTTCCAGTTCCAGACGGTAATCGTCGATTTCTACGATTTTCTCATCTTTCATATACATCATCCCTTGTCCAGTCTGCCGGAATTCTGGTTTTCACAATATCCTCTACGATTTCTTTCTCGAAAATATCGAAAGTCTTGTTCACCACTCCCATAGTAACTGCTTTTCTCGGAGAAAGTCCGGTTTCTACAATCTTCATGGCTGCAAGGAGACCTCGCAGATCCAGAGGTTTGGTGGAAATTTCACTGTTTGTGGCTTTGAGCTGAAGATCCAGGAAAACTCCTATGAACTGTGTTCTGGCGTTTTCTTTTATATTCGGGAACATCCGGTGGAAAATAAATTCCAGGGATTCTTCAGTCTGAGCCGGCATGTCAATGACCAGAAATCTGGATACCAGCGCTTCATTGAGTTCTTTGGTTCCTGCATAACCGTAATTCATGGTTCCAATAAAACGGGCAGCCGGATGAAGATCAATTTTGTCATAGCCCGGGACATCGATGGAACGACGATAATCCAGAGTTGCATGGAGAACGGAAACTGCATCGTTCTTTGCCATATTAATCTCGTCGAGGATTCCGAAACCACCGTATTCTGCACACTGATAGATAGTTCCTTTGCGAAGCTTAACTTCATTGTCCACGAAAGTGTCTGTGCCTATCAGATCTCCGCTGTTTGTATTTACATGAAAGGAAACATTGTACGCGGGGCGGTTGAAAATATATGCCAGGTTCTCTGCAAGGATATTTTTTCCTGTTGCCTTCGGACCGGTGAGTAACAGGTTCTCCCCTTTGAGCAGTCCGGCAATGGCCATTTCCAGAATATCTTTTCCGTAAAATGGAATGGATGGTTTCACAATCCTGTCTGCGGTCTCCGGTGCCACCTCATACCGGCTACGAAATTCTTCTACTCTCTTTATCAGTTCAGGGGCTACCTGCTGCTCCTCCAGAAATTTCAGTTCTTCCATTTAGTTCTCCTTTATATAACTATTATAGTCCAGTTTGTGTTATAGAAAAAGGCCGCTTATCTTTTACAGATTCACGACCCTTTCATTATAGCATTCTTCTTTATATTTTTACAACATTATACTTCAAATACAAGATCTCCATAAGAAGGCATCGGCCACATTTCCTTATCTACGATCATTTCCAGTTCATCCACAGGCTCACGTAAAGCTTCCATTGCAGGAACTACCTTTTCTCTGCAGAATACGGCTCTGTCCCGTCCCTCTGCATATTCCTGGGTCTTCTCAACCAGTTTGCTCAGCTTACTCATGGCACTGTTTGCAGCCTTTAAGAGTTTTGACGCTTTCTTAAGCAGGTCAAGCTGTACACTTACATCGATCAGCCCTTCGCCTGCTGTCTTCACTGTATTGATGGATTCGCCAAGAACAGTGGTATATCTGATAACTGCCGGAATAATCTGCTTGGTTGCCATGTCGATCATGGTCTTTGCTTCAATATTGATTGCTTTAGAATAAATCTCATATTTAATCTCTGCACGTGATTCAAGCTCGGCTCTTGAGAATACATCAAAAGATTCAAAGAGTTTCACTGCCTTCTCTGTAGTAAGTGCAGGGATTGCATCTACCATGCTCGGAAGGATTGGAAGTCCACGGCGTTTAGCTTCTTTCTCCCATTCCGGCGCATAGCCGTTTCCGTTAAATACGATCTTCTGATGATCTGTGGCATATTCTTTGATCAGGTCATGTACCGCCAGTTCGAAATCAGGAGCTTTTTCCAGACGGTCACATACTTCCTTAAATACTTCTGCTGTGATCGTATTCAGGACTACGTTACATGCGGAAATAGAATCTCTTGAGCCCACCATACGGAATTCAAATTTATTTCCTGTGAAAGCAAAAGGTGAAGTACGGTTACGGTCTGTGGCATCCTTCATGAAATCAGGCAGAGTCTTAACACCTGTTTCCAGCTTACTTCCCTTTTTACTGTGAGTTGCTGTTCCTGTGCTGACCAGCTGTTCCAGAACATCCTCAAGCTGCTCTCCAAGGAATACGGAAATCACTGCCGGCGGTGCCTCATGGCCGCCAAGTCTCTGGTCATTTCCCACATCTGCCGCAGATTCACGCAGAAGATCTGCATGTTCATCTACTGCTTTCAGGATACAGGTGAGGACCAGAAGGAACTGAATATTTTCATGAGGTGTTTTGCCCGGATCCAGAAGATTGATTCCGTCATCTGTGGTAAGAGACCAGTTGTTATGCTTACCGGAACCGTTCACACCTGCAAATGGTTTCTCATGAAGAACACAGCGCATTCCATGACGGCTGGCAACCTTTTTAAGGATACGCATCATCATCTGGTTCTGGTCTGCTGCGATATTGACCGGTGCATAGATCGGTGCAAGCTCATGCTGTGCAGGGGCAACCTCATTATGCTGTGTCTTTGCAGGAATTCCAAGCTTCCAGCATTCTTCATTTACCTCTTTCATGTATGCGGAAATTCTCTGACGGATACTTCCGAAGTAATGGTCATCCATTTCCTGTCCCTTCGGAGGCATAGCTCCAAAAAGAGTTCTGCCTGTATAGATCAGGTCTTTTCTCTGAAGCCATTTCTCTTTATCGATCAGGAAATATTCCTGCTCTGCTCCTACTGACGGAGTTACTTTCTTAGAAGTTGTATTTCCGAAAAGTCTCAGCAGACGGAGTGCCTGGGTGTTGATTGCTTCCATAGAACGAAGAAGTGGTGTCTTCTGGTCAAGTGCTTCTCCTGTATAGGAACAGAATGCAGTAGGAATACAGAGTGTTCCGCCTGCTGCATCATGACGGACAAAAGCCGGTGATGTACAGTCCCATGCTGTATATCCTCTTGCTTCAAAAGTTGCTCTTAATCCACCGGACGGGAAAGAAGATGCATCCGGTTCACCTTTGATCAGTTCTTTTCCGGAGAAAGACATCAGGACCTTGCCGTTATCCATCGGAGCTGTGATAAAGGCATCATGTTTCTCTGCTGTCACACCTGTAAGAGGCTGGAACCAGTGGCTGTAATGTGTGGCACCTTTCTCGATGGCCCATTCTTTCATCTCGTGTGCTACTACATCCGCAATCTCCATAGACAGTTCTTTGCCCTCTTCTATGGTTTTTTTCAATTCTTTGTAGATCTTCTTTGGAAGTCGTGCCTGCATGACGGAATCATTAAACACGTCACATCCAAAAGTCTCTACTACATTGATATACTCACCCATTTTATTTCTCCTTTTTATTTATTAACGGGGAAATTCCAATTGATCTGGTTTCCTCATTTTTTGTACTTTTCAGATACAGATTCAGTGCTTCGTGGCAGTTTTCAATCTCTATCTGTGTATGACTGCCGCCGTATTCACCGTCCAGAGTCCATGGTACCGGTTCTTCTGAGGTAATAGTCACCCTGGCTGATTTAAAAGAATGAATCAGATCTGTATTGTCCTCTGCTGTCAGCATTGCAGTCATGATCTCCTGCAATTCCAGCGGATTCTTCGGTCTTGTGATCATGGTAACTTCAAAAAGTCCGTCATTCATATCCACGTTCTTGCCTGTAAGGTTCTTAAACCCTCCCACTGAACGGGAATTGGTGATCATTCCAAAGATGAAGTCATCCTCCACAGTTAATTCTTCGGATTCAATTCTCATATGGTATGATTTGATATCAAAAAGGCGTTTCACTCCCTCAAGAAGATAGGCTACATGGCCAAGGATATTCTTGAGATCCTGATCTGTCTGATAGGCTACATCTGTGAAAAGACCGAAAGCTGCTATATATGTAAAGCTCTGGTTATTGAATCTGCCGATGTCACAGTGATAAAGTTTCTCTTCCATGATCATGGAAGCGGCATCTGTCATGCTTTTCGGCATAAAGAGACTGTTTGCAAAGTCGTTGGTGCTTCCTGCCGGAATGTATCCGATGGGAATGGAACTCTTCTTTTCCATTACTCCGGTAACCACCTCATCAAGAGTCCCGTCTCCGCCGCTGCATACGATAAGATCTACTTTGGATTCGTATTCTTTGGCTTTCTCATAGGCATCTTTTGGTTTCTGTGTGGAATAGATAATGACTTCATAACCACCTTTATTAAAAATGTCCACGATATCAAGCAGGTTTGCTTTGATCTTACCTTTGCCTGCTTTTGGGTTGAAAACAAAGAGCATTTTCTTATCCATTTTTATGCATTCCTCCTTCTTTTTCAGAGTTTGAACGCGTAGGTTTATGGGTACGCGGAATTCTATTTATATAATATAAGAAAAAAGAGGGGAAAAGTCAATGGGGTTCATGGGGCAAAAAAAGTTTGGGGACGGCAGGAAATATTTTTGTTTTCAGGTGCGGTTTCGCGGGCTAGAAACTCTAGGTGTGTGGAAATCTGCTAAAAGCATTCAAAAAATGCTCAAACTCGCTTCGCTCAGACAGTGAGCATTTTTTGAATAACGCAGATTCCCACGCACCAAGAGTTGCTACGCCCACTGCAAATGCACCTGAAAACAAAAATATTTCCTGCCTGTTGGTTGGCTGTGGGACTGCCGAGCTGTTACTGCTCACTTCGTTCACAGTAATGCGCCTTGCAACGCCAGGCTACGCAGATGAGATTTTCTCACAAAACATTTTGCAGGATAGTAACGCATGAAACGGGACTGGTGAATAGTTGTAATTTTTCTTAATTATTTATGGCAAGTTATATTTGTGCGTGATAAAATGGGGATTGTATTTATTAATAAATAGAAAGGATTTCTTATTCATATGATTAAATTGATTGCTTCAGATATAGATGGAACTCTGGTGAAGGATGGAACTCTGGCGATTGACAGGGAGTATATGGATGTGATCCATCGTCTGCTTGATAAGGGTATTATTTTCGTTGCGTGCTCGGGGCGCCAATATCGAAGTGAGAGGAAGCTGTTTGCACCTGTTGCAGACAGGCTGCTTTACATCACTGATGGCGGCACTGTGGTAAGAACTCCGAAGGAGATTCTGAAGGTAGATACTATGCCTGATGAAATATGGAAAGGAATGCTTTCTATGGTTCATGAGAGTCTGCCTTCCTGCGATTACTATATTGCCACACCTGACCGTGGCTTTGCAGAGGATGGCGGCAGCCGTATGTTTCACTGGCTGAGAGATTCTTACGGATATGATATCCAGGAAATTTCTGATCCACGCATCCTTGAGGATCAGCAGATCATCAAATTCTCTGTCTATCATCCTAATGCCTGTGAAGAATTATGTGCTCCTGTATTTACCCCTGCATGGAAAGATAAAGTCACTCTGGTCTCTGCAGGTAAAGAATGGATGGATGCCACTCTCCAGGGATCCGGCAAGGGTCCGGCTCTGGATTTCCTGCAAAAACATCTGGGAATTGCGCCTGATGAAACCTGTGTTTTCGGAGATAATATCAATGATATTGAAATGCTCCGTGAAGCAGGTTATAGCTATGCAGTTTCTAATTCCCGACCGGAAGTCCAGGCTGCTGCCCAAAATACCTGCCCACCCTACTGGGAAAACGGAGTACTGCAGATTCTAAAATCTTTCTTATAAAAGATACAAATTACTCCGCAGCTCTTCACGCTATGATGGACTGGATTGCTTGCAGTATTTTCAGTTCATACCAATACACAGCGCAGAAACATATTTCATTTCGTGTGCATTTGCAGAAGTTCTTAGGCTCCGAAACCGCACACGAAATGAAATATGTTTCTGCGCGTCCCTTTTTAATTCCTAAGCTTCCATTACAGCATCTTTCATAGATTTCACATACTCTTTCACATAGGGCACACAATCCCTGCCATACTGTGCACACAACTTCACAATTGCAGATCCTACAATCGCTCCATCCGACTGTGCTGCCATCTTCTTCGCCTGCTCAGGTGTGGAGATTCCAAAACCTACTGCACAAGGAATATCTTTCGCAGCTTTTACCAATTTCACCATTGCACCGATATCTGTAGTAATATTAGTTCTTGTTCCTGTAACACCAAGAGAAGAAACACAATACACAAACCCTTCCGCATCCTTCGCAATCTGTGCGACCCTCTCATGAGAAGTCGGCGCGATCAGAGAGATCAGATCAATACCGTATTTCTTACATACACTGTCAAATTCCTCTTTTTCCTCATACGGCACATCCGGCAAGATCAATCCATCCATGCCAATCTCTGCCGCAGTCTTAATAAACCGTTCCGTTCCATAAGAAAATACTACGTTTGCATAAGTCATAAACACCATCGGAACAGAACTGTTCTTTCTGATCTTTACCACCATGTCAAATACCTTATCTGTAGTCACACCACCTGAAAGTGCTCTCACATTTGCTCCCTGGATCACAGTTCCCTCTGCTGTAGGATCAGAAAACGGAATTCCAAGCTCAATCAGGTCTGCACCTGCTTCCTCCATTGCATAGACAAGCTGTTCTGTCACTTCCAGAGACGGATCTCCACAGGTAATAAACGGGATAAATGCCTTTCCTTTTTCAAATGCTTCTGTAATTCTCTTATTCATGGATATCCTCCCCTCTGTAACGCGCGATTGCTGCGCAGTCCTTATCTCCACGTCCGGAAATTGTTATGACCACGATCTGGTCTTTGCCCATCTGCGGAACAATTTTCTTTGCGTAAGCTACTGCATGAGCACTCTCAATAGCAGGAATGATTCCCTCTGTTCTGGATAGATATTCAAAGGCCTCTACTGCTTCTTCGTCTGTGACAGGTACATATTCTGCACGTCCTGTATCATAGAGATGTGCATGCTCCGGTCCGATTCCAGGATAATCCAGACCTGCGGAAATGGAATATACCGGTGCGATCTGACCATATTCATCCTGGCAGAAATAAGATTTCATTCCATGGAAGATTCCCAGTTTGCCGGTTGCAATGGTAGCTGCTGTCTCTGCCGTATTTACGCCACGTCCTGCTGCCTCACATCCGATCAGACGAACATCTTTGTCATTGATGAAGTTGTAGAATGTTCCGATCGCATTGGAGCCACCGCCCACACATGCCAGCACCGCATCCGGAAGTCTGCCTTCTTTTTCAAGGATCTGCTCTTTGATCTCTTTGGAGATCACTGCCTGAAAATCACGGACAATTGTCGGGAACGGATGAGGTCCCATTACAGAACCAAGTACATAATGTGTATCGGAAATACGGTTTGTCCACTCTCGCATTGTCTCGGAAACAGCGTCCTTCAGTGTGGCTGTACCGGAAGTAACTGCGTTTACTTTTGCTCCGAGAAGACGCATTCTGTATACATTTAATGCCTGACGTTCTGTGTCTTCTTTTCCCATGAAGATTTCACATTCCATACCCATAAGAGCTGCTGCTGTTGCTGTTGCCACACCGTGCTGGCCTGCACCTGTTTCTGCGATCACACGGGTCTTGCCCATTTTTTTTGCAAGAAGTACCTGGCCAAGTACATTGTTGATCTTGTGAGCACCTGTGTGGTTTAAGTCTTCTCTCTTTAAGTATACTTTTGCTCCGCCCAGATCTTCTGTCATGTGGGATGCAAAATAGAGACGGGATGGTCTTCCCGCATATTCGTTCAGAAGCTCTGTAAGCTCTGTGTTAAACTCCGGGTCATCTTTATAGTGGTTGTAGGCTTCCTCCAGTTCGATGACAGCATTCATCAGTGTTTCCGGAATGTACTGTCCTCCATGGATGCCGAATCTTCCTTTTGACATCTGTATATGTCCTCCTTCTGAATTATTATCTTATTTCATATGCGCCAGTTGAACTGCCTTCAAAATCTTATCTCTGTCTTTCATTCCATCCGTCTCCACACTGCTGCTCAGATCTACTGCATAGGGATGAATGGTCCGGACGGCTGTTTCCAGATTTTCTGTGCCCAGTCCTCCTGCCAGAAAAAACGGTCTGTCTATCTCCGGGATCAGTGACCAGTCAAAGGTCTGTCCTGTTCCACCGCCTCCCTGATCAAGCAGTATATAATCCGCCGGACTTTTCAGGGCATTTTCAATATCCTGAGCTGTTTTTACGGAAAAGGCTTTTATAACCTGATGACCTGTATTCTTTTGGATTCTCCGTATATATGTCTCATCTTCCTGTCCGTGAAGCTGTGCAATATGGATGATTCCGTCAAGAAGAAGTTCCTCCACACGCTCAGGTGCTGCATTTACAAAAACACCTACAGGGATAATGTCCGAAGCCAGCCTTGCAGTAAGTTCTCTTAGCTGCACGCCCGTAACATTTCTGTTGCTTTTGGGAAATCCTATGATAAATCCGCAGTAATCAGGTTTTGCTTCATTTACATAGGTAATGTCTTCCGGACGTTTCAGACCACAAATTTTAATTTTTGTTCTTTGCTGTTGTTCTCTGGTCATGTTCTATCCTCCCAGATGATATCTGATCTCTCAGCGTAACGGACTGCCATTCAAGCTTTCCAGTGCTACTTTCTTGTCCGGGCTTCTCATCAGTGTTTCCCCGATCAGTACCGCGTCTACTTTATTCTCATAAAGAAGCCGGATATCCTCCGAGGTGCGGATTCCGCTCTCAGAAACAAAAACTACATTGTCCGGCGCCATTTTTCTCAGGCGGATGCTGTTATTCATATCTACCTGAAAGGTTCTCAGATCCCGGTTATTGACTCCCACGATCTCTGCCCCAAGATTTAAGGCTCTATCCACTTCGTACTCATCGTGTGCTTCTACCAGCGCATCCAGTCCCAATTCTTTTGCAAGCTGTCTGTATGCTCTTAATTCTCCGTCATCCAGGATGGCACAGATAAGCAATACTGCGGAAGCACCAAGGGATTTCGCCTGATAGATCATATATTCATCTACTGTAAAATCCTTGCGGAGTACAGGTATTTTTACAGTGGCTGCGATTTCTCTCAGATACCGGTCTGCTCCCTGGAAATAAAAAGGTTCTGTGAGACAGGAGATTGCACTTGCACCTGCCTGTTCATATTCCTTTGCAATTGCCAGATATGGAAAATCCGGTGCGATCAGTCCCTTTGAGGGGGAGGCTTTCTTTACCTCGCAGATATAGGACATACCATCTTTTTTTAATGCCTGGAGAAATGTGATTTTCTGCCCTGCATTTTTATTTACTTCCTGAATCTGGTTCTCCAGCTCCGAAACAGAAATATCTGACTTTTCTTTTGCAATTCTTTCTCTTGTTCTGGCTGCTATTTCTTCTAATATATTCTTCATAATCTCTATGATTTTTCTGTAACTGTTCTGTATATCCACAGTCAGCAGATTACCGGACAGTTACAGATTTCCTTTACATTAGTAGTTTTTCGTTGTTTTTTATTTATTTGTCTCTTCTACAAATTCTTCCAGTTTCTTCAGTGCTGCACCACTGTCGATGAGGGATTCTGCCAACTTCACTCCTTCTTCTATGGAAGCGGCTTTTCCTGCAATATAGAGTGCTGCACCTGCATTTAAACATACTGCCTGACGCTTCGAACCTTTTTCCTCACCCTTCAGGATTGCTTTTGTGATCTCTGCGTTTTCTGCAGGTGTACCACCTGTCAGGGCACCCTTCTCACATCTCTCATATCCAAACTGTTCCGGTGTAATCTCATAGGAAGTAAATTTGCCATCCCTGATCTCACATACAGAAGTAGGTGCACACATGGAAATTTCATCCAGGCTGTCCTGTCCGTAAACAACCATTCCTCTGTCAACGCCCAGATTTGCCATAACCTGAGCCAGTGGCTCCACCAGTGACTGATCGTAAACTCCCATCAGTTCCATGTTTGCCCCTGCAGGATTACTTAACGGTCCAAGAATGTTAAATACAGTACGGATTCCAAGCTCTTTACGGATCGGTGCCACATATTTCATTGCAATGTGATAATTCTGTGCAAACAGGAAGCAGATGTTGATCTTTTTCAGGATCTCTGCACTGCGTTCCGGCGTCAGTGTAATCTTCACTCCCAGTGCTTCCAGAACATCTGCTGCACCGGATTTAGAAGATGCTGCTCTGTTTCCATGTTTTGCAACCGGAACACCGCCTGCTGCGATCACCAGAGAAGAAGTGGTGGAAATATTAAAGGAGTTAGAACCGTCTCCGCCGGTACCCACGATTTCAAGCACATCCAGGTTGTGGAGAAGTTTGATGCAGTGTGCTCTCATGCCTGCTGCGGAAGCAGTGATCTCATCAATGGTCTCTCCTTTTAAGGATAAAGCTGTAAGATAGGCGGACATCTGTACAGGTGTTGCCTGACCGCTCATGATCTCGTCCATTACAGTTTCTGCTTCTGCGTATGTTAAGTCCTGTTTCTTTGATAATTTAATAATGGCTTCCTTAATCATTTCTCACTACCTCCATAAAATTCTCTATCATCACTCTGCCGTCCGGTGTCATTACAGATTCAGGATGAAACTGTACTCCGAACACAGGATAGTTCATATGTTCCACTGCCATGACCTCTCCGTCCTCTGACTCTGCTGTCACCCTAAGTTCTGCAGGCAGGGTATCCTTTAATGCTGCCAGGGAATGATATCTGGCTGCTGCAAAGGTATCCGGCAGGCCCTTAAAAAGCTGACTTTCTCCTGTTTTATACATCAGCTTTTTCTTTCCATGCATCAGTTCCTTTGCATAGGAAACGGTTCCTCCAAAGGCTTCGCAGATGGACTGATGTCCCAGGCACACACCCAGAATGGGAATTTTTCCTGCAAATTCTTTAATCACCGGAATACAGATACCTGCATCCTCCGGCCTTCCCGGACCAGGGGATAAAATGATGGCTTCCGGTTTCATCTCTGCGATTTCTTCCAGTATACACTCATCGTTTCTCACTACTTTGATGTCCGGTTCCACTGCGCCGATGAGCTGATATAAGTTATAGGAAAAGCTGTCATAATTATCGATCAGTAATATCATTCTAATCCCTCCTGTGCCTGTTCAATTGCCTGTACCACAGCTCTTGCCTTGTTGCAGCATTCCTGAAATTCCTTTTCCGGTACACTGTCTGCCACAATTCCGGCACCTGAACGGATACAGATTTCTCCGTTTTTCTTATAAACCAGGCGGATGGCAATACAGGTATCCAGATTTCCTGCAAAATCCAGATATCCGATGGCGCCTCCGTAAATGCCTCGTTTGCTCTGTTCCAGTTCCTCGATGATCTGGCAGGCTCTGAATTTGGGTGCTCCGGAAAGGGTTCCTGCCGGAAGGATTGCGTCTACTGCATCCACAGCGTCTTTATCATCCCGGATAATTCCTGTTACTGTGGAGCCCAGATGCATTACATGGGAAAAACGTTCTACGCAGAGATACTTTTCTACTTTTACAGTTCCGATCTTGCTGATCTTTCCAATATCGTTTCTTCCCAGGTCTACCAGCATATTGTGTTCTGCCAGCTCTTTCTCATCTTTCAGAAGTCCCTCTTCAAGTTCTTTATCCTCTTCTCTTGTCTTTCCTCTTGGTCTGGTTCCTGCCAGAGGGAAGGTACTTAAGGTGCCATTTTCCAGCTTCGCAAGTGTTTCAGGGGAAGCACCTGCCAGTTCAATGTCATCGCTGGAAAAGTAGAACATATAAGGAGAAGGATTAGATGCCCGAAGAACCCGGTAAGTATCAAACAGACTTCCTGTTGCTTTCGCACGCATGGGATTGGAAAGTACCACCTGGAAAATATCACCTTCTCTGATGTAATGTTTGGCTTTCTCCACCATCTCTGCATATTTTTCTTTCGGAAATTTCGGCTGTATTTCTGACTGAAGTCTCAGCGGTTCAAATTCCATATGCTCCCCGTTTCGAATCAGCTGCGCCATTTCCTCCAACTTCTTTACTGCTTTCTCGTAGGAAGCTTCCAGATCATCTGTCATCACACCTGTGATCAGAAGTACTTTCTGTCTGAAATGGTCAAATACGATCACCTGATCAAAAAGCATTAAATCCATGTCCCTGAAATCCTGCTGTTCCCTGTCCTCCAGTTTCAGCTTTGGTTCACTGTATTTGATATAATCGTAGGAGAAATATCCTACCAGACCGCCTGTAAAAGGAGGCATCTTTTCCATTACCGGAGTTTTATATTTCCGGATGATTTCTCTGAGAGTATCACCGGGATGTGTGACCTGCCTTACGGTTTCCTCTGTTTTTCCCTCAGCATCGGTTGTCCGGATCTTCAATGTTCCGTCTGTACAGGTAATCTCCATGGACGGTTCATACCCCAGAAAAGAATACCTGCCCCACACTTCTGTCTGGCTGGCACTTTCCAGCAGGTAACAATGGCGGCTGGCTTTTCGCAAAATGCGCATTACCTCTACCGGTGTATATCTGTCTGCATAAAGTTCTCTGCACAGAGGAATACGACGATATTCTTTTGTCTGTGCAAGCCGCCTGATGGTTTCTAATGTTGGATACATGGGAACACCTCCTGTGATTAATTCAGTTTCTGCCAGGAACATAAAAAAGCCCGTCCTTGACAGAATTATCGTTTCTGTCAAGGACGAGCGTATATACTTCACCCGCGGTGCCACCTTGATTTACGGTTTGAACCGTACTCTTTGCGAAATACCTTCATATTTCCGGCAACTGACGTATGCCTCACGTCACAGGATACTTAGTCTGCTCTGTAATCTTCAACCTTTCACTGTGCCCTCAGCGGCCCATTTGGCAGACTGCATTTCCACCCGGCTCTCACCTTCCCGGATTCTCTGTGCGCGCATGACTGCTTTGACTTCCGCTTCATCGGTTTAATCTGTTAAATTTACACTTAATTTACCACCGGAAGCTATATTTGTCAACCCTGAATTTCATTCAATAACATATTTTTATCATTACGTTATTGTTCACACACCACTATCCCGCAAGATGTTTTGGCATGAATATGCCAAAATCCCGAGACATACAAGCCAAAATTCATTCCAGACATCTGCAGTCTGTTTTCGCCACATACATCTGCACCAGATAATCATTCACTATAATCTGAATAAAAGCGCAAAACCAGATATTCCCAGTTTCACGCTTTTTATTGTTTTACTTATTCACTTTCGAACACTCCCAGTGTGCCGCTATTTCTTCTGTGCCTCTTTTTTCTTCATGTCAAGAATCTCTTCTGCAATCTCAACTTCGGATTTCTCATCCGGTGGAAGCACGATATTCAGAATAATAGCAAACAGTGCTGCAGGTACAATTCCTGAACCACCAAAGATCAGTGTGATCGCCTGCGGCATATGTGCAAGGACTGCTGAGTTTGCCCCCAGTCCATAGCCAAGACCAAGTGCAACGGAGACAATTGTTACGTTTCTCGGAGTTACCGGCCATTTTGTGATAAGCTGGATACCGCTGACAACAATAGATGAGAACATCATAACTGCCGCACCGCCCAGTACACTCTGAGGCATGATGGAGATCAGTGCTGCAAGTTTAGGAAACAGACCACATGCGATAAGGAAAATACCGCCTGTTGCAATTGAAAAACGGTTTACAACCTTGTTCATTGCAACCAGACCTACGTTCTGGCTAAAAGAAGTATTCGGAAGTACGCCAAATACTGCTGCCAGTGAAGATCCAAGGCCATCACACATAACGCCGCCGGAAAGCTCTTTGTCTGTAGCTTCTCTTCCAAGACCGCCCTCTGTGATACCGGAAATATCACCGACAGTCTCTACAGCTGTTACAATAAACATGATGCAGATCGGAACGATTGCCCTTGCATCAAATACCCATTTGACAGGCATGATCTTCGGCACTGCAAACCAGGATGCGTTTGCTACTTTATCCCAGTTAAGAACCCAGGATTTGGTAGCTTCTACTGTTGCACCTGCATCATCCACATAGGTAAATGTGGTAGGAAGAACTGCTGCCATAATACTTACCAGCACATATCCTACGATAATACCGATCAGAATTGATGCAAAGCTTGTAAATCCTTTTGTTCCATGTTTTAATACGACAATTACAACCAGAACTACAAAGCCTACAAACAGATTCTCCAGAGAACCGTAGTCCTTAGCGGAACTTCCGCCTCCAAAAGAACTGATACCAACAGCGATCAGTGAAAGACCGATTGATAATACAACGGTTCCTGTTACAACTGACGGAAAAAATTTTCTCAGTGGTTTCAGGAAGCTTCCCAGTACAGTTTCAAAAAGACCGCCGATAAAGGATGCCGCCATGATCGCACCATACGCAACCACTCCATTACCCATGACTCCTGCAACACTCTGGCATACGCCAATGAAACCGGAACTGGTTCCCATAACGATGGGGAGTTTACCACCCACAGGTCCTATGGTAAATACCTGAACCAATGTTACAATACCTGCAATCAGCATGGCATTCTGCAGAAGTGCTACCTGCAGTTCTCCGCCGGCTTCGATTCCACAGGCTGCTGTGATGATCAGAAGCGGTGTAAGATTACCTACGAACATAGCCAGCACATGCTGCAAACCAAGAGGAATCGCCAGCTTCAGTGGCGGCCTTCCGTCAAGGTCGTAGGGTGTTACTGTGTTTTTCTCTTGTTTCTCCATTCCTTTCCCTCTCTTTCGTGGATGTTAACGTGTAATGGCAAGGCAGTCTGTTTATCAATAGTCAGAATTTATTTGTTTCAACTCACAGTCGGTAATTTCACAGAGTCTGACATGTCAGCAACATGCTGACCGTGATTTGCCTCATATCAGTGGAGGATACCGATTTCTCTCCGTCCGCCACTGCCGTTCATTTTCTTGTTTGCAATTCATCTCGCCACCTATAGTGGGAGAATTCTTGTTATATCTTGTTAAAAAAGGCAGCTATCCCCTGAGAATAACTACCTTGTTATCATTTCATCATACTGTTGATATATCTCCTTGCTTTTACCCGTTGATATTATAAAGGATTTAAGAAATTATGGCAATAGATATGCAAAAATTTATGTATTAATGTATTAATATATCGAAACCTCAATAGGCTTCACATCCAGACTTATTGTTCCTGCGCATTACAATGCCATATTTTTTTCTACTGCCTGCATTCTGTTCTCAAGATTTGCAACATGTTCTATCAGGTAACTGGTCTGTACTGTATTCACATGATTATTATGTGCTGCTTCTACGGCTTCATTGAATTTTTTCACCAGATAACCATGATTTTCCGCTAAAATTGAAATATTTCTGTCAGTTACATTTTCAAGATGAAGTTTAACACCGTTTACTTCTTCTTTTAAATCGCAAATATCCTGCTGTAACGGTTCAATAGCTTTCTGAACGGTAGCTTCTACTGTTTCTTTTACCGTAGCTTCTACTGTTTCTTTTACCGTAGTTTCCATCATTTCCCTTAACATTTTCATATCGTTTTTGTCCAGCATGTTTCTCACCTCCTGATCTGTTTACTTATCATTTCGTTCTTTTTCTGCTGATTATAACAAGTTCCGGATGTGAAGTCTATTCAATTTTCAATATTCCATGTATAACCATTTTCCATATTTACGTTTCTATAGTACATTTCATAATTCTTCTGTATCATAATCGTTTTCAGGGTAAATATCATAAAGAAACAATTTGTCAATCGGATATTCGCAACCTCCGCAGGGGACTTACTTGATTCGGTTAAATTGATTTATTCAGAAATGAAAAAAAGCCCACAAACCCCTTATCCAGGTTTATAGACTTATCTTTCGTAAATAGTAGCGAGAGGGGGATTCGAACCCTCGACACCACGGGTATGAACCGTGTGCTCTAGCCAACTGAGCTATCTCGCCATTTTCTTTTAAGATATGGAACCTATAGGGCTCGAACCTATGACCCTCTGCTTGTAAGGCAGATGCTCTCCCAGCTGAGCTAAGATTCCATATTTGTTGGTGACAGATTTCTCTGTCAAGTAGCGAGAGGGGGATTCGAACCCTCGACACCACGGGTATGAACCGTGTGCTCTAGCCAACTGAGCTATCTCGCCATTTTCTTTAAGATATGGAACCTATAGGGCTCGAACCTATGACCCTCTGCTTGTAAGGCAGATGCTCTCCCAGCTGAGCTAAGATTCCATATTGTGCTTGTTTCAGGCGGCTTATTTGTTGTCCGCTCCGTAACTTGCTTTGCTATTATATAATGGATTTTGTCGGATGTCAACACCTTTTTTGAAACTTTTTTAATTTTTTTTATTTTTCTAATTGTTTATACATTTTAAAGCCATCTTATCACCTGAATTTTTCAAAGAAATACAGGTAAATGAAACCCGGAAACAGAATTGCTCATGACAACAACTCTGATGTACCGACAAGTTGATTCTTGAAACAATCTTGTCGGTACACTAATTCCGGGCTTCTTCTTCTGGAACTATCTTTTTATGTGTAGCAGAAATTTTTACTGATTCTGCCTCTATATAATTTTAACTGTATGGTTTTAGCTATATAATCTTTGTTTCTATTTCTTATTTTGTAATCTTTACAGAATTTTTCTGTCCTTTGCCCTTGAAAAGTTTCTGGTATGCACTTAATTTTGCTGCCGGAACTTTGATTACTGCCTTAGCAGAAATTCCCTTTAATGCAGATGCTCCTACTGTTTTGAGTACTTTAGAATTAACTGTAATGGAAGTCAGCGCTTTACATCCGTTAAACGCCTGTTTTCCAATTGTGGTTACTTTGGATCCTATCGTGACTTTTTTCAGTTTTGTGCAGCCATTAAATGCTTTATCACCAATTGCTGTTACATTAAATGTATAACCATTAATTTTTACTGTTGCAGGAACAGATGCACTTGTAAGAGATTTCTCTGCCGGAGCATAAACGCTTACTGTTCCATTCTTGTATGCGGATTTAGTTACCTTGTATTTCAGGTTTCCGGATGTGTATACCTTTCCTTTTGCCGGAATCGCCGCAATTTCGAAATTCTGGATCGCTGTGCCAACATAATTGCCTTTACCTGTAATAATCACAGATGCTGTGGAGCCGGCTTTTGTGTTATTTGCATAGGAAACGGTGTAATCTGTTCCGGCTTTCAGCTTCTTGCCGTTTAAGGTTACTGTTACTGACGGTTTAATCGCCTTACCTGCATAAAGTTGGGTCTTGATTGTAGAAATCTGTGCGGATGCGATGCTGTTCAGAGATTGACCTGAGAACTCATAGTATGCAGGAATCTCAACAGCTTTTATTTTCTCTTCATTTGTCCACCAGTCTACATAAAATAAACGGCGTTTATTTCCATCAATTCCGGTTGTTAAACCTTCGAATTCATCCAGATAACTGTATCGAGGAAGTACTACTCCATATTTTTTCTCACCATTTACATCAAATCTAAACTGCGCCCGAAGTCTGTTTGTAGAATATTCTTCATCCAGACTAGCATTGACCGTAACAAGTTTTATTTCTTCATTCTTGTATATTTTTGTAAAGTAAAACCAGTCATTATCCTCTGTCTCCTCCCAGGCATACCTATATGTTGGATCAAAACAGTCTTTCGATACAGGAACGCCTGCTGCCTGCGCTTCTTTTGTATCAAACTGTCGAACGATCAGATTTCTTGAATATGTCTCACCTTCCGCTTCATATGTACCAAGTTTCAATGCTCCGCCTATATACAGTTGCGCTGTCTGTTTTCCGTTTGTTCCAAGATAAATCTGCGGAATTGCTGTCTGAGAGTATTCTGCACTGTCAATTTCACCAAATTTCAGATAAGCTCCCGGCTGTCCATAAATGGTTATCTCCGGATTAATCACTGCTTTCTCAAAATTCAGATATTCAGATACAACCAGACATACACCCTCTTCTGATGTCAGTTCTTTACAGTCCAGGCTCTTCACTACAGCATCCGCAATCTTAATTTTATCTGCTGTTACATTTGCATTTAATCTGGCATTCATAAGTTCCACTTCTCCAGAGCCTGTAAAAGTTAAAGTATTTGCTTTTACAAGAATTCTGGACAGTGACAGTTTCTTGCCTGCCGGAACATTTACAGAAGAAATTGAAGCCGGAACAAAATTATCTGTATCTGTGCTTTCGTCATAATTATTCTGTCCCTCTATCTTCAGTGCTTTCGCAGCACTTGGAACAGTAAGCGTTCCACTGATCTTGGTGTTAGCTTTCATATTCATCAGATAATAGCCACTGGCATTGTTCTTCTTCTGATATGCATTTATATATCTTTCCGCCTGTGCTGTCGGTGCGACGTTAATCCACACACATCCTCCATCAGGGAATTCTGCCCTTCCGCATGCCTCGAAAATCTCCTGTGCTGACATTCCTTCACAATCCTGAAATTCCTGAATATCAACCGCATTATCTTTATCCGGATTCCAGATTTTTCCATTCATATCCTGAGTCGTACCATCTTCTGAATAGACCCAAATTCTGGAAAGCATTTCCACAATATCTTCGTCAGACATATCATATTTCACTGCCTGTGTACCAGCCGGAACAGGAATATCTTCCCATTCACCTTTCTCATCTGATGTCTTATATATAATTCCAATTCCGTAAGGACTGCTCCACTTCTCTCCATTTTCATTTTCAAACTCGCCAGTACCCCAGTCAAATGTTTTATGGAATACCGGAGCAGTCTTACTGTTTACAATGTGTATGAAAAAAGCATTTTCTTCCTGCGGATGGTTTTTGATATTATCCGTTTCATTGTAAATATTAAAAAATTCACTGGCACCAAATACCTGCAGATCATGGCTGTTATTTCTCAGATATATATTTTCTACTCCGGAAATACCACCTATCGCATTATTCTGCCCACAAAAGATCACTTTATCATCGGAACCTGTTCCTTTTAATACGCTTCTCATATCCTGACAGAAGAAAGTTGTCGTTCCTTTTCCTTCTTTGATTTCAATCGTCTCTGGCGGATCTACCATACCCCAGAATGCGATGTTTCCGTTCGGTGTAATACTTCTGGCTCTTGCATTCTCCACCAGTACTGTCATCCCTTCAGGAGCCACAAAGTCTGCTGCATCTTCCAGATCCTGGACGTTTACAAAACAGTATCCTGTATTTTCTCCTTCGATACTGTTTAACGCATTTGAAAAAGTAGTGTCTTCTACTGTTTTCATGTCCACTTCCGGACGTTCTTCATTCTGCAGGGCATTATTGTACTGTTCCTCTGTTATGTATGCCACTTCAAAAGATCCTTTTACCTGTTTAGCACCTGCTGCGTCTGTCGATGCCTCTGATTCTTCTGATGTAAATACGTCCACTTCCGGCGCTTCGTCCGTACCAAAATCTGATACTTCTTCCCCGGATGTCCAGATTTCTGCCGTATTCTCTGCTTCGGCTTCTTCCTCCGTGCCCTGCATCTCTACAGTTTCTTCCCCCGAAGAAAATTCTGCACCCATAACAGCTGCGCTTTCTGCCACAGGTGTTATGCACATAAGTGCTGCCAACAATAATGCGACTTGTTTTTTCTTCATACGTAAAACCCTCCTTTTTCTGGATTTGAGTGTATTAAAAAAAGCACCCTACAAGATGTAATCGCAGCTTGAACAATTTGCGGGAATGATTTTTTTATACCTCTGTAATTTTATACACTGCCATCTTCATTTTTGACAGCGTTCAGAATCCCTTCCGGGATATCTTTCAAAAATATTTTACAATAAAACCTCTTCCCCGATTTCATCCAGGAAGCTGTTCATCTCTTCCAGTGTCATCTTCTCTTCCAGTCCATAAATAATCGCTGCATCGTAACGTACGCGCGGATAAAGTCTCGGCTTCTGACCGATATCCAGAAGCCTTTGTGTATCCGACAGATCAAGAGAAAGGAGAAACGCACACTGCAGCAGTATTTTCCTTGTGGGGATTCGCTGACCGCCAAACAGTTTTCGTGCATAGGATTCTTCCAGATTCAGCTTTCGCACAATGTCTTTCTTTTTCATTCCACGCTCTTCGATTATATGCTCAAGATAAAGCCCTACCTCTACCTTGTTTCCTCGTTCTCTTGCAAAATATGCGGCGCCTTCCTCTTTTATCATTCCCATGATTTCTTCTGTTTCTTTCATTTCTTCTCACACCTCTTTCCTGTTCATATCTCCCTTCTGTCAAAACCCGAGGTTGTATTTTTTTGATCTTTACCACTATCCGTTATCTGATGACTGATCCATAATTTAAAAGCAGATATGATACTGTTAAGTGTACCATATCTGCCCATTTTAGAGCGGGACAATTTTGTCCCTTTTTATGTATAAATTTCAAAATCAGGAGAAGAATCTATCTTCATGATTTCTTCTTTTTGTTCCTCTGTACAGTGTACCTCCGTCAGTCCCGAATGTCCAAACAGCGGTTCAAAATTTTCAATATCTGCATTGGAAATATCTATTACCTGCAGATTCTTTGCTCCTGTGACAGGAGACAGATCTTTCACCAGGCTGAAACTCACTGACAGGAAATTTAATGAAGGAAACTGTTCGATTCCTTCTAACGAGGAAATCTGTGTTGTGAATGCAAGTGTCTCCAGCTGTGTCATCCCTTTCAATGGTTTCAGATTCTCCAGTATGGTACTATCCCCCCACATGAACAGCGCCTTTAAGGTACTCATCTGCGAAAGAGTTTCGGCAGCCGCCTCATTTACATCACACATACACAGAGTATCCAGTTTCTTCATCTCTGTCAATGGCTCAAATATATTGTTTTCTACTTCCACATTACTCATATCCAGGTAATCCAGGCTCAGATTTTTCAGAAAGTCTATATCTTTCAGATTCATCCCCTGTATATTTAATCTTAAAATGCCTATGCATTCTCCAATCACTGACAGATTCTCTGCTGGATTCTCCTTAATACAATGGAAATCCTATATGTTTTTGCAAAAAAAGATTCCCTCTCCAGTTTTACCTGAAAAAGGAATCTCCTGTTATCTTTACTTATTCAGCGTCTTCTGCTGTGTCAGTTGTATCTGCATTTTCTTCTGCTGTGTCATCTGCATTGTCTGCGTCTTTGCTGTCTGCATCATCTGCATCTTCTGTATCTGCTTCTTCTGCATCTGAGTTTTCTTCAAAAGGAATTACTGCACCATCATATTTCTCATTGATAAAATCTTTGATCTCATCAGATTTCAGTACGTCTACAAGTGCCTGGATTTTTTCGCTGTCTTCATTGCCTTCTTTTACTGCGATTACGTTTACGTATGTCTTTGCTGCCTCAGAATCAGATTTCTCATATGCAAGTGCATCTTTTCCAACTGAGAAGCCAGCTTCCAGAGCATAGTTTCCATTTAATACCACATAAGCTGTCTCGCCTGTAACACGTGCGACCTGTGCAGCTTCCAGCTCTACGATCTCCACATTGTGAGGATTCTCTGCAATATCCTTAACAGTTGCATTTAATCCTGCGCCTTCTTTTAGTGTGATGATTCCATTATCCTGAAGAAGAAGAAGTGCTCTTGCTTCGTTTGTTGTATCATTTGGTACTGCGATAGAATCTCCATCTTCCAGATCATCCAGGCTGTCTTTTGTTCCCGGATAAATTCCGAATGGCTCATAATGAATTCCACCTGCATTTACAAGGTGTGTACCTTTTTCTTCATTGAACTGCTCCAGATATGGAATGTGCTGGAAGTAGTTTGCATCGAATTCTCCACTCTCTACAACCTCGTTTGGTCTTACATAGTCATCAAATACAGTAACTTCCAGATCATATCCTTCTTTCTCAAGAATTGGCTTTGCTTCTTCAAGGATTTCTGCATGTGGTGTTGCAGACGCTGCAACTGTGATTGTCTTGTCATCATCCTTTGCGTAAACTCCTGTGCTTAAAGTTCCTGCTACTAATACTCCTGTTAAAACTGCTGCTACTAATTTTTTCATAATAATTGTCCTCCTGAATTTAATTTTATTGTTATTTCATTTTTTATTTTCTTCTGTCTATCTTATTAGCAATCAGCATTCCCACTGACTGGAAAATCTGTACCAGGATCACCAGCAGGATAACTGTCACGATCATGATATCTGACTGATATCTGTAATATCCATAGCGGATGGCGATATCTCCAAGTCCGCCGCCGCCAACTGCACCGGACATTGCGGAATAACCAAGAATCGTTCCAATCGCAATCGTTGCTCCTGTGATCAGTGAAGTTCTAGCTTCTACCAGAAGCACTTTCACAATGATTCTCATATTACTTGCACCCATAGCTCTGGCTGCCTCGATCACACCTGCATCAACCTCTTTAATAGAAGATTCCACCATTCGTGCTATAAAAGGAATGGCAGCCACTACCAGAGGCACTACAGTTGCTGTGGATCCATAGCTCTTTCCCACTACTGCTCTGGTGAAAGGAATGAGCAGAATCAACAAGATCAGAAACGGAATACTTCTCACAATATTTGCAATTGCATCCAGTATCTTATACAACACTGCATTTGGTTTCAGTCCCTCTTTATCTGATACTGCCAGCAACACTCCCATGGGAAGTCCGAACAGGTATCCCAGAACTGTGGAAAGAACTGTCATGTAAAGTGTTTCTCCCACACCCTGGACAATCATCATTATTGTCTCATGATCCCACATATTCTGTCACCTCCCCGATTGCTAAACCTTTTTCTTTCAGATACTGTTTCATCATTTCTGTTCTGGTACTGCCCTCCATAAACTCCAGTATCATCTCTCCCTTGGCTACACCACCTACATTCTTGGTATCTGCCTTCAGAATATTTACCGGTTCTCCGAATGTAAGGATCAGATTTGCGATCACAGGCTCAAAAGCTGAATTCTCTGAAAATACGATTCGTATTTTCTCACCACTTTTAATCTCTGCCTGTCCTTTTTCCCTGCCGGCATCCAGTCTACTGTCTGCGTCGATATCGGAGCCTGTATCCTTTCGGATCAGTTCTTTGGCAACCTCTGACTGAGGATTTGCAAAAATATCTGCAACCAGTCCTTTCTCAACCACTTCACCCTCATACATGATCGCCACATGTGTACAGATTTCACGCACAACCGACATCTGATGAGTAATGATCACTATGGTGATTCCAAACTGCTTATTAATCTTTTTCAGCAATTCCAGAATGGAAGAAGTAGTCTGCGGATCCAGTGCACTGGTAGCCTCATCACAAAGTAAGATCTTCGGATCCGATGCAAGTGCTCTTGCAATAGCAACCCTCTGCTTCTGTCCACCGGAGAGCTGTGCAGGATAAGCATTCTGCCTGTCCCCCAGACCAACGATTTCTAAAAGCTCTGCTGCCCTCTTTCTGGCCTCTGCCTTCTTCTTTCCTTTTATATAAAGGGGAAAACAGACATTATCGATCACTGACTTCTGCATCAGCAGATTGAAATGCTGGAAGATCATACCAATCTCTTCCCTCTGTTTCCTCAATTCCTTCTCTGTCAAATCTCCAAGAGCCTTCCCATCTATCAGAACCTGTCCCTCTGTAGGAACCTCCAGAAAATTCATACATCGTACCAATGTACTCTTACCTGCCCCCGACATACCGATAATCCCATATATATCACCGGAATCGATATTCAGGTTCACATCCTTCAAAGCCTCGACCACGCCATCTTTCGTGTCAAAAGACTTCCGGACCTTTTCAATCACAATCCCAGACATCTCATTCTCCCTCTCTCTTATTCCCCGCTCTGTTGAGCATGAACATACTATACCACTACACTTCCGATTATGCCAATTCATAATACCTAGTACCAGTTATAGTTTAAAGTTATATTTTTAATGCTTTACCTCATTGAAATCTATATCTCTTGAATTTATTCAGACAGAAAAACAGCAGGAGAAAGGTCGCATTCCTTTCATCCTACTGCTTTGAAAACGTAATATTCATTAAAGACCATATTCCTTATTTAGTTGCTCACGTCTTTTAGAATCTGTTGATACAATCGGGATTTCTTCCGTTCTCTGATCCTGAATCAGTCGAGTAATCAGACTTCCCAGTCGAACTTCTCCCTGAATCTGCCCGATTGCCTCGCCTCTTGCCTGTCCGATTGCCTCTCCTTCTGCACGTCCAATTGCTTTTCCCTCTGCTTTAAGTCTTTCAGATTCCAATTCCAGAACTTTTCCTCCCATAATATCACCTATTCCTTTCCGAACATTGTCCTCTTCGCGAAAAATATAGTCCGCAATTTTTATAATTAGTTTTGTCAAATCTGTATACAATTCTGACTTTCCTATTTCTGTCAGTTCTTCTTCCAGATTTACAACGAGTTTTATTTTAAGAGTATGTTCGCATAATTTTTACAAAGGAAAGCGTACTGCAGACTTAACTGTTATTCTGTATAAAGCCTCACATTATAAAACTTATTATTTTTTCTGGATTTAATCTGCATAAATATACCGTAAGTACCCTGTGGAAGCTTTTTTCCACTTTTTATATTTTTGACTGCAGAATACTTATCCCCGGTTTTTGTATAGCATAACATGGATACCAGTGTATAATCCGGTTTTAACTTATATACCAGTCTCCCATTCAATGAATCCTCTGACACTGTAACAGTACCCGATTTATTTAACTTTGAGCAGTAATTTTTTGAACCGATTTTAAATGTCTTCAACGGATTTTCCCATTTATATACTGTATAACTGCATGTTCTTGTATAGGATTTCGATCCAACCGTAACCTTAACTTTAATTTTAGTGTTTCCCGGTGCTATTGGTGTTGTCTCATATCCTGCGGAATATTTTCCGTTTCTTTCAAAGGTATAACCCTTTACAGTTACAACCTTTGTATTATAACTCTTTACGCTGATTTTCACCTTTGATGTATATTCAGGTGTGAAATAATCGCACCCCATTCCAGCTGGTGCTGAATATAATACAGCACTGGTCTTCGTTGACATTTGCGCCAGAGGATTCTTCTGTGCTGCCCAGACATTTACAGACATGGCAAGCATTGCTACTACTGTCGCAAGAATCATTACTAATACATTTTTCTTTCTCTGCATAATTTTTTTCCTTTCTAAAATAAGACAAGTTATCATGAATAATTCAGACTTGCATTTTTTATTGTATGCGCTCCCATCCATTTCCACCGTATATATATGATTCCAGGACTTCTTTTGGGGAGGATAAATAAACGCCTCCACATCCGGGAGTTGCATCAAGATAATAGGTCCTTCCGTTCATTATAACCTCGACATTATAATGGTCAGAACCCATAATCATATTGCTGGGATATCTGGACTTTTTATCATGAATGGCTGATCGGACTGTTGCTTTATATCCCATTGCCTGATAAATTCTTGCCATTACCTGACCTGCGGAATAACAGTTTCCTTTCCTTTTTTCAGATCGCCCATCCTCATATTTTTCCCATTGTAATATAACACCCGTCTTATCATCATTCACAGCAATACCGAATAGCAGTGCTCTTTCTGGAAGAATTAACAGATAGCACTTTCTTCCACTTATCTGCGCCAACCTCTTTATAAAACAGAACATATTCTGTAGCATTTGTCGTTTTGTCCCATGTAACATGAACCTGATTAACATCCGGATCAGAATACGCATTTACCATTTTTACTCTTCCAGGTGTTTTTTGCGCAGCATTTACAGTTACTGGCATTATCATACAAAACAGTATCAAAAAAACACCTGTTAAAATCGCTGAGAACTTTTTCTTCATCTTAGCTCCTTATCTTACATAACACTACTGCCCTAATTATTATCTACTCTAATAGAAACATAGGCATTATTTTTAGTATTCTTTAACTTGATAAAAAGTGCCAAAAAATCTTTTGGAAGCTTTTGTCCTTTTTTGATAGAATACATTTTTATGCTTCCGTTGTTAGCATTAACAAATCTGCTGTATTCTATCTTTTCTACTTTATATCCTGCTTTCAGGCTATAAGTCAGTTTTCCATTCAATCTGCTTACAACCCCATATAAATTTGGTTCCGGCTCTTTTGCATAGTAGGAAACCAGGTTCTTTTTCCCGATTTTCAGCGTTTTAAATGGATTTGTATATTTTACAAATGTATAGGTGCAGGTTTTTTTATATGTTTTTCCATTTACTTTTACAGTAACATTAACCTTAGCTGTTCCTTCCTTGATTCCGGTTACCTGGTAAAATGCATTTCTTTTCGCACCACCATCACTGCCAGATACACGTGAAAACACCATCATTACTTTAGGATTACTGCTTACCGCAGAGATTTCTATATTTTCACGATTATAATATACCGGTGTAGAATAATTAGTTACATTATCTACGCTACACCCCAATGTAACTTTCATCTTTGTTGGCATCTTCGCCAATGGATTCTTCTGTGCTGCCCAAACATTCACAGACATGGCAAGCATTGCTACTACTGCAGCAAGAATCATTAATAGTACATTTTTCTTTTTCTTCATGAATTTTTTCCTCCTTGATTTGTGAGTTTTATTATGTGAATTGACAGTTACTTTCCACCTCTGTCAAGCCCCATCATATTTTTTCAGCATCCTGCTGAAGCATTCAGGTGTCATGTTCAGATAAGATGCTATATCTTTTTTGTTCACCTTTTTTTCCAGCCCCGGATAGGTTTCCAGAAAATATTCATACCTCTGTACTGGATTACAGGTAAGAATCATTTTTCTGTATTCATATTCCCTCATAGATGCCACACTCTGCATCCGATTACAAACCAGAGCAATTTCTATATTCTCCATAGCCAGCTTTCGAAGAACATCCGCTGATATCCTTACAATTTCACAATCCGTTATCAACTCCACTGTCAGGAAAGAGGTTATCTGCTTGTCCAAATTCATGATCCCTACCAAAGCTTCCCCCGGAAAATGCGCAAAACAGTGAACCTGTTTTTTTCCATCCGATTTTTCATAATATGACTTTACAAGACCACCCTTTTTATACAAAAAAGAAATCGCATCTACCTTCTCATTCTCTTTCATCAGCAAAGTTTTTGCTTTCAACTTACAGATTTCCGAGTTCTCCGCCAACACCTCCAGCACAGCTTCCGATTTTATTCCTATCACATTATGAAAAAAATCTTTCAGTTTTTCCTCTTCATTTTCCCTTTTTCTTTCATCACTCATACTTTTTCCTTTTTACACGCCCAAAATCAACAGACAAAAACATATTATTTAAAGTTATCGTTTATCCTGTTCCTTTGCAAACAAGATTTTCTCTAATTATACTTTATTGTCTGACAAATAGCAATTTTCCAACTTGATTCAAATCAAGTAATCACAAATATTTTTCCCAAACATACCCTTCACAATTTTTACTGCTACACAAAAATAGCTATAAGACTTCATTTTTGAAATCCTATAGCTTTGCTATTGATAATATTACGTTGTATTTCTAATCATCAATTATTTTCCAGTAACCATTGGAACACGACTAATAAACCGAACAATACTTGTGTCTTTATTCTTTATCATATTCAAAAATAACCGAAATCCTACTCATTTCTAAAACATATTTCGATAAGTCAAAATTACAATTTTCACACTTTAATTGATATAATATTCAACAACTAAACAAGGAGGCCATTTAACCATGAATAATGTAAAAATTCTATGTATCGCAGGCAGTATCGTACTCGGTAGTATATTGCTATCCGGACAAGCTTTTGGCAAAGCCCCCTCAGATCTAATCACCCTTTCCGCCCCTAAGGAGCCTGAGGGGCAACATGTATCTTATGATATAGATGGTTCCGGCTCTTATTATGACAGTGAGTCAGATACAACTTACTATTTTGTCAAGGGGATTGTCACTTCTTATTCTAATCATACAAAAACCTTTTCACTGACTTCCGACGCCGGTGAAACTTATGAGTTACCGGCAGATACGGATATTAATATAACCGACTATCTCAACACAGAAGCACATATATGGTACTCAGAAGACTCTCAAAAAAACTTAAAATTACTTGTGTTCTCTCCTCAAATTTTTTGGGAACATATCAATGAGCTGGAATCAGATGAACAAATTCCGGATGGTGCCACAGAAATTGATGGGACTCTTTCAAAATATATCTCTTTCTGGTTAACAGAAGATAAAATAGATGTTACTCTCTTATTTGTTGAGGACAACGATGGAAACACTCATATATATGCAGAGGATAACACATGCAATAATTGTAATAGTTCTGTTTTTGGCAAAACAATCGGCGACTATATCAAGTTATATGAAGATATGCATTTAAATTCTCAAGTATATGATGATTTTAATGTTGCATATCTTATATCAGAAGCATCATCTTGACTTACCCAAATGTCTGGTTGAGAACCTGATGTTTTTACATCAAACATATCATATATTTTAAATGCCGCAGCCAATATTTTCAAAGGCTGCGGTATTTTTGACTTAATTTTTCTTTCAAACATGTTGCTTCTTCTTTTGACTGCTGCAAATATGTTTATGTCACAAATTCAAAATATCTTTTGCTTTTTCTCTGTCTCTGATAATCATCCCATGGGCAGCTAACTTATCCAATTGCTCATCAAAAGTCAATGGCTTTTTCAAATCCATAAAATCACTCCTTAACGTAAAAAAGCTGAGCACAAGTCTCAGCTTGGTCCCCAATGCCAAAAAGGCTTCGGGCAACTCTGTTACATATAGTATATTCAAAAAGCCACGAAATTGCAATAGTTTTTATTATTTTCATCATCAAAAAAGGGCGCTGCCCAACCAAGCGAATACGCAAAGTTAATACACTCCTCCACACCACAATCCCGACGCTCCTAAAAAGGAAGCGCAAGGGTGGAGTCCAGAGGAGGGACAGCGCTTTCTGTCCTTCCTCTGGGAACCTTCCGTCCTGGAAAGAGTTTATTTAAAATATTCCACACCAGACTCGAATATTTTAATATCCTGCTCTCCATAGATATTAATAGCAACTCCGTCTCCACGACGTTCGCTGTGAGCCATCTTACCAAGGATACGTCCATCCGGACTGGTAATGCCCTCAATGTTCATATAAGAACCATTGACATTCCACTCTTCATCAACACTGAGCTGTCCATCCGGAGTTACATACTGTGTTGCAACCTGTCCATTTGCAAACAGTTTTGCAAGCCATTCATCATTTGCGACAAAACGGCCTTCACCATGAGATGCCGGGTTACAGTAAACACCACCAAGCTGTGCTTTCTGCAGCCATGGAGATTTATTACTTACAACTTTTGTATAAACCATCTTGGAAATATGACGTCCAATGGTATTGAATGTCAGTGTCGGAGAATCTGCCTTCTGTCCGCAGATTTCGCCATACGGTACAAGGCCAAGTTTGATCAGCGCCTGGAAACCATTGCAGATACCAAGTGCAAGACCGTCACGCTCATTGATCAGTTTCATAACAGCTTCTTTGATCTTCGCATTCTGGAATGCAGTTGCAAAGAATTTCGCAGAACCATCCGGTTCGTCACCTGCGGAGAATCCGCCCGGGAACATGATGATCTGTGCCTGATCGATTGCTTTCTCAAAAAGCTCTACAGAGTCATGGATATCTTCAGCAGTCAGGTTCTTGAATACTTTTACATCCACCTCTGCGCCTGCGCGCTCAAATGCACGTGTGCTGTCATACTCGCAGTTTGTTCCAGGGAATACAGGAATAAATACACGAGGTTTTGCAACTTTATTCTTGCATACATAAATGCTGTCTGCTCGATAAAGCTTCTCATCTCTGTCAGCTGCCTCTTTGTCATTCTCAGAAGAAACTGTCTTAAATACTTTTTCCAGAGTACCTTTCCATGCGTTTTCAGCTTCGTCTACAGTGATCACTGTATTTCCATAGGAGAAGTTACCGTCGGCAGTTACTTCACCGATCACTGTATAAGTGATGGAAAGCTCACCAACCTTACCATCCGGAACTTCCAGGATAATATCGCCAAATCCAGGTGCAAAGAAATCTCTTGGATCAAGGTTATGCTCGATCTTCACGCCCATGCCATTACCAAAGGCCATCTTCGCAACCGCAGCAGCAATACCATGACGGTCAAGTGCATAAGCAGAAACAACCTTGCCGTCCTGCATATCTTTATGAAGTTTTTCATACTGATCCATGATTCCTGCATAATCCGGCAGATCGTACTGATCCTTCGGTGCACGAAGCCATACCAGTTTGTTTCCTGCTTTCTTTAATTCCGGTGTGATCACATCCTGGATTTTCGCAACGTCAACTGCGAAAGATACCAGTGTTGGAGGTACATCAATATCATTGAATGTACCGGACATACTGTCCTTACCACCGATGGATGGAAGTCCGAATCCCATCTGTGCTGCATAAGCACCGAGAAGTGCTGCGAAAGGCTGGCTCCATCTCTTAGGATCTTCTGTCATACGACGGAAGTATTCCTGGAATGTGAAACGGATTTTCTTATAGTCACCACCTGTAGCCACGATTCTGGCAACGGACTCTGTCACTGCATAAGCAGCTCCGTGGTATGGACTCCAGGAGGATAAATACGGGTCAAAGCCATAGCTCATCATGGTTACAGTATCTGTTTTACCATTCTGTACCGGAACCTTGGCAACCATAGACTGAGTCTCTGTAAGCTGATATTTACCGCCGTATGGCATAAATACGCTGCCTGCTCCTATAGAACCGTCGAACATTTCCACAAGTCCTTTCTGAGAGCATACATTTAAGTCTGCCAGAGTTTCCATCCATTTAGCCTTTACATCAGCTACATCCGTGCGCTCTTCAAAGAGGTTGCCTTCTTTGTTCGGGATTTCTACTTCTACAGTTGTTTCCTGATGTGCACCGTTGGTATCCAGGAATGCACGGGAAATATTTACGATTTCTTTGCCTCTCCATACAAGTACCAGACGAGGATCCTCTGTTACAACCGCAACAGGAATTGCCTCCAGGTTCTCTTCATTTGCATAGCCAAGGAAGGTATCTACATCTTTCGGGTCAACTACTACAGCCATACGTTCCTGAGATTCGGAAATTGCAATCTCAGTTCCGTCAAGACCTGCATATTTCTTCGGAACCTTGTCAAGGTCTACTCTAAGACCTGCTGCCAGCTCACCGATAGCAACGGAAACACCGCCTGCACCAAAGTCATTACATTTCTTGATGATATGGCTGACTTCTTCACGGCGGAACATACGCTGGATCTTACGCTCAGTAGGAGCATTACCTTTCTGCACCTCAGCGCCGCACACTTCGATAGAAGCTTCTGTATGAACCTTGGAAGAACCGGTAGCGCCACCGATACCGTCACGTCCTGTACGTCCTCCAAGTAAGATAATGATATCTCCCGGATCAGAATTCTCACGGATAACCGCGCGTCTCGGAGCTGCACCCATAACTGCACCGATTTCCATACGTTTCGCTACATAATCAGGATGGTAAACTTCTTTTACATAACCTGTTGCAAGACCGATCTGGTTTCCATAGGAACTGTAACCATGAGCTGCGCTTCTTACCAGTTTCTTCTGCGGAAGTTTACCTTTGAGAGTTTCTTTTACAGAAACAGTAGGATCTGCCGCACCAGTTACACGCATTGCCTGATATACATAAGTACGTCCTGAAAGCGGGTCACGGATTGCGCCGCCAAGACAGGTAGCTGCACCACCAAATGGCTCAATCTCTGTCGGATGGTTATGTGTCTCATTCTTAAAGTTAATCAGCCATTCTTCTTCCTTGCCATCTACATCTACAGGAACTACAATACTGCAGGCATTGATCTCATCTGATTCTTCCTGGTCAGCAAGTTTTCCTTCTGCTTTGAGTTTCTTCATTGCCATAAGAGCCAGATCCATCAGGCAGACAAACTTGTCCTTGCGGCCTTTATAGATTTCTTCTCTGTCAGCAAGATATTTGTTGTAAGTATCTACAATCGGTGCTTTGTAATCACCTTCATCAAATTTTACATTTGTAAGTTCAGTGGAGAATGTTGTGTGACGGCAGTGATCGGACCAGTAGGTATCCAGTACACGAATCTCTGTCATAGACGGATCACGTTTCTCTTCTCCTTTAAAATAGTGCTGGATATGCTGGAAATCTTTGAATGTCATAGCAAGGTTTAAAGAATCATAAAGTGCCTTTAATTCTGCTTCCGGCATATCTTTGAATCCGTCAAAGATCTTTACATCTTCCGGTTCCGGGAATACTGTTACCAGAGTTTCCGGTTTCTGCAGACCTGTCTCACGGGAATCTACAGGGTTGATGCAGTGATGTTTGATCGCATCAAACTCTTCATCAGTGATAGTTCCTTCAATTACATAAGTAGTTGCGGAACGAATAATCGGCTGTGCATTCTCGTCCAGGAACTGTACACACTGAACAGCAGAATCTGCTCTCTGGTCGAACTGTCCCGGAAGAAACTCTACGGAAAAGATATGAGAGTCTTCTGCTGACTCAAATTTCTCCAGATATAAATCGTCTACAGGTGGCTCTGCAAAAACAGTTTTGCATGCTTTATCAAAAACTTCATCAGAAATATTCTCTACATCATAGCGGATCAGCACACGTACTGCTGTTACGGATTTAATTCCCAGATAGCTGCTGATTTCATGTTTTAATTCCTTTGCCTGTACAGCGAAGGCCGGTTTCTTTTCTACATAGACACGTCTTACGTTACTCATAATATAATAGAAACTCCTTTCTTCTGTGTATCATATTCTCATACATCTGCTGTTGCAATCCTTCCTTCTGCGATCTGCATGCATCTCTCTTGTCAATCGGATATCCGCAATTGAAGCAGGGGACTTACTTGATTCGGTTAAATACACATTACTGTATATAAAGGTTACTGTTCACACACCACTATCCCGCGAGGTGTTTTGGCATGAATATGCCAAAATCCCGAGACATACAAGCCAAAATTCCATTGCCGCCGGCAATCTGGAATGAATTTTGGCTACGTTACTGTGAATGGAGTGAACAGTAACATATAAAGCAATATACTTTTTACGCCTGCCATCACAGCTTGAACATTTGCTTTCTATATAGTATCATAAGAAATATCATTAGTAAAATTAATATATCTTATATTATTTATCTGTATATCTAATAAATATTGTAAACAATGAGAAAAGGAGTAATCCCATGGATATCAATCTGGAACTATATAAAGTTTTTTACTATGTTTCCACCACATTAAGTTTCTCCGAGGCCTCCAGACAGTTATTTATCTCTCAGTCAGCTGTCAGCCAGTCTGTCAAAACTTTGGAGAAAAAATTAAATCAGACACTTTTTATCCGAAGTACCAAGAAGGTAGTACTGACTCCCGAAGGTGAGCTATTGCTTCAGCATGTAAAACCAGCTTTGCAGCTTCTGGATGAAGGAGAGTCACTCCTGTCCGGCGATAATCTGTTAAAAGGCCAGCTGCGCATTGCCGCCAGTGACACGGTCTGCCGCTATTTTCTTATTGACTATCTGCAGAAATTTCATCAGATGTATCCAGATGTCAGGATCAAAATTACCAACAGCACTTCTATCGGCTGCGTGGAGCTTCTGGAAAAAGGCCAGGCTGATCTGATTGTATGTAACTACCCAAATTCCAGGCTTGGCAGTCATTTTCGGATTCGTATATTAAAAGAATTTCAGGATATATTTGTTGCAAACACAGACTATTTCCCTGTGCATACCGTACAGACCAAATTACAGGAGCTTTTAAAATATCCCATTCTTATGCTCTCCCAGAAAAGCACGACCAGTGAATATCTGCACGAAGCATTTGCCGCCCACAATCTCAAGCTTCTTCCGGAGGTAGAGTTAAACAGCAATGACCTGCTTCTGGATCTGGCACGGATCGGACTTGGTATTGCCTGCATTCCTGATTATATGCTAAAAGAAAATGATCACCTGACACCTCTGTCATTAAAAGAGCCTCTGCCCAAACGCCAGCTTGTGCTTGCACAGCATAATAATCTGTCTGTTTCACAGGCTGCAGAACGTTTTATAGAAATATTTTAGAGCGTATATACACTTTGTTTTATCGAAATAAATCCCCTGTCAGTTTGTAAAAAGCAATACCAAACAGGGGACTTGTCTGTATCAGATTATCTGATAACCATGATTAAATTTTTAAAACAGCTGCCTTATTTCGGCATAACTGCCAAAGCATCTGTAATATACTGATTGTCAATTGCTGCAAAGAAACCGCCGTCTGCCTTTGTCGCATAGTCTATATCAATTGGCATTTTTCCAAGTACCGGAACGTTCAACTCTGCTGCAATCTCGTCAATATGGCTCTCACCAAATACTTTAATCTCTTTTCCGCAGTCCGGACATTTCACATAGCTGTAGTTCTCCACGATTCCCAGTACCGGGATTTTCATCATTCCAGCCATGTTGAAGGCTTTCTTTACGATCATCTTAACCAGATCCTGTGGTGAAGTTACGATCACAATTCCTTCGATTGGCAGGGACTGGAATACAGTCAGTGGAACATCACCTGTTCCAGGAGGCATATCCACAAACAGATAGTCTACATCGCCCCAGATAACATCTGTCCAGAACTGTTTTACCATATTTGCAAGAACCGGTCCTCTCCAGATTACAGGAGTATCTTCTGTAGGAAGCAGAAGGTTGATGGACATTACCTTGATTCCGTTCTTCGTGATCATTGGATAAATGCCTTCATCATTTGCCATTGCTGCACCTTTTAATCCATACATTTTCGGGATAGACGGGCCTGTGATATCAGCATCCAGAATACCTACCTTGTATCCCTGAGCTGCCATCATATTTGCCAGAGAACCTGTTACGAAGGATTTACCTACGCCGCCTTTGCCACTGACTACTCCGATCACATGTTTTACATTTGAGTGAGCATTCATTTCCGCAAGGAAGCTCTGTGGTCCGTTTGCTTTGGAAGAACAGCCCTCACAGCTTGATTTGTCACATGAAGTATTGCTACATTCTTTTGCCATAATTACATTCTCCTTTATATTTACGTACCATGTAAGTACGCATATTACTTTTTATTCTGTCATTTTTCGATTACTGCCCGCATGCCACTGTCCCGTCAACCATATTACTAAGAACAGGCTGAACAGCAGCTAACAGTTTTCAATAAAATGATACTCTCATCCATACACTGAGGCGACCATTTATTTCATAAATCTATCGATTGCAATCTCAAGTTCCTTAATCGCATCTTTGTCACCATGTTCCACTGCATCTACAATACAATGCTCAATATGATCCTGCAGGATAATCTTGCCTGTATTATTAATGGCAGATTTTACTGCTGAAAGCTGTATCAGAACTTCACTGCAGTCTCGTCCTTCTTCTATCATACGTTTGATAGACTCCATGTGCCCGATTGCCCTGGACATACGATTTAATACTGCTTTTGTATGCGCATGACTATGGTGATGTACATACTCTCCATGAGAATGCTCAACTACTGTACCATCCTCAAGCACATGTACATGTGTCTTTTGTTCTTCACCCATAATAGTTTCCTTTCTTTCTCAGAATAATCTGATTACGTTACTGTTCACTCCATTGTCAGTATCAGAATGCGAACAATAACCGGATTATCTATCAGACGGATCATATATTCAAAGATACAGCTCCATCTGCTTTACTGTCTGTACAGCATAAATATTACTGTTAACTCCGTGTCCAGGTAACACGTAAATAATATTATACCACATTTATCAAATTTCTGTAAAGGAACAGCGCTGTTTTATTTGAGAAGTTATGATATCAAAAATAATCGTACCATCTTCCAGTACGGTTTTCTCGTAAGAAACCTCTTTACCCTTAAATTTGTTCTTAATGTATTCTTCCGGATCATCCAGTTCCAGTTCTTCCACAAAAACATCCCGCATCTGATTGCGCGGACATTTATTAAAAATTTCCCATATTAATTCATATTCTTTCATTATCTTTCCACTTTCTGTATTTGAATATTTATAACTTTTTTTGACTTACAAATCCATAACCGAATAACTGCTTCGCAGTTTATCAGAAGGGGCTTGTACCCCTTCTGATACAAGCAAGTCCCCACCCACTGCTTATTGCTCTTCGCAATTGAAGCAGAGGACTTACTTGATTTGGTTAAATTGTATTGTTTAAAATATTTTGTGTGCATCCATTTTGAACTCATTATAATTATTTTTAGATTTTTTGTCAAAAATAATTGCATGAAATCAAATTATAGCGTATGATAATTTATAATTATCAAAATAGCAAATGTTACTGTATATCTATTGCCGTCAGATTTTATTATCTTCCGGCATATTTGTTATATTCAGTAACTGCAAAATTACATATATAAAGGAGAGAAATCTATGAAACTTTTAAAAGACCGAATTCTTAAGGATGGAATTGTAAAACCGGGAAATATTTTAAAAGTAGACAGCTTCTTGAATCATCAGATGGATATCACTCTCATCAATGAAATCGGCAAAGAGTTCAAACGCCGCTTCTCTGACTGTCCAATTACCAAAATCCTTACAATTGAAGCATCCGGTATCGGTATTGCCTGTATCGCAGCTCAGTACTTTGATGTACCTGTCATTTTCGCAAAGAAAGCACAGAGTGTCAATCTGGATGGAGAAATGTACACAACTAAGGTAGAATCTTTTACTCACAAGAAAGTATACGATGTTATCCTTTCCAAGAAATTCCTTGGTCCGGAAGATCATGTTCTTCTGATTGATGACTTTCTTGCCAATGGATGTGCACTTCTCGGTCTGATCGATATCGTTAAGAAATCAGGGGCTACACTTGAAGGTGCCGGCATTGTAATTGAGAAAGGCTTCCAGCATGGGGGCCAGCAGATTCGTGATATGGGGATCCGTCTGGAGTCTCTTGCAATCATCGATTCTATGTCTGACGATTCTTTAACATTCAGAGAATAATTTTTCTCCTGTAATTTTCATTTTTTAGGGCAGAAAAGATAGTTTCTTCTATCTCTCCTGCCCTTTTTATATTTCCCTATGAATTTTTGTATTACTGTACACAGAGTAGACTGTAATATTTTTGCCACTTTCTGATTCGATGTTTTATCTGTTCTTTAATCTTTTGCCAGCTTCAGTGTAGTCTTCGGAGCTGGTGTTGGTGTTGTTTTCGCTTCCGAATCATCTTTCGACGAATCTTCCGGGGTTGATGTTGCTTCTGGTGTATCAGTTACCTCAGGGGTTGGCGTTGCCTCTGGTGTCGGCGTTGGATCAGGCACAATTTCATCTTCTGTATAAGTTCCGTTATCCACCAGAATCTGATAGTTATCTTTATCGATCACCTGCGCTCCACAGGTAAATGTTCCCACAATTTTCATACCATTATCATACTGTGAATAATCTTTTACATCAACTTTCTCACCCGTCAGATAATCAATTGCCATCTGAGCTCCGCCCTTCGCAAGCTCTTCACGATCCATAAACATGGTAAACGACATCTTACCTGCTGCAATATCTTTTACTGCCCGAACTTCACTGCCATAGCCAGTGATCACCGGCCATTCTTCGCTTCCAGATTCCAGATCATTATCGCTTAGTACTTCCTCTGCTGCATATGCAAATCCATCATACGCTGTACAGATAATATCTGGTGTTTTCTCTTCCATATAGAACTCTTTTATTATCGATTCCAGCTTTGACTTTGCAGATGTCTCACTCCATCTCATGATCGCAGTGTCATCAAATGATGTATTTCCTGATTTACATACAAGAGTTCCATCATCCAGATATTCCTGAAGTCCTTCCTGGATTCCATTGCACAAAAACAGCGCACTGTTGTCATCCGGAGATCCCATAAGAAATTCTATGGTATAAGATTTCTTATCTTCCCTTGCCTTATCCAGATCCATCTTCTTGACTATTTCAGCAGCAATATCTTTTCCGATTGCTCTGGTATCATATGAAGCATAATAATTAATATCTGCAGTATCGCGAATCAATGTATCATAGGAAATAACCGGTATCTCCTGCTCCTTTGCAGTTTTTAAGATATCTGTCAGGCCATATGGATCTACAGGATCAATAATAAGAGCTGAAACCTGCTCATCAATGAACTCCTGTATCTGAGAAATCTGAAGTGCTGAATCGCCGTTTGCATTCTTAATATCAGCCTCATATCCACCATCTGCAATCTGCGAAGTCATTGCCTCACTGTCAATCTTTGCATTCTCATCTTCTTCTGAAAGGAGCACTCCGATTTTTCCAGCCGGAGCTTCTGTCACCTCATCATCCAAAGAATCGTCTGACTGATTCGCATTATTCTCAGAAGAATCCTTACCTGTGGATTCACTCTCAGACGCATCTGAATTCTTTTCTCCTGATTCTTCGCTGCCCTCTGTTTTGCTACTGTCATCAGCATCAGAGGTCTGTTTATTTTCTGCTTCTACTTTCTCGCCTTCCTCTGTTACCTCACCTACACCCTCTTCTTCTACCTGGGCACTTTCATTAGCTGCTTCTTTTGCATCATTCTTTTCACATGCGGACAGGAACATGGAGGATACCATTATTCCAAGCAGAATAGCAGTTGCTCTTCTTTTCATAATATGATCCTTTCTATCTTTATTTATCGGCTTATTTGTCAATTCCCTTATAATCCCTCGCAATGTTTTTGAGATAGTCACGATAAGCAACGGCCACCTTCTTAGGCTTCAGGATATGTACGTTTCTGCCCATTGAAGCCAGCCAGCCAAATAATGCCTTGTCGACTACTGCCTCGACTGTCACAGTAAAACTATCTGCTCCTTTTTCCTTGCAGACAACTTCCGGACCAAATGTACGCAGGATTTTCTTTTTTGCCGAGTTCTGACATATAAGCTTCAGCTCTTTCTTATTCTCGGCATTCTGATCAGGTACCGGTGCCGGCACACGTCCTGACAGAGTCTGCTCTTTCTGAACTGTCGCTTTTGCTGTTATTTCTCCTGTCTCTGACACTGCTTCCTGATGTTTCGTCTCTTCACCTTCATTGGTTATAGCTGAGGAATCTTCTTCTGTTTTTTTCGTATTTTCTGTAAAATATCCGCCTTCGCGGCCTCTTCTATAGTGTATTTCCATTCCAAAATCACGTAAAGTCTCCAGATCATCATAGATACTCTTTCGCTCTGCGCGTATTCCCCGTTCTTCTAACTTTGTCAAAATTTCCTGCATGGAAACCGGCTTCTCACTGGTAGTTTCAGATAACATTCTCTCCAGATACAGGATTTTTCCTTTTTGATTACATGATTTCGCCATAATTATCCTCTCACAAATCTGTGGTATATATAGTCATTTGCTTCTTTTTCCTGACTGTCATCCAATGGTGCAAGTTCTACTTCTTTTCCATACTTTCTTTCCAGCGCATGTCTGATAAGCCAGTCCGCAAGCTGTGGATTCTTCGGGAGTAACGGTCCGTGCAGATAAGTTCCAATCACATTTTTATATACTACTCCTTCGTATCCTGACTGGCCATCGTTGCCTTTTCCATAAAGCACTTTTCCTAATGGTTTATTGCCATTGATGCGGGTTCTGCCACCATGATTTTCAAATCCTACAATTGGCATGTCAAACAAGTCACTTTGCAGCACGATATTCTCGATCAGTCTTCCTTCGCCCTGCTCTGTATAAAGATCTACCAGGTCAAGGCCTTTTATATTCCCCTGTTCTGTTTTATAATACTTTCCAAGCAGCTGATAACCACCGCAGATTGCAATAACAACTCCATTATCCTCCACATAAGCCTTAAAGTCCGGCTGAATCTCCTGGAGCTTCTCACATACGATCATCTGCTCTCTGTCTGAGCCGCCGCCGAGAAGTACGATATCAAGCTTTGAGAAGTCTATTTTATCATCCAGCTCAAATGGAATCGTCTCTGCTTCTATTCCCCTCCACAGGCATCGCTTCATCAGGCACTGAATATTTCCCCTGTCGCCGTAAAGATTCAGAAGATCCGGATATAAATGTCCAATCGTGATTTTCATTATTTCTCGCCCTCCAGTTTCTTCAGAATGTTTCTGGTACTAAACAATGCTGTATAATTTACAAGTACATACAGATTACCCACACCATCCTCTACTCTGTCCCGGATGGCTTTCTCTACATCTCCCTCCAGAATAGACGGAATATCTACATATTTCAGACGCAGACGCATATCCTGACAGCGGATTCCGCTTACCGTAATAGATTTTACTGTGGAATTGCCAAGGAGGTCAAAGTCTACATCCCAGAGCCAGGAAATATCTGTTCCATCCTGCGCATTATCATTGATTGCGATAATAATATCTTTTGGAGACTGATCCTGCATCACCGCAGAAATATTCTGGTTAAATCCCGCCGGATTCTTGGCAAGATTTAATGTCACTCCGGTACCTTTGATGCGGAACTGTTCCATACGGCCATTCTCCGGATTGAACTTGCTAAGCATATCCTCAAAATGTGTTCCATCAAATCCCGCCGTTCTCACACCGGCATATGCTGCCAGAATATTATATACATTGTAGAAGCCCTTATAGTTTGCCACAATATGCTTTCCTTCTACATTAAAGCTCAGCTGGTCACCAACCTTTACATCCTCTGCATCAAAATTCAGCTTCGGTCTTGCAAAACCACATTTCGGGCAGTAATAATCTCCAAGCTGGCTATAATGATAGAATCTGTATTCCAGCTTCTCACCGCAGCATTTACAGAAACGTCCCTCTCTGATCTCGTTTGCCGCAGATTTGATCACAGGCTTGCTGATTCCATAAGTTACATATGAATTTCCTGAATCCATGGCAAGATATGCGGATAATGCATCATCACCATTTACAATGATCTGCATTTTCGGCACTTTACGCATCATTTCTTCCAGAATATTCATGGTAATATCAATCTCACCGTAACGGTCAAGCTGATCTCGGAAAAGATTTGTCAAAAGCATATAATCTGGTTTGATTCTCGGAAAAATATGTCTGGTCGACGCTTCATCAGCCTCAATGCAGGCATAATCTGCGTCAATCTTTCCATTCCATTTCGCCGCCAATACAAAAGCTGCCACAACACCATTAAGCATATTGGAGCCTGTATGGTTACAGATTACCTTCTGTCCCTCCGCCTCTAATGCCGCACAAAGCATATTATTGGTAGTTGTTTTTCCATTAGTACCGCAGGTTGCAAAGATTGCCTTTCTCACCTGCGAAGAAAGCTGCTCCAGGATATCCGGACAAATCTTAATTGCCACTTTTCCTGCCCAGGTTACACCCTGTCTTCCCATTTTCTTACATACATATCCTACAAATTTCGCTGCCAAGACAGCAGTCATTACTCTTATTTTCATTGTGTATTATATTTCCTTTATAATATGATCACCGTTATTATTTCGCTGTACCGACAAGTTGATTTTTGAAACAATCTTGCCGATACGGTAGGTGAAAACCGTCAGGATTTCCGAAACAATAATAAACAGTTGTTTTATTCAAAATCTGTATCCTGCAGATAATCCGAACACACACCAGCCGCACCTTTCTGCATATAGCCCTGCGCTTCCTTCAGATTATTTACAGTATAAATATATAGCTTTATTCCTTTTTTGTCAAAAATCTCCTGAACATCCTCTGACCAGTATTTATAATAAACCGTTGCTGCCTGAATATTTTTCTCTTTGCAAAATGCTGCAATCTCTGTCAGATCTTCTTTGGAATATTCCTGCCATAACGAATAAATATAAGCAGGAAAATTATATAGCAGTGCAGTTCCTGCAAACATGGCCTGATTATAAATTTCCGGTATGACCTGTCCCATCACATCAGGAACACCTGCTTCCTGAGCTAATTCGATATAATCGGCATAATCTTCAAGTGTTTTCTGGTAATTCCGGACAGAATACTGCTTAGAATCCAGCATCACAAACGCATCCGGATAATCACTCAGCAACATTAACAAATCTTTAAATGTCATCGGAGTATATTTTCCACAGACAGGTCTGGATATAAACTCTTCTGAGGACAACACATTCTTTCCATCGCCTTCCCACTGATCCAATGATTGATTCCAGCTATGGCGACATACCCAGACATTGTCAGAAGTCTTCACAAGGTCGACTTCAAATAATCTGCATCCCATCTGATAACTCGCCAGGAAACTCTCTTTTGAATTTAAATATGTCTTATCGCCAATACCACCTAAGGCATGTGCGATCGTCTTATAATTCTCCCAGTTAAATTCAGGGGGAGTGGCAGATATGGAATTGATATCATTCCCCCATAGGAAAAGTGTAACAGCCAGTAATTCTACTAACAGCAGAAATAATCTGATGCAATAACCTAATCCTGATTTTTTCTTTGTAGTATTCTGACTCAATTTCTTATTCTCCTGACTGTCATTTGTATTCCTCTTCTAAACTGCTTATTGCTCTTCGCAACCTCCGCAGGGGACTTACTTGATTCGGTTAACTCAACATTTATATACTCTACGATTTTACGCTATCTGGCACAAATAATCAAGGGCAATAAATAGCGAAAAAACGCTAATTTCAGATAAAATAAAAACTGCACATACATGGCCAACACCATATATATGCAGTCTCATTATCGTTTGGACAAATATAAGTCAGATATAATTATACTAACTCGATCAGTACTTCCATTGCAGCATCGCCTTTACGCGGTCCGATCTTAACGATTCTTGTGTAACCACCGTTACGGTCAGCGTATTTTGGAGCGATCTCATCGAACATCTTGGCAACCATATCTACGTCTTTTGTGTTTTTCTTTCTTCCAGCGCCTTTTGCAGGTACTTCTTTAACTGGATAGAAAACTTTCATCATCTGACGACGAGCGTGAAGTCTGGAAGGAGCATCTTTCTTGATCTCTTTCTGTACTTCATCGTATACAGTTTTCTTCTTTCCGTCAACAACTTCTTTTACTCTCTTGCCTTCAGCGTCTTTACGAGCTACTTTAGCAGTTACAGTAACAGTTTCGAAGTTGTCTTTTTCACGGACAGCCATAGCTACAAGGCTCTCAGCGATTTTACGGATTTCTTTTGCTTTAGCTTCTGTAGTAACGATTTTTCCATTGTATAACAGATTTGTTACCTGGTTTCTCAGTAATGCTTTTCTCTGATCAGAAGTTCTGCTTAATTTTCTATATTTTGCCATTTAATTTTCCTCCATCTGTGGGACAGCCGGGCACGCTTGTTCGGTCTTACTGTCCGACTGCTTAGGCATTCCCACCGTATAATATCTCTTCGTTAAATGTTCTTACTCTTCTGTAGGCTGAAGCTGTAATCCCAGCTCTTTCAGTTTCGCAAGAACTTCTTCTAATGATTTACGTCCAAGGTTACGAACTTTCATCATATCATCAGAAGTCTTGTTACATAATTCTTCAACCGTATTAATGCCGGCTCTCTTTAAGCAGTTATAGGAACGAACAGATAACTCAAGTTCATCAATGCTCATTTCCAGAACTTTTTCTTTCTCATTGTCTTCTTTCTCAATCATAACCTCAGCGGTCTTTGCATTCTCGGAAAGGTCAATGAAAAGGCTTAAGTGCTCGCTTAATACTTTTGCTGCAAGGCTTACAGCCTCGTCCGGATCAAGTGTACCGTTTGTGTACACATCCAGTGTCAGCTTATCGTAATCGGTTACCTGGCCAACACGAGTATTCTCTACGATCATGTTAACTCTTTCTACAGGAGTGTAGATTGCATCAACTGCAAGTACACCGATAGGCATATCATCAGATTTACCTTTGTCAGCACTGATATATCCACGGCCTTTTGTAATAGTAAGCTCCATAGCAAGTCTGCAGTCCTTACCACCATTTAAGGTAGCAATTACCTGATCAGGATTCATAATCTCAATATCCTGATCAGCCTGAATATCAGCTGCAGTTACAACACCTTTACCTTCACACTCAATGTATGCAGTCTTAGGCTCATTGTCTGTGCTGTGGTTCTTAATAGCAAGGCTCTTCAGATTCATGATAATATCACTTACGTCTTCTTTTACGCCCGGAATGGAGCTGAATTCGTGAAGCACACCATCAATTTTAACCTGGCTTACAGCTGCACCCGGCAGGGAAGACAGCATAATTCTTCTTAAAGAATTTCCAAGTGTAGTTCCATATCCTCTTTCCAGAGGCTCAACTACGAATCTGCCAAATTTTTTATCTTCAGATAATTCGGTAATCTCGATTTTAGGTTTATTAAAATCAAACACTATAAGGTTCCCTCCTTCTGGGTTAATAAAAGTTTGAGGGTATTCATTCAAATACTACAATTCAGCGGATGATAAAATCAGCCACTGAATCGCATAATGCAGAAATATTACTAGGTAATCTTCTACGATATAATCCTATGGATTATTTGGAGTACAACTCGACGATAAGCATCTCGTTTACAGGAACGTCGATTGCTTCTCTGTTAGGAAGTTCTTTTACAGTTCCTTTTAAATTCTCCTGATCTACATCAATCCATTCCGGAACGAGACGTCCACCAGTTACTTCAAGGATACCTTTGTATCTTTCAGAACCTTTGGATTTCTCTCTGATTTCGATCTCGTCACCAGCTTTTACAAGGTAGGAAGGAATGTTTACACATTTTCCGTTTACAAGTACATGCTTGTGGTCAACGATCTGACGAGCTTCTTTTCTTGTTCTTGCAAATCCCATACGGAATACAACATTGTCAAGTCTGCTCTCAAGAAGGATCATAAGGTTTGCACCAGTCTGTCCCGGCATTCTGTCAGCTTTGTTGTAGTAGTTGTGGAAAGGTTTTTCCAGAACTCCGTAGATGAATTTTGCTTTCTGTTTTTCTCTTAACTGTAAACCATACTCAGACATTTTACGATTAGCACGTTTTAACTGTCTTGTGGATTTTTTATCAATTCCTAAATAAATCGGATCCAGGCCAAGGGATCTGCATCTTTTCAGAACAGGCACTCTATTTACTGCCATTTCTCAAATACCTCCTAAATTAGACTCTTCTGCGTTTTGGTGGACGGCAACCATTGTGTGGTACCGGAGTTACGTCACGGATGCTTGTTACTTCCAGTCCGCAAGCCTGAAGGGCACGGATTGCAGCTTCACGTCCTGATCCTGGTCCTTTTACCATAACGTCTACAGTTTTTAAACCATGAATAAGTGCAGCTTTTGTTGCAGTCTCAGCTGCCATCTGTGCTGCATAAGGAGTAGATTTTCTTGAACCTCTAAATCCAAGACCACCAGCACTTGCCCATGAAAGAGCATTTCCTTCATTGTCAGTCAGAGTAACAATTGTATTGTTGAAAGAAGACTGAATATGTGCCTGTCCGTGTTCAACGTTTTTCTTGACACGACGTTTTGTAGTCGCTTTCTTAGTCACTTTAGCCATTTTAAAACTAACCTACACTTTCCTATTTATCAATCAAATATATGTTCCAAGAAACACCATGTTCACTAAATTCATTTCCTCGCTTTACTCGTCATTCATTAAGTGACCATGCAAGCTTCCTCATAAGATCGGCTTACGCTTATCAGATGTTTAAAGCTTTATTTATTTCTTCTTATTAGCTACTGTTCTCTTAGGACCTTTACGTGTTCTAGCGTTGGTCTTAGTCTTCTGACCACGAACCGGAAGTCCTTTACGATGACGGATACCTCTGTAGCATCCGATTTCCTGCAGTCTCTTAATGTTGAGGGCGATTTCTCTACGAAGGTCACCTTCTACTGTCATTGTTTCATCAATAACTGCGCTAAGTCTCTTAACTTCGTCATCAGTCAGATCTCTGACACGTGTGTCAGGATTAACTTCTGCCTTTGCAAGGATCTTGTCTGCGCTTGGTCTACCAATACCATAAATGTAGGTAAGACCGATTTCAATACGTTTTTCTCTTGGTAAGTCTACACCAGCTATACGAGCCATGTACTGTTTCCTCCATCTTCTACTTTGAAAGTCCTTGATGCCTGTACATCACTTACATTCGTAAAATACACTCCTGTAAGGTGAAATGGGATGTATCTGTCACTTCACTTTCTTATTTCTTAGTTCCTAATTGGGGTGCCTCGGTAAAACACCCAGCTGCAATTGGCGAAAAGCAGCCTTTCCGAATTATTGCGGCCAACGGGCCAACGTTGCCTCTCGGTATTAGGCAATACATGCTAAAACTATCTTAACAGTCTGAACAACCCTTCCGGGTGTCTCACACTGCAGCCGCACGTTACACAAACTCTAAACTGTCAATTAACCCTGACGCTGTTTGTGTTTTGGATTCTCACAGATTACTCTGATAGATCCTTTTCTTTTAATGATCTTGCATTTTTCGCAGATCGGCTTTACAGATGATCTTACTTTCACTGGAAATCCTCCTTCCGTAAATTCATTAAAATCTGCAGTTTTTTGAGCGCGCAAATACATACTACTCACGCGTTCGGCTTATATACTATCACACCAAAATATAAAATGCAAGCACTTTTTTGCGTAAAATCGCATTTTTTCATTTTCTCCCCCTTTTTCACGCACATAACATCTTAATTCCATCCCCGGAAAATTGTAATTTCTTCCCTAATCTCAGTTGCTTCACCTCCCCCTTTTGCCAATAACCAGCCTTTATCAGCAACCAGCTCTTACCAGTAACCAGCATAGAAAAATAATTCATTTCCTGTGCATTTGCAGGCGTCTTAGATATTCTTAGTACTTAAAAATCTGCGTTATGAGAAGAAAAGTCACTGTCTGAGCGCAGCGAGTAATCCAGACTTTTCTTCTCATGCTTTTAGCAGATTTTTAAGTACTTAGAATATCTTAGACACCGAAACCGCACAGGAAATGAATTATTTTTCTATGCGTCCCTTTATATAAATAAAAAAGAGAGCCAGATTTCTCCAACTCTCTTAGCAGTATAACTATAATCTTCCTATTTATCTCTCCAGATAATTCTGCCCTTAGACAGATCATACGGAGACAATTCAATCGTAACTTTATCTCCAGGAAGAATACGAATAAAATTCATACGTAACTTTCCACTGATATGTGCAAGCACCACATGTTTGTTCTCCAGTTCCACTTTAAACATCGCATTAGGCAGCTTCTCCAGAACAGTGCCTTCCACTTCGATTACATCTGCTTTTGACATTTTAAACCTCCTGTATGTCGTCCAATTATTTCGTAAGAGTCAGAATCTCCGGATCTCCGTCTGTAATAAGAATCGTATTCTCATAATGAGCAGACAAAGAACCATCCATAGTTACAACAGTCCACTCATCATCCAGCCATGCCACATCTGCACGTCCCAGATTGATCATAGGCTCTACAGCAAGTGTCATACCCGGCATCAGACGAACTCCTCTTCTCTTCTGCGGAAAATTCGGGATCTGCGGATCCTCATGAAGGTGAGTGCCGATTCCATGTCCAACCAGGTCACGGACAATTCCGTAATGATATTTTGCAGCGTGTGCACCGATTGCCTTGGAAATATCATTCAGATGATTTCCTGCACGAGCAACTTTAAGTCCTTCAAAGAAACACTCTCTGGTCACATCCATCAGCTTACGCGCCTCCGGTGAAACCTCACCGACCGCATAAGTTCTCGCTGCATCAGAATGATACCCCTTATAAATAAGACCGGCATCAATCTTTACAAGATCTCCCTCCTGAATAATCTTCTCCTCAGAAGGGATTCCATGAACTACTTCATCATTCAGACTGATACAAAATGACGCTGGAAAGCCTCCGTAGTTCAAGAAATTCGGGATACAGCCCATATCACGTATCATCTGTTCTCCGATACGGTCAATCTCCTTGGTGCTCACTCCCGGTTTAATGTACGGGATCAGGCCATCATGCACTTTCTCAAGCAGATGTCCTGCCTCTCTCATAAGTTCAATTTCATGTTCTGTCTTGATAGAAACCGACATTTTACCTCCAGATGGTGTTTAAAAACACCCGATTACTCTCCCAGGATGGCAACAATATCAGCGAAAACTTCTTCGAGATCCTTTGTGCCATCTACTGATTTTAAAATTCCCTCTTTAGTATAATAATCGATCAGCGGCTGTGTCTGCTCATGATATACATTCAGACGTTTCTGAACTGTTTCAGGCTGGTCATCATCACGAAGAACCAGTTTCTCTCCACAAGTATCACAAACACCCTCTACCTTCGGTGCAGCATGCACTACGTGATAAGTAGCACCGCATTTTAAGCAGGCACGTCTTCCGGACATACGGTTTACAATATTGGAATCCGGAACATCCACATCGATTGCATAGTCAACTTTACTTCCCAGTTTATTCAGAGCCTCTGTTAAACACTCTGCCTGAGGAATTGTTCTTGGAAAACCATCCAGCACATAACCATTTGCCGCATCCGGCTGCTGAATTCTGTCTACAACCAGATCACAGGTCAGTTCATCAGGTACAAGAAGTCCCTGATCCATATAAGTTTTTGCTTTTTTACCCAGTTCTGTCCCATTTTTAATGTTTGCGCGGAAAATATCTCCGGTGGAGATGTGCGGAATCTGATATTTCGCAGCAATTTTCTTCGCCTGAGTTCCTTTTCCTGCTCCCGGTGCACCCAACATAATAATTTTCATAAGATATACCCTCCGTTTTCTTTTTTAGCAAATCAAGGCTGTGATGCAATGCACCACAACCTCTCATTTTTAATTGTTCAGGAAGCCTTTGTAATTACGTACGAGAAGCTGTGACTCAATCTGCTTCACAGTTTCGAGGATAACACCAACAACGATGATGATGGACGTTCCACCGAATGAAACATTTGCCCCGAATACACCATTAAAGATGAATGGGATCACGCACACAATAATAAGACCTACTGCACCTATAAATATAATATAATTTAAGATATTAGTCAAATAATCTGACGTAGGTTTTCCAGGACGAATACCTGGAATAAATCCACCCTGCTTTTTGATATTGTCTGCAACTTCCAGCGGATTGAATGTGATGGAAGTGTAGAAATATGCAAAGAAAACGCAAAGTACGATGTAAAGAAGCAGACCCCATGTATACTGAAGCTGTTTCGGATTACACCAGTTATTAGAAGAAAGACCACGAAGAATCTCACTTCCGATTCCCGTACCATTACCTTTTCCTGTTAACTGTGCAATTACAGTCGGGAAAGACATAATGGAGGATGCAAAGATTACCGGGATAACACCTGCTGTGTTAACTTTCAGCGGAATGTTAGTGGACTGGCCACCCATCAGTTTTCTTCCGACCATTTTCTTGGAATACTGAACCGGAATTCTTCTCTCTGCTCCGTTAAGGATAAGTACCAGAACTACTACTACAAGGATAACGGCTGCAATAATGATTCCTGCAAGAGTACCTTTTGCAATTGTTTTTCCTTTGATAAAGTTCTCATACAGTAATGACAAGTCGCTTGGCATTCTGGAGATGATATTAATAGTAAGTACGATGGAAATACCATTTCCAACGCCTTTTTCTGTAATACGTTCACCGAGCCACATCAGCATAGCTGAACCAGCTGTAAGGCAGGCAACAACTACAGCACCTTTGAAGAAGTTCAGATCCGGAATCATACCCTGACGTCCGAATCCGATTGCCATTGCAATTGATTCAAATAAAGCAAGACCTACAGTTACATAACGAGTAATTGCAGTCATCTTCTTTCTTCCCTCTTCACCATCTCTCTGCATCTCTTCCAGTGCCGGAATTGCAATTGTGAGAAGCTGAATGATAATGGAAGATGTGATGTAAGGTGTGATGTTCAATGCGAAAATTGACATTCTTTCAAATGAACCACCGGTAAACGCATCAAAGAAATTGAATGCGTCTCCGGCGTTGCTGCTGAACCACTGTTTGAAGAAGTCACTGTCAACACCCGGTACCGGGATCTGGCAGCCGATACGGATGATAAAAATCATCCATATCAGATACAACAGCTTGCGTCTCATTTCTTTCACTCTAAAAACATTTTTAAGAGTTTCAAACATTAGATCACCTCTACTGTACCACCAGCAGCTTCAATTTTTGATTTTGCAGTCTCGCTGACAGCGTTTACTTTGACATTAAGTTTCTTTGTCAGCTCACCATTTCCAAGAATTTTAACGCCATCGGCGATCTTGGAGATTGCACCGCTTGCAAGTAAGCTTTCTGCTGTAACTTCTGCACCATCTTCGAAACGGTTCAGTACGTCAACGTTGATTGCAATAATCTCTTTTGTATTTCTGTTTTTGAATCCTCTCTTAGGCAGACGTCTGTATAAAGGCATCTGACCACCTTCAAATCCCGGTTTCTTGTGACCGGAACGAGCTAACTGTCCTTTGTGTCCTTTACCGGCTGTTTTACCGTTTCCAGAACCATGTCCACGGCCTCTTCTGAAGTTATCGCTGTGCTTAGAACCTTCTGCTGGTCTTAAGTTTGATAATTCCATGTTGGCACCTCCTTATTATTATTTCAAATCTATAAGTTCAGATCGTATCTTTTCTGAATATGTTTCTGTATGTTCCCGCTACTCTTATGAATAACAGGCTCATATCAGATCCATATCAGAGTTCTCTCTGGTTAAATCGCAGTTAAGCTTCTTCAACCTTTACCAGGTGCTGTACCTGCTGAATCATTCCTCTTGTTGCTGCGTTATCCGGCATTTCAACTGTTTTGTGCATTTTTGTAAGACCCATAGCTGCAACAGTTTTTTTGTGCTTCGGAACTGCACCAATAGGAGATTTTACTAATGTAACTTTTAATGTGTTTGCCATTTTTGTATTTCCTCCTTAAGCCAGAATCTCATCAACAGATTTTCCGCGAAGTCTAGCAACTTCTTCCGGAGTTTTTAACTGTCTTAAGCCTTCGATTGTTGCAAGAACAACGTTCTGTTTGTTTCTGGATCCCATACATTTTGTACGGATGTTTTTGATACCAGCTAACTCAATTACCGCACGGGCAGGACCGCCGGCGATAACTCCAGTACCTTCCGGAGCTCTCTTCAGAAGCATTTCAGCGCTTCCGTATTTTCCAACGAAGTCATGTGTAATAGAGTTGTTCTCGTCTCTTGCTACTGTTACTAATTTCTTCATAGCATCCTCTTTTCCTTTGCGGATAGCTTCAGGAATTTCAGCTGCTTTACCTAAACCTGCACCAACGTGTCCGTTGCCGTCACCTACAACAACTAAAGCTGTGAAACGGAAGTTACGACCACCTTTAACAACCTTGGTAACACGCTTGATTGATACTACTTTATCTTCTAATTCTAACTGACTAGCATCAATAAGATTACGTTTCATGTGTTTCGCTCCTCCTTATTAGAATTTCAGCCCAGCTTCTCTTGCTGCGTCTGCCAGTGCTTTAACTTTACCGTGGTAGATATAGCCTCCTCTGTCGAAAACAACGCTTTCGATGCCAGCTTCAACAGCTTTCTTACCAATAACGGTTCCTAAATGTGCAGCTGCTGCTACATCATCAGTGTTCTCTAACTCAGCTCTTACTTCTTTCTGAAGAGTAGAAGCAGATACTAAAGTTTTTCCTACAGTGTCATCAATAATCTGAGCATACATATGCTTGTTGGAACGAAATACTGCTAAACGAGGTGTTGTTGCAGTTCCGTTTAAATGATGACGTAATCTTCTATGCTTATTCTCACGAATTTTCGCTCTAGATGCCTTATTTACCATTTTCTCACCCTCCTAAATTATTTCTTACCAGTCTTACCAACTTTACGTCTGATAACTTCATCAACATATTTGATACCTTTACCTTTGTATGGCTCAGGTCTTCTCTTGTCTCTGATCTCAGCTGCAAACTGACCGACTTTTTCTTTACTGATACCGGATACGATAATCTTGTTACCATCAACTTTGGTTTCGATTCCGTCTGGATCTTCCATTTCTACCGGATGAGAGTATCCAAGGCTAAGTGTGAGCTTCTTGCCCTGTTTTGCTGCTTTATAACCTACACCGTTAACTTCAAGCTCTTTTGTATAGCCTTCGCTTACACCAACAACCATGTTGTGGATTAAGCTTCTTGTTAAACCGTGAAGAGATTTCATTTTCTTTAAGTCGTTTGGTCTGGAAACTACTACATGACCATCTTCAACTTTGATTTCCATTTCTGTAGGAAGTGCTCTTTCGAGTGTTCCTTTTGGTCCTTTTACAGTTACTACGTTGCCTTCAGCGACAGTTACTTCTACGCCTGCAGGAATAGCAACCGGAAGTCTACCAATTCGTGACATATGTTTGTCCTCCTTACTTAGATTATCGGAGAGGATGCTACATCCTCTCTGTTTTCAGTTTGTTCTCTATAAAAAATCTTGGTTCAAATTACCAAACGAATGCTAATACTTCGCCGCCAACCTGAAGTTTGCGAGCTTCTTTATCAGTAATAACACCTTTGTTTGTAGAAAGAATTGCGATTCCAAGTCCACCAAGAACTTTTGGAAGCTGATCCTTACCTGCGTAGATACGAAGACCAGGTTTGGAGATTCTCTTTAAACCAGTGATGATTTTTTCGTTTTTATCTTCACCATATTTCAGTGTGATATGAAGAGTTTTAACAACTCCATCTTCAACTAAATCGTATTTTGCAATATATCCTTCATCAACAAGGATGTTAGCAATTGCAATTTTCATCTTAGATGCCGGAACATCTACTGTGTCGTGTTTTGCAGTGTTTGCGTTACGAATTCTTGTAAGCATATCTGCGATTGGATCGCTCATTGTCATGTTAGTTTCCTCCTATTATTTCAGACTTTACATGTGCATATATATTAATAATTTACATTGTTACCTAATTTTAAATCTCGTTTGGACACATGATCGGACTGATAAAATCAGCCGATCGTTTATTTATATTTAAATCCGGTTCCTACCAGGAAGCCTTCTTAACGCCCGGGATCTGTCCCTTGTAAGCTAATTCACGGAAGCAGATTCTGCAGATTCCGTATTTTCTTAAAACAGAATGTGGACGTCCACAAATATTGCAACGTGTATATTCTCTTGTGGAGAATTTCTGTTTGCGCTGCTGTTTGATTTTCATTGCTGTTTTAGCCATGAATCGTTCCTCCTATTACTTTGCAAACGGCATATTGAATAATGTCAGTAATTCACGAGCTTCTTCATCAGTCTTAGCTGTAGTAACGAAGATGATGTCCATACCTCTTACTTTGTCAACTTTATCATATTCAACTTCCGGGAAGATAAGCTGCTCTTTGATACCCAGAGCATAGTTTCCACGGCCATCGAATGCGTTCGGGTTGATACCACGGAAGTCACGTACACGAGGAAGTGCAAGGTTGATCAGACGATCAGCGAACTCGTACATTTTTTCTCCTCTTAATGTAACTTTACAACCGATCGGCATACCCTCTCTGATTTTAAAGTTAGCAACAGATTTTTTAGCTTTAGTAGCGATTGCTTTCTGTCCTGTGATAAGTTCCATATCTGCGATTGCAGCATCAAGAAGCTTAGCGTTTTCTTTGGCTTCACCAACACCCATATTGATTACGATCTTGTCGAGTTTTGGCACTTCCATAACATTTTTGTATCCAAATTTTTTGGTCATGGCATCCATGATCTCATTTTTGTACATTTCTTTTAATCTACTCACTTGTCATGCCTCCTCTCTTAATTAATCGATAACCTTACCGGTCTTTTTAGCAACGCGGACTTTTTTGTCGCCGTCCATCTGGAATCCTACTCTTGTAGCCTGTCCATCAACAACCAGCATAACGTTGGAGATGTGCAATGGAGCTTCTTTTGTGATGATTCCGCCCTGCTGATTTGCAGCAGATGGTTTGCTGTGTTTTGTAACTTTGTTGATATTCTCAACAACAACGGTATTGTCTTTTGCGTTAACTGCAAGGACTTTACCCTCTTTGCCATTATCTTTACCAGCGATAACTTTTACAGTATCACCTTTTTTAATTTTCATAGCTGACATTAGGCACCCTCCTATAATACTTCCGGAGCTAAGGAAACGATCTTCATGAATTTCTTCTCACGAAGTTCTCTGGCAACTGGTCCAAAGATACGTGTTCCTCTCGGAGTTAAGTCGTCTTTAATGATTACGGCAGCATTTTCATCGAAACGGATGTAAGATCCGTCTTTACGACGAGCGCCTTTTTTAGTTCTAACTACAACAGCTTTTACAACGTCACCTTTTTTAACAACGCCGCCTGGTGTTGCATCTTTAACAGTAGCAACGATTGTATCGCCAATGCTTGCATATCTTCTTGTAGAGCCGCCCATAACACGAATACAAAGGATTTCTTTTGCACCAGTGTTGTCGGCAACTTTCAGTCTAGTTTCCTGCTGGATCATACTGGTCTCCTCCTTATTTAACTTTCTCTACGATTTCAACCAGTCTCCATCTTTTATCTTTGGATAACGGTCTGGTTTCCATAACTTTTACGGTATCACCGATATTGCACTCATTGTTTTCGTCATGAGCTTTTAATTTATATGTTCTCTTCACGATCTTTTTGTAAAGAGGATGTTTTACATGGTCTTCAATAGCAACTACAATGGTTTTGTCCATCTTATTGCTGACAACCTTACCCACGCGGGTTTTTCTCAGATTTCTTTCCACGATAGTTTCCTCCTATTATTTGGAAGCGTTAGCCTGCTCAGTAATTACTGTCTGGATTCTTGCAATGTTCTTGCGAACCTCTTTAATGCGGCTTGTATTCTCTAATTGATTAGTTGCATTCTGAAATCTCAGATTGAAAAGTTCTTTTTTAGCAGCTACTAATTCTTCATTTAATTCTGCAGCTGATTTTGCCTTTAAATCTTCCACGAATTTATTAATTTTCACTGTTATCACCGCCTTCTAAGTCTGCACGAGAAACGATTTTACATTTACATGGTAACTTGTGCATTGCAAGACGTAATGCTTCACGAGCGATTTCTTCTGAAACGCCTGCAATTTCGAACATTACACGTCCTGGCTTAACAACTGCTACCCAGTATTCAAGGGCACCTTTTCCGGAACCCATTCGTGTTTCTGCTGGTTTCGCTGTTACTGGTTTATCTGGGAAAATCTTAATCCAAACCTGACCACCACGTTTGATATAACGTGTCATAGCAACACGGGCTGCCTCGATCTGATTGGAACGGATCCAACACGGTTCGGTTGCAACAAGTCCGAATTCACCATAATTGATTTTATTACCTCTAAGGGCTTTTCCTCTCATGGAGCCACGGAATTGTTTACGACGTTTTACTCTTTTTGGCATTAACATTATTTATCGCTCCCTTCCTTAGTTCCTTTTGTTGGAAGTACTTCGCCATTGTAGACCCAAGCTTTTACGCCAACTTTGCCGTATGTTGTGTCTGCTTCTGCGAATCCATAGTCAATATCTGCACGAAGTGTCTGAAGCGGAATAGTTCCTTCGCTGTAGAACTCTGTACGAGCCATATCAGCACCGCCAAGACGTCCGGATACGGATGTTTTGATACCTTTTGCTCCGGCCTTCATTGTTCTCTGCATTGTAGATTTCATAGCACGTCTGAAAGAGATACGGTTCTCAAGCTGTAAAGCAATATTCTCAGCTACTAACTGAGCGTCTCTGTCTGGTCTCTTTACTTCTTTGATATCTACGATAAGTTTTTTGTCTGTGAATTTCTTTAATTCAGCTTTAACTTTTTCGATCTCAGCGCCGCCTTTACCGATTACGATACCAGGTTTAGCTGTGTAGATGATGATCTTAACTCTGTCAGATGCTCTTTCGATTTCGATTTTGGAAACACCTGCGCTGTATAATTTCTTTTTAAGGAATGTTCTGATGTTGTAGTCTTCTACCAGGTAATCAGCGAAGTCTGCATCAGCATACCATCTTGAATCCCAATCCTTGATAACACCGACTCTAAGGCCATGTGGGTTAACTTTCTGTCCCATGCTTTTCCTCCTTATCTTTCATCCAGCACGATGGTGATATGGCTTGTTCTCTTTTCGATTCTGTAAGCTCTACCCTGTGCTCTTGGCTGAATTCTCTTCATTGTAGGTCCTTTATCTGCATAGCAGGCTGCAACGTAGAGGTTGTCTGCATTCATTCCGTTGTTATTTTCAGCATTTGCAATTGCTGACTCAAGAAGTTTCTTGATAACGCTGGAAGCGTATCTTGGGTTGTATGTTAAGATACCAAGTGCTGTCTGCACATCTTTACCGCGGATTACATCTAACACGTAGCAGGCTTTCTGAACAGAAATTCTTGCGTAAGATAATTTTGCAGACGGTCTTGTCTCTCTATTACTCTCATTTCTGGCTCTTTTTATCTGGCTTCTATGTCCCTTTGCCATTTTAAAGTGCCTCCTTTCCTTTTTCTCTCAATATCAGGTTAACCTGTCCGCTGTCTCATGGGCAGCAGACAGAATATAAAGTCAAATACTAGCGAACACCGGATTTCTTTTCGTCTTTTCCGTGTCCTCTGTAGGTTCTGGTTGCAACGAACTCACCGAGCTTGTGGCCAACCATATCTTCTGTTACATATACCGGCACGTGTTTTCTTCCGTCATGGACAGCGATTGTGTGTCCTACGAAGGACGGGAAGATTGTAGAACGGCGTGACCAGGTTTTGATAACGGATTTGTCATTTGCAGCGTTTAATGCGTCTACTTTTTTAAGTAAGCTGGCATCTGCAAAAGGTCCTTTTTTCAGTGAACGAGACATGCTTAATCCTCCTTATTATTTCGATAATGCTTTTCCATCGCGTCTTCTTACGATGAGCTTGTTGGACGGTTTGTTTTTCTTTCTTGTCTTCAGACCAAGAGCAGGTTTTCCCCATGGAGTGCATGGACCTGGACGACCGATACCGGTCTTTCCTTCACCACCACCATGTGGATGGTCATTCGGGTTCATTACGGAACCACGAACAGTAGGTCTGATACCCATGTTACGTTTACGTCCGGCTTTACCGATGTTAATCAGGTTGTGATCTCCGTTTCCGACAACGCCTACAGATGCGCGGCATACGATCGGAACCATTCTCATTTCACCAGATGGCAGACGCAGTGTTGCGTATTTGCCTTCTTTAGCCATTAACTGAGCGCCGTTTCCAGCAGAACGAACCATCTGTCCGCCCTTTCCAGGATGAAGCTCAATGTTGTGTACCATAGTACCAACCGGGATAAGCTCTAATGGTAAGCAGTTACCAACACGAACTTCTGCATCAGCTCCGTTCATAACTTTCTGACCTACTTTTAAGCCTTCCGGTGCAAGGATATATGCTTTCTCGCCATCTACATAAGAGATAAGAGCGATGTTTGCTGTTCTGTTTGGATCATACTCGATGGAAACTACTGTTGCAGGGATTCCATCTTTTCTTCTCTTGAAGTCGATGATTCTGTATTTTCTTCTGCTTCCGCCTCCGCGGTGTCTAACTGTGATCTTACCCTGGTTGTTACGTCCAGCGTTTTTCTTTAAAGACACGGTAAGAGATTTCTCTGGTGTAGATTTTGTGATCTCTGAGAAATCGGAACCAGTCATATGTCTTCTAGACGGTGTATATGGGTTATAACTTTTGATTCCCATTTTTGTTCTCCTTTCAAATTTGTCCTCACGCTTTTGAATGCGTATAATCGCTATCTGTTAATTAAAGTCCTTCGAAGATTTCGATTTCTTTGCTGTCTTCTGTCAGAGCTACGATAGCTTTTTTGGTTTTAGCAGTTGTTCCAACTGTCATACCACGGCGTTTTTTCTTTCCATCCATATTCATGGTGTTAACGCTCTTTACTTTTGTTCCTTCGAACATTTTCTCTACAGCTTCTTTGATCTGAGATTTGTTTGCTTCTGGATGAACTAAGAAAGTGTATTTCTTTTCAGCCATTGCATTCATAGATTTTTCTGTAATCACTGGTTTCTTGATTACGTCATAGTACTTGATATCAGCCATTATGCATATACCTCCTCGATGGATGCTACAGCATCTTTGGTTACGATTACGGTGTTGTGGTTCATAACATCGTATACGTTGATAGTACTTGGAGTTGCAGTCTGAACATCAGTGATGTTTCTTGCGGAAAGGATTACGTTCTTGTCATCTGTTGCTGTGATAACCAGAGCTTTCTCAGCTTTCAGATTTGTAAGAACTTTCTGCATTTCCTTTGTCTTAACATCTGCTAATGTAAGAGCATCAACAACTACTAATTTATTGTCCTGAACTTTGGAAGTCAGAGCAGATTTTAAAGCAGCTCTTCTTTCTTTCTTGTTCATTTTTACTTCATAATCTCTTGGTACCGGAGCGAATACAACACCGCCGCCAGTCCACTGTGGTGCACGGATGGAACCCTGTCTAGCATGACCTGTTCCTTTCTGTCTCCACGGTTTTCTTCCGCCGCCGCTTACTTCAGAACGTGTTTTAGCTTTCTGAGTACCCTGGCGATTATTTGCAAGCTGACGAACAACAGCAAGGTGAACAAGATGCTCATTGACTTCTACGCCGAATACTGCATCATTCAGTTCCATTGTTCCAACTTCGTTGCCTTCCATATTATAAACAGTTACGTTTGCCATTTGTGTGCTCCTCCTTTCTTATTATAAGGACTTTACTGTCTCTTTGATTGTTACCAAAGATTTCTTAGGTCCTGGAACAGCACCTTTAACTAACAGTAAGTTATTTTCTGTATCTACGCGTACGATCTCAAGGTTCTGTACAGTAACCTGAACATTTCCCATATGACCTGGCATGTGTTTTCCTTTGAATACCTTGCTCGGATCAGAACAAGCACCATTGGAACCTGCATGACGGTGATATTTGGAACCATGAGCCATAGGTCCTCTTGACTGACCATGTCTCTTGATCGCACCCTGGAAACCTTTACCTTTGGAAACAGCTGTTGCATCAATGTGATCGCCGTCTGCAAAGATATCAGCTTTAATTTCCTGTCCTACTGTATATTCAGCAGCGTTATCAAATCTGAACTCTTTAACGAATCTCTTTACTGCAACGCCAGCTTTGTCAAAGTGTCCTTTTTCCGGTTTGTTAACAAGGCTTTCTCTGATGTCTCCGAATCCAACCTGAACTGCTTCGTATCCATCGTTCTCTTCTGTCTTAACCTGAGTTACGACACAAGGGCCAGCCTGTAAAACTGTTACCGGAATCAACTGGCCGTCTTCATTGAAGATCTGAGTCATTCCGACTTTAGTAGCTAAAATAGCTTTCTTCATTCTTTCTTCCTCCTTATAGCGGATTACCGATTACCGGCAATCATATAGTAAATAGCTTAATGCTTATAGCATTATCATAGTTGAGACACCATCGTCACTAAATTTGTTCTCGCTCATTAAGTGTCGAGGTGGGCTTTCTCACTAAATTCGCATTACATACTCATTAAGTGTTCAATGCCTTATTTAGTCTTCATTTTGATATCGATGTTAACACCTGCTGGCATTTCCAGTCTTGACAGAGCATCTACTGTCTTCTGTGTTGGTGTAAGGATATCGATCAGTCTCTTATGAGTTCTCTGTTCGAACTGTTCTCTGGAATCTTTGTATTTATGAACGGCTCTTAAGATTGTAACAACCTCTTTCTTAGTTGGAAGTGGAACCGGTCCGCTTACCATTGCTCCGTTCTTTTTAACAGTTTCGATGATTTTTGCTGCTGATGCATCTACTAACTGATGATCATAAGCCTTTAATGTGATTCTCATTACCTGATTTGCCATAAAAAAAGTCTCCTCCTATTCGTACTTTTCAAGCAGTACGACAAGCGGCGACTGTACACATCTCCGTGTGTGTCTTTCGAATTCTTACCACACACGCCATCCCTGGATGGTCTTCTGAACTTGTACAGTGACTTGTCGTCAGTTTTCAAACTTGACATTCGCTCCACGGAAAACCTGCCATCTCTGTGGCAGCAACCTCGCGCTTCATTGCTATCAATGTCACAACAATTGAGAGTATACACGACCTCTCAGAAAAATGCAAGTGTTTTTTTCATTTTTTTATTATTTTTTTGTATTTGATTCCGTACAATATTTTTAAGACTTTTTATCCATCATATATGATGTTTCTATATAATTATATTTAGTCAAGCGGATATTCGCAATCCGCTTCGCTACGTAGCTCTACGTAGAACGAACAGTAACCATTAACTCCGATCCTTACAGCTATAATCATCAATATTAATATAGAAAGAACGTGTTTCTTCTATATTATAATAGGAAGAAACACGTTCCATTATTATTTCATTCTTCTGTTTTATTTCTCCAGTGTCTGCCCTTCTGCTCTGACAGGCTTCTCATCTGCAATGATATCAGAATAATCAAACAATGTGACCTTTGTCACATCATCTCTCACGATATCCGGGGCATCGCCCTGATTCTTTGCACTCTCTGCGATCTGCGCAGCTGACCATGACGGAATTACCATTCGTTTGATTTCTACAGGTTTCTCTTCATCTGCTTCTTCCTCTTTCTCTACAGGCTTTCTGTCAGAAGCGCTCATCATCTGTTTGAGCTGTTCTTTTACCTGTGGCACGATCACCTCAGTTTTTCCGGAAATAACTTCCCGCTGCGCCTGTGGTTGCTGCACCACTGGCTGCACTGGTTTTTCAGTTTTGAGTTGCTCATCTGCGGTAGCCGCTGCAATCTCTTTTTTAAGAAGTTCATGTGCTTCGCTTGTAGCTGCCTGTACTGCTGTTGGCTGTTCTGGCTGTGTCGGTTCCAGATCGTCTTCATAGATCTCATCTACAAAGCCACCTGTCTTAATTTTCTTTCTCTCCGGCGCTTTTCCCTTCTTACGTGCACGTTCTTCTTTCTTTATCTGACGTTCTTCTTCTTTGTAGCGTTTTTCTCTTGCTTTCTCTTCTTTCTTAAGTTCCTTTTTGCTCTTGACATAACCTGGTTCTGTATCTGTGTCATCATAATCATCCTGTGGTTCTTTCTTCAAAAGCTCAGCAACTATGTAAAGGATGATAAGGAAAAGAACAGCAAGTCCAAGAATAATAAGACCTTCTATACTCTCTGTAGCAGTCAGAAGATATCCTACATATCCAATCGTGATAACAACCTTCGGAATATACTTCTTTACTTCAACAGTAATAGGTTCTGCATCCTTATCTGTAGAATCTACCACTTTAAAAATATTATTCTTTTTATCCATCTCTGTGATCATATATCGATATGCTTTAGAATCACTCTGATAAAGAATAAAATCGCCTACAGCTGCTTCTGAAGCTTTCGCTGGGATTGCATAAGTAACGGATCCTATCGGCAGGTTTGTCTCCTTGCCGGAATCATCCATGATTTCTGTTGTGATTCCAAAGAACGGCGGAACTGCCAGACCAACAACACAGACAATGGTGCATATCACTATAAAATGTACAATAAATTTCAGAAATTTTGACATCTGTTACGCTCCTCATTTTTATTCTTTCGCATAACTGTTCAACACTTCGCAGTTATCTTTTTGCTCATTATAACCTGTTTTTTTCGTACGGTCAACTTATAATCACCCATAATACGACAAAACACACCCGGAAAGCGGTCTTCCCTTCCGGATGTGTCCGATATTCTGAGAAATCATTTTGAGATTACTGATTACTTAAATACTCCTCAATGCTTGTCATAGCAGCCGCTTCATCATCACCATTTGCAGATAATGTAATTTCTTCTCCCGCATCAAGTCCAAGAGTCATCATGCCCATAATGCTCTTTGCGTTCACGCGTTTCTTTCCAATCTCTACATAAATCTCACTGTTAAACTGGCTTGCAACCTGCACCAGCTGTGCTACCGGACGTGCTTCCAGACCTGTGGATAAATTAATGGTGATTGGTTTTTTGATCATAATAATTCTCCTCCTTGTTTCTCCCGCAGTTCGTCAGCCATTGCACTCAGCTTTCTCAAGCGGTGATTGACTCCCGATTTGCCCACCTGTGGGCTCAACATCATTCCTAATTCTTTTAATGTAGCTTCCGGATATTGCATCCGGAGTTCTGCAATCTGTGCAAGCCCCTCATTAAGCTGTTCAAATCCCATTCTTTGCTGAATCAGCCTGATGTCCTCTATCTGCTTGACAGCTGCATTTACTGTTTTATTAATATTCGCAGTCTCACAGTTAACTTTTCTGTTTACAGAATTTCTCATTTCTTTCAGTATACGGATGTTCTCCAGGTCCATCAATGCTACGTTAGCTTCCATAACTGCAAGCATATCCACGATCTGCGCACCTTCCTTCACATAGACCACATATGATTTCTTGCGCTGTACGATCTTAGCATCTACTGAAAAACTACGAATGACCACCTGTAACTGTTCTGCCTTTCTTACATCAGGACACACAATTTCAAAATGATACCCTTTCTCCGGATCACTGATTGAACCCGATGCCAGAAAAGCTCCCCTGATAAACGCCCGCTTGCAACAATTCTGCTGTACCAGCAGCATATCCGCCAGCATAAGCGCACCATGGCCGACACTGTCCGCGACAAGCCTTAACGCCTGAAAAATTACCTGGATCTCTTCGGGATCAGATATCTCAATCACATATACCTTTACCCGCTTCAGGTGGCTGTTCTCACGTACAGATACTTCTCTCTCTATATTAAATGTTTTTTGTAATAATGTAAAGCACTTTCTTGCAACTGCTTCATTTTCCGTCTGGATCTTTAATTTGCTCTCCCCTGAAAAATATTCCATTTTTCCACAGGAACACAACATTGCAGCCAGTTCCGCCATTTTACAATGTCTGGCAGATCCAATCTGTCTGAAAAGTTCTTCCTTTACCATCCCCGAAAAAGACATCTCTTCTGTATCATCCTTCCTGTTTTTTTACCAGACGGTCTTTCTCTACATCTCTGTGTTCCAGCCTGAAACCATATTTTGTATTCTTTGAAAGTCTGGAGTATAATTCTCTCGCCAGTGTGACAGAACGATGTTTTCCCCCGGTACATCCAATTGCAATCACAAGATTTGTCTTTCCTTCTTTCACATAATTAGGAATAAGGAAGTTTATCATATCCTCCAGTTTATCTGCAAATGCTCTTGCGGTATCACAGTCCATTACATAATTAAAAACACGTTCATCCAATCCTGTCAGCGGCCTTAATTCATCTATATAATACGGATTCGGCAAAAAACGAACATCAAATACAAGATCCGCATCCGCCGGAATTCCATATTTAAATCCAAATGATAATACAGAAATCATCATATTGCAGAATTCCTGATTATCAACGAATATCCTGTCAATCTCCTGTTTCAGTTCCCTTGTCAGAAGATGGCTGGTATCAATAATGTAGTCTGCTCGCTCTTTCAAAAAACGCATCTTTTCTCTTTCCAACCGAATCCCATCATCAACTCTTCCGCCCATAGCAAGCGGATGACTCCTTCTGGTCTCCTTATATCTCTTAACCAGAACGCTGTCCTGGGCATCCAGAAACAGGATTTCAAAATCATATCCTGCCTTCTTCATTCTGTCCAGAACAACTTCCAGTTCATCTAATGAACGTCCGCTTCTGGCATCGATTCCCAACGCAACATTCTGTACATCTTCTCCATGTATCTCCGGCATCAGTGATGCAAATTTTTCCAGCAAAGGAATCGGAAGATTATCTACGCAAAAATAATTTGCGTCCTCCAGCATTTTTAATGCAGCGGTTTTTCCGGCACCTGATACTCCTGTAACTATTACAAAACGCATTTTTTATCTCCTGTCACCTAATACATCGTTTTCGAAATAACTATACCACTTATCTACACACTCAAATCCGCATTCTGCGTAATCGGTATAGTTATTTACGAAACGATGTACTAATCTGTAAGTCTGTATCTTCGAAATCTCCAAGGAACTTTACTTCCGGTTCAAGAGTCACGCCAAACTGCTCTTTTACTTTATCCTGCACATCCTTAATCAGTCTGCACACATCTGTCGCAGTTGCATTTCCCTTGTTAATCACAAATCCGCAATGCTTCTCTGACACCTGTGCACCACCAGTCTGATATCCACACAGTCCTGCATCCATGATCAGTTTTCCTGCAAAATATCCCTCCGGGCGTTTAAACGTACTTCCTGCGCTCGGATACTCTAAGGGTTGTTTGCTTACTCTCTGCTCTGTCAGCTCTTTCATTCTCGCCTTAATTACTTCCTGTTCTCCCTGTTCCAGAACGATTACTGCGCCAAGCACCAGATATCCTTTTTTCTTAATGATACTTGTACGGTACCCCATTTCCAGTTCTTCCGCCGGAAGTGTAAGAATTTCTCCTTTTTCAGTCATAACGGTTACTTCTTTCAGGATGTCTTTCATCTCACCGCCATAAGCACCCGCATTCATGACAACTGCGCCACCTAATGTTCCCGGGATTCCTCCGGCAAACTCAAAGCCTGTCAGAGATGCATTCTTAGCTGCAGCGGCAATCTGAGATAGCAAAGCGCCCGCCTTTGCACGAATCATATTCCCCTCTGCCGTAATCTCACCATAGTTTCTGTAAAGCTGTATGATTACGCCTCTGTAGCCGGCATCACTTACCAGAAGATTGCTTCCATTTCCCAAAATAAAATATGGCAGTTTTTCATCACTGCATATCTTAATAATCTCCTGCAATTCCTCCTGTGAAGAAGGCAATAAAAAACAATCTGCCGGACCACCAATGCGAAATGTCGTGTGACGGTTCATCGGTTCATTTACCTTGACTTTCTCTTTCCCCAGCAGATCAGTAAATTTCTCTATTATATTCTGATTCATAGATTTCATTCCTCAATCTTTCTATTTTATTATTTTGTCACTGAGAACGAAGTAAACAGTAACATTATTTTTTGTATCTGTGCTTCCTGTCAGATTTTCCAAGCAAATCTTTAACCACCACACCGGCCAGCATCATTCCTGCTGCTCCCGGCATGAAAGAAATACTTCCATGCAGCTGTATATCTGATATTTTCTCTCTCGAGGAAAGCACCTTTACTTTTCGGATTCCTTTTTTACGCAATTTTGTTCTTATCTGTTTCGCTATCGGACACAGAACACTTCTGGAAATATCCACGATCTCCAGTTTTGACGGATCCATCCTGTCGTCTGTACTCATACAGGATATGATTGGCGTTTTACTGATCTTTGCATTCTCAATCAGTAAAAGCTTAGATTCCACAGTATTCATGGCATCTATAATATAATCATAATTTTTCAGATCAAACATTCCGGCTGTTTCATTATTATAAAACGTTTCGTATGTGTGCACCAGAATGCCCTCATCAATATCTCGGATCCTCATCTTGGCAATCTGAACATTACTTTTTCCAACAGTAGATCGCAGCGCATATAACTGTCTGTTAATGTCAGTAACAGACACGATCCCATTATCCACAAGTGTAAGGCTCGCCACACCACATCTGGCCAGCGCCTCGGCAGCAAAAGAACCTGCTCCGCCAAGCCCGAAAACAGCGATTCTTGCTTTGCCAAGTTTATCAGCCCCTGCATCACCAAGCAGCATTTCCATTCTGGAAAAAGCATCCGGCATACAAAAACCTCCTACGAATCAATATCTGTACAGGATATTATACTATTTTTCTCCCCAAAAGTACAGTTCTTCATACATTCTTTAGAATTGATGTATATAATTTTATGATTCCGCCATAATACCTATCACAGGCACAGCAATTCGTCATCTTATTCAGGAGGCAGACATGCTACAGCAGATCTTTCTCGGATTTATCGGACTATGCTCCGGCTTTATCATTGCCGGAGGACTGATCGGGCTTCTGATCGGGCTCTCTATTGTCCCGCGTTATGCAGGCATTACACATACCGCAGACCATATCATGCTATATGAGGACATTACATTATTCGGAACAGAGCTTGGAAATCTGTTCTATCTCTTTCAATGGAACATCCCTGCCGGTACTCCTTTTTTGATTTTGTACGGGCTCTTTTCAGGAATCTTTCTCGGAGGATGGATCATGGCACTTGCAGAAATGGCAGATATTTTTCCCATCTTTGCAAGAAGAATCCGTTTCCAAAAGGGCCTCTCCTTTACCATTTTGTGTGTCGCATTCGGCAAAGCAGTCGGCTCACTGATTTACTATTATAACGGATGGCTTCCATGATTTCCAGATAATTATCATAAAAGAAAGGAGAACATAGAAAATCTTATGTCAGGTAATATTTCAACTCAAAAACAACAAAAGCAGCAAAAACAATATCAGGACTACGTAAAAAAAATCACCCCTGTTCACAGCCTGGGGCTAAATATGTGCAAAGCCTTTTTCACAGGCGGTATCATCTGTGTTCTGGGACAGTTTATCCTAAATTATGCCAAAAGTCTCGGACTTGACAAAGATACTTCCGGTTCCTGGTGTTCCCTTATTCTGATACTGATCAGCGTTATCCTTACCGGTCTTAATCTTTATTCCAAAATCGGAAAATTCGGAGGAGCCGGAGGTCTTGTGCCAATCACCGGGTTTGCCAACTCTGTCGCCGCTTCCGCCATCGAATACAAAGCAGAGGGGCAGGTCTTTGGCATCGGATGCAAGATATTCACCATCGCAGGTCCCGTAATTCTGTATGGAATTTTAAGTTCGTGGATTCTTGGTGTTATTTACTATCTTTTCACATAACTGTTCCATGCTTTTGTAGATACAAAATCAATCAGATATTCGCAATTGAAGCAGGGGACTTACTTGATTTGGTTAAAATATTTTGCGAAACAGACAACTACCGAATATTTATCTTTTCAGATTTATCTCACAGGAGGTTTCATATGAAGAATCAACTAACTCTCGGTACATCCAGTGTCTCATTTAAAAATCCCGTCTTTATCCAAAGCTGTGCCTCGATTGTCGGTCAGAAAGAAGGCGAAGGCCCATTAGGATCCTGTTTCGACAAAGTATGCGAAGATCCCTTGTTCGGTACGGATACATGGGAAGCAGCCGAAAGCACTATGCAAAAGGAAACCGCATTGCTAGCAATCCGGAAAGCCGGTCTGCAGGCATCTGATATCCGTTTTCTTTTCGCCGGTGACCTGCTCGCCCAGACTGTTGCATCTTCTTTCGGAACAGCAGATCTTGGAATTCCGTTTTATGGTCTTTTCGGTGCATGTTCCACTATGGGCGAGTCTCTTTCCCTTGGCTCTTTGTGTGTAGCAGGCGGCTACGGAAAGCATATCCTCTGCGCTACCTCCAGCCATTTTGCCAGCGCAGAAAAGGAATTTCGTTTTCCCCTGGGATATGGAAATCAAAGACCCCTATCTGCTACCTGGACGGTCACTGGTTCCGGAGCCTGTGTACTCGGATACGAACCTCCATCCCGTTCTGCTGCCAAAAACTCCAACTCTCTCCGCCATCAAAATACCTGTGCCGTCATAACAGGAATCACCACCGGCAGACTGGTTGACTTCGGATTTAAGGATTCCTTTAACATGGGCGGATGCATGGCTCCTGCCGCGTGCGATACCATAGCCCAGAATCTAAAAGATTTCAACCGCAAGCCTGAAGATTACGATGCTATTTTCACAGGTGATCTCGGCCTGATAGGTCAGAAAATCCTCTTCGACCTTCTCTTAGAAAAAGGATTTGATATCTCTTCCATACATCAGGACTGCGGCATGTTGATTTATGACTCAGAAACTCAGGACACACATTCCGGCGGCAGCGGATGTGGATGTGCTGCTTCTGTTTTAGCCGGACATATATTACCAGGTATCATAAATAATAACTGGAAACGAATTCTATTTGTCCCCACCGGAGCATTGTTATCAAAAGTAAGTTTCAACGAAGGGGACTCTATTCCCGGAATCGCACATGCCGTTGTTATTGAACAATATAAAGTTCCTGAGATGATGTAAATAGAAGGAGGAAAAACATGGACTATTTTAATGCTTTCTGGACGGGAGGACTCATCTGTGCCCTGGTTCAGATTCTGCTTGACAGGACAAAACTTATGCCTGGCCGTATTATGGTACTTCTGGTCTGCACCGGTTCTGTTTTAAGCGCCATTGGCATTTATCAGCCGTTTGTAGAATTTGCAGGAGCAGGCGCATCTGTTCCTTTGCTCGGATTTGGCAATGTATTGTGGAAAGGAATAAAAGAAGCCATCGATGAAAATGGTCTGATCGGACTTTTTATGGGTGGTTTCACCGCATGTGCGGTCGGTGTCTCCGCAGCTCTTATTTTTTCTTATCTCGCAAGCCTTATTTTCAAGCCGAAAATGAAAGGATGATTTGACATGAGCGATACTCTCTATCTGCAATTAGATCAGAATATCCAGGTAACCCACCCGCATATTTACCTGCAGGACATAGCGAAACTCTCCTGCAGCAACAGCAAAATTTTAAACCGTCTGCGTGTAATGCCTGTAGCAAATCTTGCACCTGATAAACCCGGCCGTTACGTGATGTCTGTCATGGACCTGATCACTGAAATTCAGAAAAAAGAACCAGATCTTGAAATCAATACGATTGGTGAAGAAAACTTTATCATTACATTTAAGAATAAGCCTGGTCCCGGCATCATCTGGCAGTGGTGTAAAATTATTTTCGTCGGTCTGGCTACTTTTTTCGGTGCCGGATTTTCTATTATGACATTTAATAATGACGTAGACGTTGGCAGCCTTTTTGATCAGATTTATACACAGGTTACAGGACAGGTTTCCAATCATTTTACTGTTCTGGAAATCACATATTCCATAGGAATCGGGCTTGGCGTCCTGTTCTTCTTTAATCACTTTGGTCATATGAAGATCACCACCGATCCCACTCCTATGCAGATACAAATGCGCCTGTACGAAGATGATGTCAATAAAACTATCATAGAAGATATTGACCGGATGCAGAAAAAGTGATATACTTTCAGCCGAGTGTTCGAAACCTTCCACTCGTAAAAAAAATACTAAAGGAGATAATTGAATATGAAAAACAAAGGTACACAGTTTCTTGTAGAGGCGGCTGCAATCGGAGCTATTTATGTAGTTCTGACAGTTTTATTTGCACCGCTTAGTTATGGCGAAGTCCAGATCCGCTTTTCTGAGGCACTGACAATTCTGCCATTCTTTACACCAGCTGCAATCCCGGGATTATTTGTCGGATGTATCATCGCCAATCTTTTTGGCGGCGCGATTCCGGTAGATATCATCTTCGGAAGCATTGCAACACTGATCGGTGCTGTATTTACTTACAAGCTTCGCAACTGTAATCGTTTTCTTGCACCGATTCCGCCAATCGTGGCGAACGCAGTCATTGTACCATTCGTACTCCGTTTCGGATACGGAGTGAATCTTCCGATTCCGCTTATGATGCTGACTGTAGGTGTCGGAGAGGTTGTTTCCTGTGCTGTAATAGGACTGATTCTTCAGACAGCTCTTCTGAAATACAAGAATGTAATCTTCAGATCTCAGAGAACCATGTAAGTCATCGAAAGCAACCCAAACCATAACCAATATAACTTAACGTATATACGCAAACACAAAAAGAGTATGCAAAACAAGTGATATTTACCTGCTTATCGGGAAATATCACTTGTTATCTGCATACTCTTTTTCTATTTACCACCTGATATATACTATGTCTGGTCTTTTAATTGTTTTAAAATTCTTTTCTCCATTCTGGATACCTGCACCTGTGAGATTCCCATCTCGGCAGCAATTTCTGTCTGCGTCATATCTTTAAAATATCTCATATATATCAGCTGGCGTTCTCTTGCATCCAGCTTCTTTAATATTTCATCCAGAAAAATACGATTCAACGCAGCATCCTGTCCATTTTCTTTTTCCTGAAGCCTGTCCATAAGCGAAATATCATTTCCATCACCCTGATAGATAATCTTATGCAAAGACTCAACTTCTGCCCCCGATTCCAGTGACATCACCACTTCATCTACAGAAAGCTGTGCACTTTGGGCTATTTCCTCCATTACCGGTTCTCTCCCCAGTTCTTTTTCCAGTTTTTCCCTTGCGCTGTAAATCCTGACACAATTTTCTTTCAGGCTCCTGCTTACTTTTAAGATTCCATCATCCCGAAGATATCTCTTAATCTCACCTGCGATCATCGGTACTGCATAAGTTGAAAATTTCACTTCAAACGAAGCATTAAAATGGTCTACCGCCTTAAGCAGGCCAATACTTCCTATCTGAATAAGATCTTCCATTTCCACCCCGCGCCCGACAAATCTTTTCGCCACACTGTATATCAATCCTGTATTTTCTTCAAACACTGTATCTCTTGCCTTTTTATCCCCCTGTTGCGATTTTGTGATCAAAGCAAGAGTATGATCCATTATTACCTCCCGATTGTTTTTTTCATATGAACCGTTGTTCCATCCCCCACCTGTGATTCCACAGTCACCTCGTCCATAAATGCTTCCATAAAGGTAAATCCCATCCCGGATCTGTCCTTCTCCGGCTTGGTAGTAAACATCGGTTCCATGGCTTTCGAAATATTTTCTATCCCTATTCCTTTATCAATTACATCAACCCATATGACCCGTCCCTGCATTCTGCACCGGACTTCTATTTTCTGCACTTTTCCTTCATAGGCATGAATAATGCAATTTGTAACAGCTTCTGATACCGCAGTTTTCAGATCTGACACCTCTTCCAAAGTAGGGTTTAACTGAGTACAGAAAGCAGCCACAGCTACTCTTGCAAGTCCCTCATTTTCAGGCCTGCTGTCAAATACGATCTTCATTTCATTGGTATTTTCCATAATATCTGCCTACCCCCTTCATCTAAGTACCCATTAACAGATTTCCACAAACTTATATACTCCGGACAAATGCAAAAGCTTCTCAATATAAGAATTCACCCCTGTTGCCTGTATACAGTCACCCCTCATTCCCATCATCCGGTATCTTCCCATGAGCAGTCCGATACCCGAACTGTCCATAAATGTCGTTCCAGAAAAATCAAAGGTAATTGTCCGGATATATTTTTTTCTGATGATCTCATCAGAATCTCTGCGGATCTCATCTGTTACCATATGATCCACTTCTTTTGGCAAATGAATAATCAGACAGTTTCCCTGTATTTCAAATCTGTTTTCCATAAAGCTTCTCCTCTCTATAACGCAAAAGAGATGCATATATTACATGCATCTCTTTTGTATCTTTCCATATTATGATATCAGGGTCAAAAGGTCTTTTGTCCCTAACTTGATATTATCAGTAACCTGCATCGTCATAGGAACTTTCATCATAGTTTTCACTATCATAACTTCCATCATCGGAGCCGTCGTCATAACTTCCGCTATCATAAGAGCTGTCATCATAGGAAGTGTCATCATAATTTCCACTGTCATAAGAACTCGTATCATAGCTTCCTTCATCTGTCACATCCGAAGAAGAATTCCCTGATGTATCTGCACTATCTCCATTGTCATTAACATCTGTACTGTCAGTTCCATCTGCTGATGTACCATCCGTAGTTCCTTCGATTCCAGTCGTTCCCGTACTGTTACAGATAGTATTATAAATTCCCTTCAGATCCGCTGACAGCAGATCCGCATAGACATTCTGAATCTTAAGCGCCGCTTCATCCATATTCTGCTGCTGTAACGCCGCATATGCCTCGATCAGAGCTTCATAACTGCTGCTCTTTTTCTTCTCTTCTTCAATCTGCTTTGATGCCGCTTCTACAGTATCCCCGGACTCCTGCGCCTGACTCTGCGCTTTCGTCAGCTCTGCTCCCTGACTCGACACCGCATCACTATATTTCACGATCTGCTGATTCGCTTCTCTGTATATTCCCTGACGTATCGCAGGAACAGCCAGAAGATAAAACGCCAGTAAGCCTGCCGCAAATCCGGCAATCAGAGTAAAGAACAGAGAAACTCTCGATTTCTCTTTATACTGCGGCGTGCGGATTACCATATCACTCTCACTGCTGTCCACCTGTTTTTTACTTCTTTTATTCTGGCGGTCCAGACGTGTTGATACACCGGTCTGCTCATCAATCTCACTTAAAAATCGAAGCGTCGTTGTATTTGTTTTATCAATCTTCGCAGCTTTCCTTAAAGTCCGCCTTGCCTTGTTATATTCTCCCTCTTTAATCTGCACCAGCGCAAGAAGGTGATAGCCCTTTATCAGTTTTGGATTCTGTGTAAGAATCTTCTTCAGTCTGATAGCCGCCATATCCTCATGACCTTCCCGGCAAAGATTCAACGCATCATTATATTTTCTGATCGTCTCATTGATTGCTTCAAGTTTATTGGAATTCGCCTGCAATTTATTAATATATTCCGATGCCAGATTTCTGGACGGCTGCAGATTCTTGCTGATTACCCATTCACTGAGTGCAGCCACAACTTCTCCTGTCTCAAAATACACCAGTCCAAGAAGATTTCTTGCCTGAATATTATGCTTATTATACATGAGGCTCTGCTTCAGACAGCTGATTGCCCCTGAAAGATCGCGGACACTGGCTTTCTCCAGACCCTCGTTATAGCACTTTCTGGAAAGATAATCTACCTTCTTCTGAATCAGTACATTACATCCACATTTCGGACAGTAATCCAGGTCCTTGTCTACCAGGAACGCACCGCAATTCATACAATTCATGTGTTTCTCCTTATTTTACCCGTCTTCCGCTCTTCGCTTCCCGGAGAACCTCCTGAAGAACATCCAGAATATCTGTCAGTTCTCTGTCATAGATTGCGCCCTCCGCATCTGCCACGTCCAGACATGGTTCAAATTTCTTCAGTTCCTCTTCATAGTCTATCATTTCTTATTTCTCCTGATAATATCTTTAATCTCACCAACAAGATACAGTGAACCCACGCAGAAAAGCATGCCATCTTCTTCCTTTGCTTCTAAAGCTTTGGAAAATGCCTGGTTAATATCCTCCACAGCTTCCACTGATGCAGCTCCTGCCCCTGTAAAAAGTTTTGCGAATCTCTCTGCCGGAACTTCGCGGTATCCGCCTACAGAAGTCACCACCACATGACGAAACCTGATTCTGCTACAGATCGTATGTATCATATCCGTATAGTCTTTATCATCTACCGCTGAGAAAAGTAACGTCAACGGACATTCTTTCTGGAAATGTTCCGCTGTTTCCACAAATTTCTCTACTCCATCTTCATTATGCGCACCGTCCACGATCACGCCAGGAAGTACTGTTTCCATTCTTCCCTGCCAGCGTGTTCTGGCTATTCCCTCATGAATCTTATCCACAGACACAGGAATCACACCCTGCAAAACTTCTATTGTCTTCAGGGCAAGCGCACTGTTCATTACCTGATATTTCGCAATAAACGGAATTGAGAAAACTGTATCCCCATAATACTTATTTCGGAATGAAAAATCAATGCCTGACGAAGTATTTCTGATAATTTCCGTATCTGTTCTCTTTACCTCATAAGCCGGACTTCCCATTTCTTTCGCCTTTGCAGAAATCACTTCCGCTGCATCCGGATCATTTCCATCATAGATTACCGGAACACCAGAAACAATAATTCCCGCCTTCTCTCCTGCGATCTTGGCAACTGTGTCACCCAGATACTGCATATGATCCAGACTGATAGAAGTAATGACACATGCAACCGGATTCTCCACCGCAGTCGTTGCATCCATTCTGCCGCCAAGGCCTGTTTCCAGAGTTACATAATCCACTCCTGCCTCTGCAAAAATCACCATTCCCATCAGAAACAGCATTTCAAAATAAGTCGGATGATAGCTTCCCTCTGCAACCAGTTCATCTGCAAGTGCTTTTACTTTCTCAAAAGCTTTCAGAAATGTATCATTGTCAATATTTACTTCATTGATCTGGAATCTCTCATTGATCTCAACCAGATGAGGAGAAGTAAACAATCCGCAGGAGTAACCCGCTTCCCTGAGAATAGATGTCAGGAATGCACAGGTACTTCCTTTTCCATTTGTTCCCGCCACATGGATAACTTTAAATTTATCCTGTGGATTTCCAAGTCTTCTTAAACATTCTTTCGTGTGATCCAGACTGTTTTTCTTTGTAAATTTCGGAGTTTCATCAATATAAGCAACTGCTTCTTCGTAATTCATAAAAAATTCCACCACTTATCTATAATGTATTTGAGATATCCAGGGTCCCAATTTCAAAAAGTCGTTCGTGCCTGCACGATAAGACTTTTGAACTTGGGACCCGCCGGGATAATCCCGTAACTTTTCTAGTTACTCTAACATTATATAATAGTGGTGGAAGATGTCCAGTACCAATCGTAATATTTTATCCGACAAAATCTGGTTTCGCTGTTATTCCGTATCGGTATTGTTATTTAATTTCCATTTATTCTCTGAATAAAGCGCATAGCAGGAACGGTCATAACTCTTACTTAATGGTTTTCTTGTCGAACTGTTACTTCGCTGGATTACCGCCAGCCTGTCAAAATCATTCAGCTCTGTACCCGTAATCATCAGCGTAGTCGGATTGACATAAACCGTATCGTACCATTCTCCGTTCAGTTTCACTTCACTCGACGGCGTAAATTCCGTTCCCTTGATGTAATATGTATGATCTGTCTCCGAAATACACTGAATAGAATCCAATGTCACATCATAGATTCCCATACGCATTCTGGTGCGAAGATAAGGACTCTCACCTCCGTAAGAATAACGTTCTCCGTAAAGCAGGTCATACTGTAAGGTTTCCAGATCCACCTGATAATTCTTGGTATTTCTTCTTGCCTGATGATAACGGAAAATCGTTCCCTCATGGATTCCCACACGGTCCATGACTTCTGCGGCCATCTGGTAGGCAGCCAGGTTTTCCTCCTTCTTCTGAAGCCCGAAATTATCCCACATGACATATTCTGTCTGGAACAGGTACTTATTATCCAGATCCTCGACAGTCAGTCCCATGGTCGGAAGATGGTCACCATACATAACCAGAACAACATCCTCAGGATAATCTGCAAGCTTGTCTGTCAGCTCTTTGACAAAACTATCCATCTCATGGATCTCATTTACGTAATATTCCCATTTATTGTTCCCTTCCTCAGTCGGTGCACCGGAAACTGTAATCTCAGGATCCTCCAGAATCTGCTCATCCGGATATGCACCATGTCCCTGTACGGAAATAGTATATACATAATCCGGTCCCTCAGTGGAATCCAGACATTTCAGGATTTCATCTGTCAGAACCTCATCCTTTACCCAGCCATTTGGATTCTTCTCGTTCTCTCTTGCCATGTACTCTTCGGAAGTAAAGGTATCAAATCCGAGATTCGGAAAAATAGATCTTCTGCCATAGAAGTTTGCCTCATTATTATGAACCGCATGGGTGGTATAGCCCAGATTCTTCAGTACATAAGGTGCACTCTCACAGGTAGTCTCTTTCAGAATACTCTTGTAAGGATACTCCCCGGGTCCGAAATAATGCATACTCATTCCTGTAATGGATTCAAACTCTGTATTGGCAGTACCTGCACCGACAGACGGAACCTTATAATATCCGGAAGAATATTCCTCCATCAGCTTACGGAATGTCGGAATCGGGTCTTCTGAAATATTCAGGTAATTAACCAGCGTAGGATCAAAGAATGATTCCAACTGCAAAAACAGAATATTCGGACGCTTTTCTTCCTGCGTTTCCGGGAGATTCTTTTCCGTTTTCTCAATTCTTTTGATTTCTTTCTCAGAATAATCTCTCGGACAACTGATTCCCGTATTAAAGATCGTAGTCGTCAGACAGTAAGGATATCCATAATCCTCATATGCAAAAGCAATATTTCCAAAGTAATTGGAAAGCACCCTCTTCTCCAGTGCCAGTTGTGTACTTCCTGCAAAAAGAGCTGCCGCCAGCAGGATCAGAGGAATATTATAACGGTACTTTATCTTGTTTTGATACTTCGGTCCTTTGATAAAAAGAATCAAAAGTAAAATAACAAGGATTCCAAACAGGATGCAGACTGCCACAACACCTGCAGCAGGCAGGTATTTGTTGGCAACCTTAAAAGCATCTGTGATCAGATGCAGATCCGGTCCTGTAAACGGTGTAACACGGTTCAGCAGCAGTACGCCGTTAATAATAGCCAATATCAGCCAGAACAGTGTTACCAGGACTCTCCAGAACACCCTTCTGTGAAACAGATAAACAATCAGTGACGAGGTAAAAATAAATGCGGTATTATAGGCAAAAACCATAGGTTTCTGTGTCATATAATTCCATGCTTCTACGAACGAGTGACGACAAATCGCTTCCATAATAAAATATCCCACAGCACTTGCCAGTGCATGCAAAAGAAGGGAAATTTTATTACAAATCCTATATAATTTCATCTAAGCACTCCCTTATTTCTGTAACTGCTCTAACTGTCCTTTAACCTTATCCATCATTTCTTTGTATTTTGCAAGCTTATCCTTCTCCGCATCCACCTTGGCAGCAGGTGCCTTATTTACGAAATTCGGATTATTCAGCATGCCCTCGCATCTTGCGATTTCTTTTGCAAGACGCTCCGTTTCTTTTGTCAGACGCTCAATCTCTTTATCTTTGTCGATCAGGTCTTCCAACGGCATGTATACAACTGCATTGGAAACAACTACAGAAACTGCATCCTCGCTGATTCCGTTCTTGTCTGTCTGTACTAGGATCTCTTTTGCAAATGCAAGATTTACAAAGGATTTCTTACTGTTTTCATACATAGCAGCTGTGTCAGCATCTTTTGCTACGATATGCAGACTTGTCTTGCGGTTGTTCGGAACATTCATTTCTGTTCTTGTATTACGGATACCTCTTACGACCTCTTTAAATCCTTCGATTGCCTTCTCAGCATCCGGGAAGTTTCTCTCTTCTTTGTATACCGGCCAGTCGGAGATCATAATGGACTCTTCTTCCGGAAGAAGTGTACAGTAGATTTCTTCTGTGATAAACGGCATATATGGATGAAGAAGCTTCAGACCTTCTGTCAGTGCTGTTCTTAATGTCCACAGTGCATCGTTTGCTGCCTTCGGATCTTCCTCTGCCTTCCACAGACGAACCTTTGCCATCTCAATATACCAGTCGCAAAGCTCATCCCACAGGAAGTCATAAACCTTCTGTACTGCAATACCAAGCTCATATTTTTCCATATTCTCTGTTGCTTCGCGGATTACTGTATTTAAGTGAGACAGGATCCATTTATCCTCTGCACAGAGATCATTTAAGTTCTCCGGCTCTGTCACTGTCTTGCCTTCCAGGTTCATCATAATAAAACGGGAAGCATTCCAGATCTTGTTTGCGAAGTTACGGCTTGATTCTACCTTTTCCCAGTAGAAACGCATATCATTTCCAGGTGCATTACCTGTCATCAGAGTCAGACGAAGAGCGTCTGCGCCATATTTGTCAATAACTTCCAGAGGATCGATACCATTTCCAAGAGACTTACTCATCTTACGTCCCTGAGAGTCACGTACCAGACCGTGGATCAGTACATGGTGGAACGGAACCTGATCAGTCTGCTCCAGAGCAGAGAATACCATACGGATAACCCAGAAGAAGATAATGTCATATCCTGTAACCAGTACGTCTGTCGGATAGAAATATTCCAGCTCCGGTGTTTTCTCCGGCCAGCCAAGTGTGGAGAATGGCCATAATGCAGAACTGAACCATGTATCCAGAGTATCCTCATCCTGATGAAGATGTGTACATCCACATTTCGGGCATTTCTCTGGCATTTCTCTGGCAACTACTACTTCACCGCACTCATCACAGTAATAAGCCGGAATTCTGTGTCCCCACCATAACTGTCTGGAAATACACCAGTCACGGATATTCTCAAGCCAGTGCAGATATGTCTTGTCAAAACGTGACGGAACGAATTTCAGATCTCCGTCGTCCAGTGCTTTGATTGCTGCCTTTGCCATCTCGTCCATCTTTACAAACCACTGTGGCTTGATCATAGGCTCTACGGTTGTGCCGCAGCGGTCATGAGTTCCAACACTGTGATTGTGGGGAACTACTTTTACCAGAAGTCCAAGTTCTTCCAGATCTGCAACCATTGCCTTACGTGCTTCATAACGATCCATACCAGCGTATTTACCGCCAAGTTCGTTGATTGTTGCATCATCATTCATGATGTTGATCTCTTCCAGATTGTGACGGCGTCCAACCTCAAAGTCGTTAGGATCATGAGCAGGTGTGATCTTTACGCATCCTGTTCCAAATTCTTTATCAACATACTCATCAGCGATAACCGGGATTTCTCTGTCTGTCAGAGGAAGTTTCAGCATCTTGCCGATAAGATCTTTGTAACGCTCATCCTCCGGGTTTACGGCAACAGCAGTATCACCCAGCAGAGTTTCCGGACGCGTAGTTGCGATCTCTACGAAACGTCCCTCTTCCCCTACGATCGGGTAATTGATATGCCAGAAAAATCCGTCCTGATCCTCATGCTCAACCTCTGCATCAGAGATAGAAGTCTGGCATACAGGACACCAGTTGATGATTCTGGAACCTTTGTAAATATAGCCTTTTTCATATAATTTGATAAATACTTCCTGAACAGCCTTGGAGCAGCCTTCGTCCATTGTGAAACGTTCTCTCTCCCAGTCTGCGGAAGCACCCAGTTTCTTTAACTGATTGATGATCTTTCCGCCGTACTCCTCTTTCCATGCCCATGCATGCTTTAAGAATTCCTCACGGCCGATATCGTGTTTGTCAATGCCTTCTTTTTTCAGCTTGTCGATAACCTTAACCTCTGTAGCGATAGCTGCATGGTCAGTTCCCGGCTGCCATAATGCTTCATAGCCCTGCATTCTCTTGAAACGGATCAGGATATCCTGCATGGTTTCATCCAGCGCATGTCCCATGTGAAGCTGGCCGGTTACGTTTGGCGGCGGCATAACAATAGTAAACGGTTTCTTGTCCGGGTTTACTTTTGCATGGAAATAGCCGTTGTCCATCCATTTTTTGTAAAGACGCTCTTCGATTCCCTTAGGATCGTAAGTTTTTGCAAGTTCTTTGCTCATAATGTCCTCCTGATATTCTATCTCTGTAATAAAAGTATCTGCGGATCACTCCGCTGTAAGCAGTCAACGATAAAAAACGCCCTTTACACGCATTATACGTGCAAAGGGCGACATTAATCGCGGTACCACCTTAGTTTGTCTCTCATTCCCTTAACGCGGGATACGTGAAAACCTACCATGCGCGTATATAACTCTGATATGATTCATACACACTCACTTCAGCCTCCCGGCTCCAAAGCTACCTTCAGCACTTCTGTTCCCGGGAAACCTTCCAGCTTATAAGCTTCCCTCTCTGTGGGGCATTACCGCCTACTCCTCTTTTTCACAGCCTTTTTCTGGATTCTACTATAATGAAAAAAGCTTTTTTTGTCAAGGATGTTTCACGGGATTTCACAAATTTATGCCTGCAATTGTTTATCAAATGGATAAAATCAGCCTCTTTGCCAACTGCTAATAACTTAATAACTGTTCCGCAGTTTATTCGGTTAAATATATAAAAACAGCGAGCAAACATTTGGTTTACCCGCTGTAAAAGAAATCCTAAATTATGGTCTTTTTGTAAAAAGGGATTTTTATCTGCTATATTATTTACAGAGCTTTTTAAACTCGTCTGCTACGAACTGAACTTTCGTGCCGATTACAACCTGAACAGAATTTTTACCAGGTCTGATTACACCGGCAACTCCGGCTGATTTAATTTTCTTTTCATCAACAGCTGTGTAATCTTTGATTTCCAGACGAAGTCTTGTAATGCAGTTATCGATAGATGCAACGTTTCCTTTTCCGCCAACACCTTCTAAGATAATTTTTGCAACTTCTGTAAAGTTATCGTTTGCAAGCTTTACAGTTGTCTCATCTGTATCATCATCTTCTCTTCCAGGAGTCTTCAGATTAAACTTAAGGATTGCAAATCTGAATACCACATAGAATACGATGAATGCTGCGATTCCCAGAGGAATGATCAGCCATGTTTTCTGTGCTGCTGGCAGAGATGCTGAGAACAGAAGGTCTGTTGCACCTGCTGAGAATGAGAAGCCTGCGCGGAATCCTAATAATACTGTAACAACTGTAAAGATACCATATAATAATGCATAAATAACATAGAGTCCAGGAGCCAGGAACATGAAACCAAATTCGAATGGCTCTGTAACACCGCAGATAAATGCACAAAGTGCTGCGGAAGCTACCAGACCAATAGCAACTTTTTTCTTATTATCCTTTGCACACTGGATCATTGCCAGAGCTGCACCAGGAATACCAAACATCATACATGGGAAGAAACCGGACATATACATTCCAAGGCTCCAGCTTACATCTGCAGATGTCTCACCTGCCCAGAAATGGGTCAGATCGACAAGTCCGATCGTATCGAACCAGAATACATTGTTTAATGCGTGATGCAGACCTGTAGGAATTAAAAGTCTGTTCAGGAATGCATAGATACCAGCTCCAAGAGCTCCCATTCCGGAAATTGCGTTACCGATGGAAATCAGTACACCAAAGAGGATCGGCCATACAAACAGTAACACTACGGATACAAGAATAGATACAACACCTGCGATGATCGCTACACAACGTTTACCGCTGAAGAAAGAAAGCCAGTCCGGTAATTTTGTGCTTTTGAATTTGTTGTAACATGTAGATCCGATCACACCTGCAAGGATACCGATGAACGGGTTTGCAATTTTGTTAAATGCCAGTGTTTTATCTGCATTGTCTGCGATAGATGGAAACAGTGTTGTAACAAATCCTGTGCTTAACAGTGTTGTGATCATAAGCCAGGAAGCAAGGGCTGCAACACCACCTGTACCATCATTATCATCTGACATACCCACACCTACACCGATTACGAACAACAGTGCCATGTTATCAATCAGGGCACCGCCGGCTTTTACAAGGAAAATACCAACCATCGGACCAAATCCGGTGATATCACCACCCTGCATACTAGCAGGACAGAGCAAATAACCAATACCCATAAGGATACCGCAGATTGGAAGACAAGCTACCGGTAACATCAGGGCTTTTCCTAATTTCTGTAAATACTTCATACTTTTTCCTCCTTAGATAGAATGATTTACTCTTTCAAATCCCCTTTTATTTATTTTTACCCGGACACCTCCGAGAAAAATACATGATTATTATTTTGTGATCACAATCACATCATCACCGGGCTGTACCTCTTTGTTATCCAGCCCCCGGACATCTCCATAGTCATCTGTATTACAGATAACAACAAGTGTACTGGTATCATATCCCGCAGCTTTGACCTTGTCCAGATCAATCTCCAGAATCAGATCTCCCTTCTTCACTGCATCACCGGAATGTACATGACCTGTAAATCCGTCACCGCCCATTTTGACTGTATCCAGACCCACATGGACCAGAATCTCCACACCATCAGCCGTAGAAAGACTGAATGCATGAAGGGTATCAAACAGTGTTTCAATTGTTCCGTCTGCAGGCGCATAAATTTTTCCGTCGGACGGAAGGATTGCCGCACCCTTTCCCAGCATCCCCTCACTGAAGGTCGGATCATTTACACTGGAAAGAGGAACTGTCTTCCCCTTCACCGGAGATCCGATGATCAGTTCAGGTGTCTTTTTCTTCTTAAAAAAATCAAACATGCTTAAAAGCCTCCTTCTTTTTTACATTTATAATTATAATTTTATAAATCTATAGTGGTAACTCTGCGGATATGCACAGACAGATACATAATTTCTTCCTCAGACAATCTGCTGCCGGTTGCCTGCATGATATATTCCGCAACCTTTAAACTGCATTGATATTCCCTGGGATATTTCCGCTGCATCAACAGGGACAACTCTCTGTCCTCACTGGAAAGCAGCTCCTTTCGGTATATCCGCTGTATCAGAAACTTAATATGTGTCATAAAACGTTCATAATGCAAGGACGATTCATCCAACAGTATTCCCAGATCACGTTCCACAATATCCACGATTGCCTGCATCTGATCCGGAAACTTCACTGCATCCCGGATATCTGTACCATATTCTGCATTTACGAAATGAAGGGCAATAAATCCAGCTTCATCCTCCGGCAAAAGAATATCAAGTCTGTCCTGGATCAGCTCCAATGCATAAATTCCTAATTGAAATTCCTGAGGATAAAAGCGCTTGATTTCCCACAATAATGCATTCTGGGGTTCAATTCCCTGGCTCACTCTTTCAATTGCAAAAATTAATATGATCCGTCAGTGTCACATAAATACTCTGATTCAGTTTTAATTTCAAATGATCCTTTGCATGAGAGATGATCTCGTCTGAAATCCTCACACGTTCCAGCGGCATATTCGCCAGCAGTTCCTTGAACTGTTCCGCCAGTGTCCGGCTTTTAATGCGAAAGATTTTACTGATCTGGTCAGCAGGAACCATTTCTCCCTGTTTCTTTTTGAAACCAATTCCCCGTCCCATCACAATTACTTCTGCACCGGATTTCTCATATGCCGAGATAATATTGTTATTGATCACTTTTTCAATTATGATATTATCCATGTCTTTCCTTTTCCAAACGATATGTTTCCTGACAGCGGAGTAATTTCCCTGTAACGTAACAAGAAAGAATCCTGCTTACAGGAACATTACGAAGTAATTTCCCTGTAACATAAAAAAACCAGAATTTACAGACTGATTTCCTCAGCCATAGATTCTGGTTTTGCCTGCCTAACAGTAACAATCCGTATGTTTTTAATTGATGAAGCCATTATAACAAAGTTACAAAAATACGTCAACCCCACTTTTTTATTTTGTCAAAAATCGCTATTGTATTTTCATTCTTCTTTGTGTTTTATCTGATATATTTCACATTTTATCCTGTATTTTTCTATTTCTTCTTTCCTGCAATAAAGCGGCAAATTGTTTATTCCACACTTTTCAGGGATTCTACCATATCAATCTTCTTTAATTTCTGATGCATAAACAGATTTACGATCATGGAGAATCCAATTGTCAGCAGTCCGCAGTACAGGAAACTGACAGGATTGATATTTCTTCCGAACATAACTGCATCCACTTCCACAGTACGGATAATATACCTGTGCAAAAAAATTCCGAATACAGCTCCTGCCAGTACGCCGATGAGGGTAAGGATAACATTCTCCCTGTATACATAGGCAGAAACTTCGTTATCATAGAATCCCAGTACCTTCAGGGTTGCCAGTTCTCTCTGGCGTTCCGTAATATTGACATTGTTCAGATTATACAGGACTACGAAAGCAAGCATTCCCGCAGAAATGATCAGCACTATGATCACCGTATCCAATGCTCCCAGCATTCTATGAAGCTGGGCCTCCAGACTGCTGGTATAGCTGATACTTAACGCAGCCGGATACTTCAGGATCTCATTTCCCACCTCAGATTCTGATTCTTTATATTCCTCTTTTACCGTGAATACAGTTGCAGAATAGTTCGGCTTCTCCCCGAAGGTCTGTTCATAGACATTTCCAGTCATATAAATATAATGTCCCATGTAATTCTCTGTTACTGCTGCGATCTTTGTCTCATAATTTTTCCCATCCTTTGTGATGGTCATGGTATCCCCGACTTTCAGCCCTGTCAGAGCAGCCGTCTTCTCACTGATCACTGTACCTGCATCAGTCAGCTTATATTTCTCTTTTGTCTTTCTGTCCTGAAGTGTTACATCCTTATTAAAGGTTTCAAGATTCTCAGGCACATACACATATACGCTGATATTGGATTTATTTCTGGGAACACTCATCTTGGTAAACTGGACATGGGTATATCTCTCAATCTGACTGTTATTTTTCAGAAACTCATCCAGCTCCTGTCTCTCCTTATCTGTTGCATCCTCATCATCAATGATCGTTCCCGTGTAATGCTGAAGCTCCTGATACTGCCGTCTGGCAATATCCATAATGGAATCCCTGAGTCCAAAGCCTACCAGCATCAACGCCATACTTCCCGAAATACCGAAAATTGTCATAAAGAAACGTTTTTTATATCGGAAAAGGTTTCTCAGAGTAGATTTCCATGTGAAATTCAGATGCTTCCAGAAAAGCGGGATCCGTTCCAGCAGGATTCTCTTACCCTCTTTGGGAGCAGGGGGACGCATCAGTGATGCCGGAGTTTCCGACAGTGCTCTGTAGCAGGAGAAAATAGTGGCTCCAACGGTACACACAGTTGCCGCACCTGCTGCTATCATTGCAAATTTAAATTCATAACGAATCTGGATATTATTCATCATTCCCTTGTACATAATACCATACCCGTTAATAATAACCCAGGGAAGAATCTTCTCTCCGATCAGAATCCCCAGGATACTGCCTCCCACAGTGGCAAGAAAGGCATACAGCAGATATTTGGATGCAATCGCATACTTGCCGTATCCCAGAGCCTTCATTGTACCGATCTGGGTTCTCTGTTCTTCCACCATTCGTGTCATGGTAGTCAGACTCACCAGTGCAGCCACCAGAAAAAAGATAACAGGGAAAACCTGTCCGATACTTCTCATTCTGTCTGCATTATCCCCATAATCTGAATATTCTGGCAGATCATTGCGGTCCGTTACCATCCATTCCGGCATACTGATATCATCGATCTCATCCTGGGCATCCTGAATCTTCTTCTCACCGTCTGCAATTTCTTTCTCTGCATCCCTCTTGCCGTCTTCGTATTCTTTTTTACCTTCTTCCAGATCCTTCTCAGCTTTTTTGATGTCCTTTCTGGAATCCTTCAGCTTCTGTTCGTTCTCTGAGATTTCCTTCTCTCCATCCCTCAGCTTCTGTTCATTGTCGGCAATCTCTTTCTCGCCGGAAGCAAGCTTTCCTTCATTCTCCCGGATCTGTGCTTCTCCCGAAGCAAGTTCTGCCTCCTTCTCCTCTAACTGAGCCTGGCTGGAATTTAGTTTTGCTTTTGCAGCATCGATCTGTTCCTGTGCTGACTCAAGCTGGGCTTCTTTTTCCTGAATCTCTTTTCTGGCTGGTTCCAGCTTCTTCTCCTGAGCCTTCACCTCTTTCCATCCTGCATCAATCTTTGCCTGGGCATCGGGAAATGCGGCCTCCTGCTGGTTCAGTTCTGCTTCCTTTGCATCAAGCTGGGCCAGTCCGCTCTCCACCTGGCTTAAACCACTCTCCAGTTCACTTCTTGCTGCTGCGATCTGGTTTCTGGATGCTTCCAGCTGGGCTGCCTGACTGTCCACCTGCTCCTGATAAGCGGAAACCTGTGCTGCCAGAGCCGCCAGGTCTTCCTCGGAATATGTGCCTGAAGCTTGTGCCTGCTCATACTGTGCCTGCAATGCTGCAAGCTGACTTCTGGCACCCTCTAATTGAGCCTCTCCTTCGGAAAGCTGGGCCTCCTGCTGCTCAATCTGGGCAAGTCCCTGATTGCAGCTTTCCTTTTTGGCATTTAAGTCCTGTCTGGTTGCTGCAATCTGCTCTCTGCCTGACTGGATCTGCGCCTTTCCATTGTCAAGCTCCTGCTGACTCTGGGTAAGCTGCGTCTTTGCATCTGCAATCTGCTTCTCACCGGCGCTTAACTGATTCTTGCCATCCTCAAGCTGTGCTTTTCCATCATCAAGCTTTGCCTGGTTTTCGGAAACCTCCGCCCATCCGGCATTCAGCTGTTCCTTTGCAGATGCGATCTGTGCTCTGCCACTGGCAATCTGCTCTTTCGCACTGGCAAGCTGGGATCTGCCGTCCTCTAACTCCTTCTTTGCATCTGCAAGCCGGGCTTTTCCGTCCTCCAGTTCCTTTTTTGCGTCTGCAAGCTTTTTCTTGCCATCCTTATATTCCTTCTTGCCGTCTTTTAACTTCTTTTTGCCGTCCTCCAGTTCCTGTCTGGCATCTGCAAGCTTCTCATCAGCCTCCTTCTTGCCGTCTTCAAGTTCCTGTCTGGCATCTGCAAGCTTGTCATTAGCTTCCTCTACAATCTCATCATATCTAACCTGGCACCGTTCTGCCTCAATCCCCTCCACTTGCTCCTGCACTCGCTCTATCAGGGAATCATAAGCATCTGTATAGCTGATCAGATCCTGTGCCCCATGAGCCTGCACATAGATCTGTGTATAAACCTCCTGGTCAAAATCCTCAGGGAGCACATAGGCAAATCCATTAACCTCACCGGAACCCAGAGTGGAATTTCCGCGATTATAGGATATGTAGAGAGGACTCTCTCCTAAACCTACAACTGTGTAATCTGTCTTTTTCAGCAGTTCGCTGTCTCCGCCCTCTTTCAGGGTAATCTGATCTCCTACCTGATATCCATTGCTCTCAGCAAAAATACAGTCAAGAAAAATCTCTCCGCTTTTTTCCGGAGCTTTTCCCTCTGTCACAGAGATCCGGTTCATGGTTTGATTCACAGCTTCCACATGGAGTACCTTCTGCTTCTCGCCTTCTCCACACATTACATCTGTCCCATAAGCACCCTCTGCATTCTCTACTCCGTCCACCTGCTTAATGGCAGCTACATCATCCTCCGTCAGTCCCAGAGTTCCCACTACTTTGATATCCATAAGATTGGTTTCATCATAATAGGCATCACCTGAGAAGCGCATATCCGGTGACGAGGCCTGTATCCCAGAGAAAAACGCAACTCCCAGAGCAACGATCATAAATATGGAAATAAATCTGGCCTTACTTTTGCGTATCTCCATCCAGAAATCTTTATGCATTGCTTTCATACTCATCACCTACCATTCTATCTCCTCAATCGGTGTAGGATGGTCATTCATCGTCATCCTGGAAACCTTTCCGTTCTTGATCTTGATCACACGGTCTGCCATAGGTGTCAGCGCCGAGTTATGGGTAATGACAATCACTGTCATTCCACGCTCTCTGCACATATCCTGCAAAAGTTTCAGGATTGCCTTACCTGTCTGGTAGTCCAGTGCACCTGTGGGCTCATCACACAACAACAGCTTGGGATTCTTCGCCAGTGCCCTGGCAATGGAAACTCTCTGCTGCTCACCACCGGAAAGCTGTGCCGGGAAATTGGTCAGTCTGTCCTTCAGTCCCACTTCCTCCAGAACCGCCCTGGCATCCAGCGGATTTTTACAGATCTGCAATGCCAGTTCTACGTTCTCCAGCGCTGTAAGATTAGGCACCAGATTATAGAACTGGAATACAAATCCAATATCATTTCTCCGATAACCGGTAAGCTGCCTGCTGTTATACCTGGCAATATTCCTGCCATCCACCAGAACCTCTCCACTGGTAGCCTGATCCATACCCCCAAGAATGTTCAGCACTGTCGTCTTGCCCGCACCACTGGGACCAACAATCACTACAAACTCTCCCTTGGCAATCTCAAAGCTGATCTCATCTACTGCAACGATCTTTACTTCTTTGGTTCCATATATCTTGGAAACCTTATCCAGTTTTACATATGCATCTGTCATCTCACTCATCCGCATTTCCCCTGTAATTTTATTTTTGCTACACCGGTAATTTTATTTTGTTACAATTATTAACGATTCTTTTGACCCCGATTTATTTCCGTATTTATTTACAGGCAGGTCAAATTCTGACCTGCCTGGTAGTCTTAATGGTTATATTTATTGTAACACATTATACTTATAATTCAAAATAAAATATTCATAAAAAATCCAGATATTCCAAAACCGCCTGATCATCTCAGGCGGTTCATCATTTTGACTATGCACAGCACAAGCTTCCTTTCTTCTTAATTGTATGTACCAGAACATCTTATATCTTCTTTACCCATTATTATTTTACATTAAACTGATGCAGAAAATATAAAAAGGGAATAAACCTGCATCATCTGACCTCGAATCTTTATTTTTATTCTTACCTAATTTCCGCATGAAAGAAAAAAATCATGCTCATATACACACTTATGGTTTACAAATCACCAAAAGCAGCATCTTTATATAGTGAATTTGCAAATTCAAAAAACTTAAAGGAGGCAAAAATTATGCCAGGAACATTAACTTTCAGTGTTGTAAACTGGAAAGAATCTGATGCAGAATGTACATTCACAGTCGTAAACTCAGGTTTTGGTTATACCACACAGTTGCAGAATAAATACTACCATACTTCCTTTGGATTATTTATTCTGACAAATAACACCTTCTTTTTTGATATATATGCAGAAAAAATAAATTTCTGGTCTAAATCACTTTTCTACTTCACAACTACTTTCTTTACCTCTGACCATTTCGTATATTTTTTTGCATATCCTTTTACATAAGCACGTCCTGTAAGATAATAAACTCCAGGTTTTACATTTTTAAAAATGACTGTAGTTTTCGTCTGATTTTTCTTAGTATAAGCATAATCGCTGACATATGTATAACTTCCATCTTCGGATTGAGATACTTTCTTTGCCAGTACCCAGTCCGTTCCGTCGCAGGATTTTGGTACAGTAAACTTCACCGTTACTTTTCTTTTTGTTCCCTGTCTGGAAACCTTTGCCGATTTAACAGCTGGTTTTCCTGTTACAAGGCTTGTCTTTACCGTTACTTTTTGAACTTCCGCCCACTTACTCAGTACTTTTTTATTTGATCCATCCAGATATTTATAGCCATGTACACCAATATACCAGTTTCCTTTCGGTACTCCTTTTAGAATGAGTTCCTTGCTGTTTCCTGAATATCTGCATTGTACCTTTATATAATCTGATGGCTCATCCCCGTCTTTACTTCTGGCAGCAACAACATCATAACCATCCAGTTCTTCTGTATTACTGCCAAGGATAATTTTAACGTCATTTTTCTTCACCTGTAGTTTCTGAACCACAGGTGCATTTGGTGTCTTTATATTTACCTTTAACAGAAATCCTTCAGACCATTCACCATATTTCTCCGTATGACCACTTTCCTCTTTATATGCCCTGCAATAGAGATAATGCGTCCCTTCAGGAATATATTTCAGTTTAGGATAATGATTCAGTTCAGATTTTGCGACCTTCACCTGTGCGATATAATTTCCTTTTTCCAGATCCTTTTGAGATTCTACTGCTACAAAAAAATATCCGTCTGCTTCATTAGAAGTATCTCTTAAAGAAAGTTCTGCATAATTTGTGATCACTCTGGTCCATGTCGGATCAATCACCGGTCTGTTCAACGCCTTGTACGCATCCACCTGTACCTTTATCTTTACAGACGTATCCAGCTCTTCATTGTTTTCACCTTCACGCAGTTCCAATTGTCCGTTAACTGTAAAACTTTGAGGTGCTGTATTTTTCGGGTTATATGCGCAATTCTCCACATCCCATTTTACATCGGCAGAAAATGTCGTTTTTTCTCCATCCACTTCAGCACCATAGACTTTAAGAACCGATGGCAAATGTAAAGCATCAGCAGTTTTTTCTACGCCATTGGTAATTCCGGTCACAGGTTCAATGGTATCCACCAGTCCCTGAAATGTCCTTGAATCTACTCTGAAAGAATCCCAAATCTTCTTTGTTATAGTTTCTCCTGTCGCTGTTTTCGCAGTCACTGTCACTCCAAGATCATGTTCTCCAACTGGCAGTCCCATCTGCGGACAAAGGCTCAGTTCTGTACTCTCTCCGGGTGCCAGACTGGTATTTCCGGATAATGATACACTACAGTCTTTGCTGTAATCGAAAGACAGTTCCATATTCATGTCCGTAAAATTTTTCAGAACATAAATTCTGGCTTCCGGAAGTGTCTTATATCCCCAGTGCATTATCGGGAAACTCTCGGAAGATTTTTCGGTAATTTCCAGACTCTTCTTTTCCGTTGGGTTCTTCTCTCTGTTCATTGTGATATGAACCGGATATCTGCTTCCGTCATCTGCAAGGAAATCAAACGTTTCATCATATGTTCCGTATTCCTGCTTTGGCAGTACAAAAAAGTCCAGAGTTTCTCCCGGCTTCAGCAGTCTTTTGGAATCCTGTTCTTCATAATCTTCTGACCACTTTGCCATCTGATCATCTACCTCAAAATTCTTAAGACCAGAAGCATCTACCCGGACTCTTGTTTCTTTTTTTCCTGAATTTCTGACTTTCACATATTTCTCTACACGAAATTCCGGATCATAAAAATCACTTTCTGTAAGCTCTACATCCGTACCTGTTTCTATGCTTAACTCATAGTCTCTTTCAGAAGATTCACCAGACAGAGCCGAATCTGTTACTATGTCAGGAATATTTTCTGTTCCATCACTGAAAGATTCCCCTGTCGAAAAACTCTCCGCTCCCCATACGGTTAATGGAGCTGTACCCAGCATTACTGCTGACAAAAAAAGTGCTGTTATAACCTTGTATTCTTTCATCTCTTTTTCCTCCATTCGATGATATTTATTATCATAGTATATCACCATTTATATAAACATCTGTAATTATAGAATAAAACGTATTCTAATGGGCATGAATGTTATAATCTATTTTCTTACCTGAATGACAAAAGCCCTCCCCACTGTGACATTCATTTTGTAGAGAGAGCTTCTATTTCTTTTTCCTATTTTATCAAAAAGATTTTTTCACTTTCAATGCCGCCTTCATCCTCATGCCATTTATTCATTAAAATGAACTCATATCATTTTACTGATTTTCCAAAATATGTAATTCCATACTGAGGCTCAGAAAGACGATATCTATTTTTTACTTTACCTGTTTTTGATAATACAACAATATCTGATTTCACATTATTTCCCATTGTATATCCACAAACATATAAATTTCTTTTCTGACATTGTACCTGCCATATTCATTTCCTCCTGAAATTTATATTTTTTCGAATTTGCAAATTCTACTTGATAAAGAGTTCTTAATTTCAGCTTTGCAAACCTCAAAGAATAAATTTTCCCTTGACAATTTTATACCTGAATTTTTACTCCTGCTTATGCTTACCAAAAAGATTCTCTTTGATTTCTGATAAATCACTTTGTACCTGATGTAAAATCTCTAATTTCTCTGTCAGTTTCTCTATTACAGACTGATAATTTTTTTCCCGCTCTTCCTGTTTCTCATCTCGTTTTTCATTTGATTTCACAATATAAACCAAAAGAAATACCGCCAGCACTGCCCAGATTCCATGCGAAACTGCCACATTCATAACCGTTGTTTCCATAGTTCACCTCCCTCCTCTTAATCTTCTTTTATTACGCATTTTTTTCTATATTCCATCCACTAAAAGTCTTTTCTGGTCTTATTATTACCGTTCCAATTTAAGGCACAGTTTTATTCTCTACAATTATTCTACCAATCTCTTTTTACCATATATTTTTTCTCCTCTTATCATTAATTTGAATTTGCAAACTCACTTAATAAAGAGTTTTTTCTCTTCCATTTGTAAACTCACAATTTTTTTCTTTTTTAGTTTCTGATCAGCAGTTTTCTTACTACTTCCCCTAAAAAGGAGGTAGATACCTATGAAAACACTGACAGAACTTATCCAAAATTATCAAAATGGTATCCCAGATTCAGACAGTGAAATTCTCAAACGTATGGAACCGCTTGTGAAAGGATATGCATCCCGGATTCACTGCATGGAACGCGAAAATTCCACACAGGAATTGTATCTTACTCTGTTAAAGACATTGCCATATTTAAGTTCTTCATCCTCAGAAGGTGAATGTATCAGATACATGCAGACCTCTGTCGAAAACAGATATCGTTCCCTTTGCCGCAGTTGCCTTTCCGAACCTGAAAAAGATGATTTTGATTCCTGTTCTGTTTCATTACAGGCTCCCGACAGTTTTGATGACACCTATTATGATGTAACCGCATATATCAACTCTTACCCTTCGGACAGTGTCCAGAGAAAAATTCTGTCCATGTACTTTTATCAGGATAAAAGCGATGCCCAGATTGCCCGGAAACTGAAGCTGTCCCGCCAGTACGTCAATCGGATGAAGAAGAAACTAATTCTCAGATATATTTCCGAAAACAAATAAAAGAAACACCTGCTGACCATAAATTTACAGTCTGCAGGTGTTCCCTTAGTTTTCATATAATTCCATTAATGCCATTCCCGTACCGGAAATGCCATTCATAAAAGCCAGATTCAGATATTCTGTCCCAGATATTTTTGTCGGGTGATCCAGTTGAAATAAAAGGCAGTCACATAACGCCTCATATTGCTCCTTCATTTTTTTATTACCATATTTTTGAAGATACTTCTTCATAATAAGTAAATTCCCGGACATCCCATGACACAGACAAATTTTTTCATCCTGTTCTCCATAAAACAAAGAGTCTGCAGCATTTAACCTGTCTTTTTTAATCTGCATATCCTCAGGAAACAGCTCTTCCAGTTTCATTCGTGAAAGCAGGATTCCCGGCGCCCCATGGCACCATGCATTCATGAAGCTTTCCCCTGAACTCTCTCGTAAATCCTTCCAGTTTCCGGTTTTCTCTGAGTACAGAAAATCCTCATATCTCAGCAAAAGCTGTATTTTATCAGCATATTCCGCTTTATGATTACATTCATACAACGCTGCATAAGCCATCAGAAATCCACTGTTGCCATGAGACATTCCAGCCAGCGGTCCGTCTGTTCCTTTTAATCTCCATCCGTATCCATTTCCGGTTTCCTGTCCTTTCTTCCACAAATCTTTTTCCATATCTGCCGCTATTTCATAATATTTCAGATTTCCGGTTTCTTTATATAACATCACTGCCACTACAATAGCTCCGGCATTTCCGCTCAGATAATCCAGTTGTGAATCTTCTTTCCATACCCTCTCAATAATGCTGAAATGCTTTTCCGCATAAATCATCCACACTCTTTTTCCTGTAAGTTTAAACAGATAAAGATAGGTATATACCACCGAGCTTTCTCCATTTACAATACCTGTCAGAAGATTTTTATCATAAATCTGTTTTTTGTGTATTTCATCTGTATAAGCTTTCAATCTCAAAACAGCAAGATGATAAATTTCTTCTGCACTTGCATTCTTTTCTTCAAAATCATGAAGATATTTTGCAAGAAACAAGACTGTCCCCGATATTCCATCATATAAATAGATTCCACCTAATCTGAGGTTCCAGTGACCATTATCCCAGAATTGCAGTCCTGTCCAGCCAACACTCTGTTCCCGGATAATTGCTCTGCTGCAGATTCGATGAACTATCTTTCTGATCTGACTGTATATTTTGCGCTCTTTATCTGTGTCATATCCCTTTATCCTGGTCGGAAACATCTTTTTCTTTCCATCAGATGCCTTCAGCATTTCCATGGACAGCCTGATATAATCACACTGACATTCCATATCAGAGTAACTCATCTGCTTCATATGCATTCGCCATGACTCATAAGGAGTACAGGGCAGATATTCTTTATGTTCTCCGCCATTTCCATCATAAACAGATCTGCTGTTCGCATCAATCTCAAAGCAGGGTATATCCATTTCCAGAAGGCTCTCAATTTCATAATCATGAATCTCCTTCATAAAAGAAGATTCCCCCTCTTTGTGAATCACATTCAAAAGAGCTTTCCTGCATTCTCTTGACTTCATATAATCCGGATGAAACGAAGCCATAAGATACATTGCATACTGTTGGGTATGCCGCAGTACAACTCTGGAACGTCCGTCAAAAAAGCCGGACAACATCACCTCCACTTTCTTATCTGCCATTGCCACCATGTACGCTCTGCAAAATCCTCTGATAATGCATTCCGTATAATCTGCCGCATTGATAACCTGATCATTTAGTCTTACAATGCATTCCTTTATCTGCATTTCCACAGGTTCATATTCTATGTGGATATCAGATGTTTTATCATCCTTTACCACAGGAAGTTTAAACGGTGTTTTTATCTTTTCCTCTGTTCCCATTGCACTTATAAGAACTCCTCTGTTTCCTCTGCCCCATGTGAGAACAGGGAGCATTCCTGTATGTATAACCGAATTTGCCAATTTTATTTCTGTACTTTTGTTTATTTTTTCTTCTACACTACTTCCGTCTTTTTCTGATTGTTGTTTTAAATATCCCGGATATGTTTCCATATCGATAATCACAGGATATTCTCCATGTGCGATAATATTTTCACCATGAAGATCTGTTGCTCCAAGGGCATATCCCAAAAACAGATGTATGCCCATTCTGAAATAATAATGCTCCACCTCACTTTCGTTTTTACAGGGAATATTCTCAATTTTTTCTTCCCATCCATAGGAATCATGAGATAAATATTGTACCGTCCTGCAGGAAATTCCTGTTTTTCTGCATAAATAGTTATAAAGTTCCTGATATTTTATATTCTTATCAAGACTATGTGGCTTATAGTACAGAATTGTTCCATTATCCAATTCTACCTTTGCCACACTTCGTCCTCCTCTGTGTGTATCGCCTTTCGACATGTAAATTCCCACAGTCCCGGAAAACTTTCTTCCATCACAGAATATTTTTTGTATCTGTTCTTTTTCTGCATAAAGAGATTTCCTGATTTCACATTCTGCTCTCTGGGTAGAGTTATTTTTTAATTCAAGCAGACGTTTTAACTCGGGATATTCCTGCAGTAAAGATTTTACATATGTTGCATTGTTAAGATATGTTTTTTCATAATAATCATATTGTTCTTCAGAAGTATTTCCTTTTAGATTGCCTTTCGCCTTTTGTTCATGAATACTCAATATAAAAATCCGTTCTGATATCGCATTATTATAATGATCAAAGTCCAGCATACCTTTTCTATTTCCTTTAACAGCATATTGTAAACAAAGATCCGTTATGTAAAGTATATGCTTCCACTTCTACTCCATTTTCTTCATAAAACAGTTCTATTTCCTTAAGTTCTTCCTCAATACATCCAATAAATTCTTCTGTCATTTTATTTATCTCTCCTTTAATTTTTACTTAAAATAATAGTTACCTGAAAAAAATTAGAATCATATTTAAATGTGATATTTCCATCATATCTTTTTACAAGTCGTTTTACACTTTCAATTCCCCAACCATGGCCTTCCGCTTCTAATTTATCTGTTACAAATTTTCCGCGTTTTACATCAGGAATTCTCGTACTTGTATTCCACATTTTCATCATCAATACATCATTTATATTTTTTATTTTTAAACAAATCTTCTTTTCCTTACTCTTAACAGCCGCATCTATTGCATTATCAAATAAATTGCTTAATATAATAACCAAATCAGTAGTATTTATAATTGTATCATCCACGGAAGCATCTAATTCAAAATTTATATCCAAAGCATCCATTTTCCTTTTTTTCATAGTAATTGTTTTGTCAAGTACATTTATACCTGTCCAAAACTTTTTTTCTTCATCTCTGAACTTTTTCTGATTATCTGCAACATATACCGCAATTCCATTTAAGTCTCTATTTTCTATACACTCCTGTATAAAACTCAACATATGTTTTTGATCATGTATAATACATCTGTATTTTTGATATGCATCTTCTAATTCCTGATATTGCTGCTCTATAGCTCTATTTTTCACCTCCAAAATATTTTTTTCTATATTGACACTTTTAACAAAAAAATACGTAAATAAAATCAGCAATACTACGGCAACTCCTGATACTACTACTATAGCAATTACCAAATTCTCTATTTTAAGAATCTTATTTTGCATGCTTAGCAAAAAATACAAAAGTATATATTCTGCTAACGCAAAACCATAGAAAAATTTTTGATTATCTCTAAAAATGTCGCCCGCATATTTATTTGCGCGAAACAATTTTAATAACAAAATTATCACTACACTTATAACCAATAAATAAATTCCCGAGCTATAAGAGTGCATACTTTGGCGATAAATATATTCTCCTATTTTTCTTTTTTCACTCAAACAAACTGTGATAATATATAATAATTTTAATAACCCTATATTTGTCAAATATAAAAATTCCCAAATATAAGATTGAATAAATGTGCACCGAAAAAAAATTGTCAAAAATATCGGAAGATATAAATTTCCTAATACTATTACATTTCCAGATACATACGCTGTCCAATATTGACAGGTTATAAGAACAACAATCATAACAAAAAAAAGCACACTTTGAAAATTTCTTATTCTTTTTAACCTGACTACACAATCCGGTATTAAACATATTCCCCCCAGCACCAGTAATATAATAAGTATTGTTTTTTTTGTCTCTATATTATTTTCTAAATATGATCTGCAAAATGAATATGCTGTAAAATATAACAGTATAATTAATATTATCTTCCATACCGTTTTATCTTTTTCAGTTTCCATACTTCTTTTCGGAAACATCTGCCCAAATATCCAGACACCTATCCCAGTCTCCATAAACGTTGCCAGTCCATACAATAAAACTTTCAGCATTCTTCATACCCCCCAGTAATTCAGAATTGCTTCTCTGACACCTTTGAATCTTTCTCTGCCAACTGTAATAATATTACCGTCCCGCATATAAAGATCCCTTCCTTTCATCTTCATCACATGTTGGATGTTTGCAAGATATCCTCTGTCAGATATAATAAATTCTTTTGAATTCAGTTCTTTTTCTATTGTTGACAGACTTGCTCTGATCTTTACTTCCCCACGCCTGTGCACAAAAATCACATATTTTCCTTCTTTTTTCATATAGAAAATATCAGAATATGCCAACTTTTCAACTTCATTTCTTTTATTTATGATATAGTACCGCTCTTCTTTCTCCATAATTCCAGGAAGAAGCGCATCATAAGCCTGCGGAAGTTTTTCCTTCAGACACTCTTTGGGGATATAACGATAGGTGTTTACCTCATATGCTTCTATTGCATAATCCACAAAATTTGTAATAAATATAATAACCGGATCCGGATAAAGTCTGCGAATTTCCCTCGCTGCCTCTATTCCGTTTTCTCCAGGCATCCGGATATCCAGAATATACATATCGAATTTTTCTTCATTCAATCCCAGCAGAAACCATTCCACATTCTGGTATATCGTTACCGTGCAATCTACGTTTTTCTCTGCAAAATACTGTTCTGTGATATCCTTTTCTTTTTTCAGATACATTTCGTCATCATCCAGAATCATTATTCTTATCATAGCAATTATTCCTCCATGAATGTATAAAATCTGAATTTCTTCACATCATAAAAATAACTTTCATCCTTATTGATGACCAGCTCATAAACCTCGATATCCCCTTTGGTTGTCACATCAGTTCTGTGATACTGATAAATGTATCTGCCTTCCTCATGGTTTTTTACCTTTCTGATGATATCATCCACCAGTTCTCCGATTGTCATCGGACTGTCTCCGGAAGGTCTCCATCTTCCAATCATACCACGAACCTGTGACTTGGTCAGTTTAATTCTCTTTCCAAGAAGATATCCTTTCGGGAAAAAGTCTTCTCTGGTCTTTCCTGTCTTTTTTAATATCTCACGTATTGTCTTATTTTCTTCATCTAAAGCAAATCCCATATTAGCATAAGCCTGCATATGAAGCAACGCTAATTCGAGATATTTACTGTTTTCAGATTCTTTATTCCATAACAGTAATTTGTCCAGACTTTTATATACAGTTTCTCTGATTGTAATTCCCTGATTTTGCAAAGTCTGCAAAGAAAACATCATGGTATACAAATCCTTTGTATATTCGTCCATATTCCTATATTCCTCCTGTCATAAAACATATCAAATTTGATTAGTCGCTTGTCATTTATATCCTTATACATATTTAATTCCTTCTGTTAAACTTTATCAAAGGAAAGGATTTTTATTTATGAAAAATCAGGATTAAATATAATTACAATTCGACAATTTTCGTGTTTTTGTCCTCGAAAAGCATTTTTCTGACCTCGAAGCAACAATCAGGAAATGCTTTTTATTTTTTCCGTTTCATGTTTACATTTTTCTCTTTTCTCACTCTTTATAAGATGTATCACCGGTGAGCAAATAAATAATAAAATTTCAGGAGGATGAACAAATGACAAAAACAGAAAAAGCAGTAACATGGGCAATTGAAATCGCAAACGATCCGGCACACGGATATGATCAGGATAACAGATGGAGACCGGACTATGATTGTTCTTCACTGGTAATCTCCGCATGGGAACAGGCTGGTGTACCTGTAAAAACAAAAGGAGCCACTTATACAGGAAATATGAAATCCGTTTTTCTGTCCTGCGGCTTTAAAGATGTAACTTCCAAAGTTAATCTCAGCACAGGAAGTGGCATGAAACGTGGTGATGTATTATTAAACATCGCAAGTCATACAGTAATGCACATTGGTAATGGTCAGGTGGTATCTGCCAGCAAAAATGAAAATAATGGATATCATGGTGGTAAACCCGGAGATCAGAGCGGAAAAGAGATCAAACTTCAGAGTTATTACAATTTCCCCTGGGATTGTGTTCTCCGTTATACTGAAGATTCTGCAACTACTGATCCTGATCCTGAGCCACAGCCAACTACTGGAAATGCAAAAATCCGCAAAGGTCAGAGTTATGCCAATAAATTCGCAAATGCCGGAATTTCCATTACCGGAAAAAGAGACGCAGCTACTAAAAAAGCAGGGATTAAAGTTCTTCAGACAGCTCTGAACAAAGATTATGGTGCCGGTTTGGATGTAGACGGTATCTGGGGAACTAACACAAGCAATGCCCTTGGTAAACATTACGTAAAAAGCGGTGAAACCCAGTATATGGTAACTGCCGCTGAGATTCTCCTTCTTTTACGTGCTTATGATCCAAACGGTGTAGAGATTCCCGGTACCTTTGGCTCAGGACTTCTCTCTGCTGTAAAGGCATTCCAGAAGGCACAGGGCTTAACGGTTTCCGGAACCTGTGACAGAAATACTTTCCTGAAACTGATCAGCTGATCTTTACCAGATAAACATCCGGCAGAATTCTTTTCACTGATTCTGCCGGATATGCCCCTTCACTATTTCTTGTATATAAAAAGAAACAGTTTTGAAACCCATCAAAATGATTTCAAAACTGTTTCTTTTGTTTTCTTATTTTTTACCACGGAACATATTCGCCGCTGTCTTCATCATAATAATACCAGCCGTTTCCTCTGCCTATAGGACTACAGTCAGATTCCGCAGCCTGAAACGGTATATAGGAATTGGTTCCCGGATCCCAGGAATACAGGTCATACGGATCTCTTACTTTTCCTGATGCATCATCAGGTGCGGTCCAGGTCCAGTAGTATTTATTGCCATCCTGATCCGTAACACCATCTTCATCCATAGCACGCCCAATATCCTCCCAGCTTCCATAACAATTTCCGTCACTGTCATACCAGTTTCCATCGTCAGCCTGAGAAATCAGTCTTCCATTTCCCTCACTGTCATATATCATCGCCTGATCTGCTGTCTGATCAATTTGATTGCCACCGTCGCCTGTTGAGCCATTATTTTCAGATGAATTATTGTCCACGTATGTATTCTGTGAATCATCTGTATTATCCGCATCATTCTCTGAATTCTGTACATCGCCCGCATTATTGGATGAGGCAAATACTTTCGTCTTCTTATCCGCAGTCTGATTTGAATTTTCTTTTCCACCGGATGTACTTTTATTTACCTGTTTTTTATCCGGCTGAGATTTTTCTGCTGTTTTTTGTTTTGTCTGTTCGGATTTCCCCTGTGAATTCTGCGTATAATCAACCTGTGTCGCTGTTTTATTCTGTTCCGCACAGCCAGTCATAGCAGCCGCTGCTGCTAAAATCCCTGCCATAATAATTACAATCTTTTTCTGCTTCATTTTGTTGTCCTTTCTACATTTGCTAAAAATGTCACTGCCTTTATCATAATGTGCTTTTCCTGTTCATTATGACATACTTCACAGACTTCGATGCCTCATATGTCCCTTATCTGTCATGAAATGTACCCCATTTTTTTCCAAAATCTTTACCCCATAATTTTGCCTTATAAACGCTTGGTAAAAGGGGAATATCTTTTTTCTTAAAAGTGAAATCTCTGTGAAACAAATGGCAGCAGTACTTATTTCACAACTATTTTCTTTATTTTCGACCATTTCGTATAACTTTTTGCATAACCTTTTACATAGGCACGTCCTGCAAGGTAGTAGACTCCGGGCTTCACATTTTTAAAGACCACCGTGGTTTTTGTCTGATTTTTCTTTGTGTAAGCATAACTGCTTACACCAGTATAGCTGCCATTATCAGATTTGGAAACTTTCTTTGCCAGTACCCAGTCTGTTCCATCACAGGACTTTGGAACAGTAAACGTCACCGCCACGTTTCTTTTTGTTCCCTGTCTGGAAACCTTAGCTGATTTAACAGCAGGTTTTCCTGTTACAAGGCTTGTTTTTACAGTTACCTTCCTGACCTCTGCCCATTTACTGAGCACTTTGGTATTGCTCCCATTCAGATATTTATAAGCATGTACGCCAATATACCACGTTCCTGCCGGTACGCCCCGTAAGATAAGCTCTTTACTGCTTCCGGAATACCCACTCTTTACCTTTATATAATCCGATGGTTCTTTTCCGTTCTTACTTCTGGCAGCAACAACATCGTAACCGTCCGGTTCCTCACCCTTGCTGTTAAGTACTATTCTGACATCATTTTTCTTCACCTGCACCTTCTGAACCACAGGTGCGTCCGGAGTCTTTGCCTTTACCGTAACCGGAACCCCGTCTGACCATTCCCCATATTCCATAACATGGCTGCTGTTCTCTTTGTATGCCCTGCAATAAAGACTATGTGTTCCCTCCGGAATATACTTCAGCTCAGGATATTGATTCAGTTCAGAATTTGTAATTTTTGTCTGCGCAGTATAATTCCCCTTTTTCAGATCCTTCTGAGATTTGGCTGTCACAAACTGATAGCCGTCCGCTTCATTGGAAAGATCTCTCAGATAAAGCATTGCATAATTTGTGATCACTCTGGTCCACCGCGTATCAATAACTGGTCTGTTTAATGTCTGATAAGCATCCACCTGTACCATTATCTGTACGGCAGTGTCCAGCCCTTCATTATTTTCATCCTCATTCAGTTCCAGAGATCCGTTGACCAGAAAACTTTGAGCTGCCTTGCTTTTCGGATCATAAGCACAATTCTCCACATCCCACTTCACAGACGCAGAAAATGTTGTTTTCTCTCCATTCACCTCGGCGCCATAGACTTCCAGCGAATTCGGCAGGTGCAAAGCATCAGCAGTTTTTTCTGCACCATTGGTAATTCCGGTCACAGGCGCAACAGCATCTGCCAGTCCCTGATAAGTCCGGTCTCCTACAATAAAAGAATTATACAGATTCTGCGTTGTCAGGTGTTCTCCTGCCACTGTTTTCGCAGTCACAGTCACCTGAAAACTATATTTTCCCACCGAAAGCCCCCGTTTGGGCCAGAGTCTCAGTTCTGTGCTCTCCCCAGGTGCCAGATAAGCATTTCCAGATAATAACACACTACATTCTTTACTACGGTTAAAAGACAGCTTCATATCTGTATCAGTAACATTTTTCAGAATATATGTCTTTGCTTCCGGAAGTGTCTTATAGCCCCACTGCATTGTCGGAAAACCCCCGGCAGACTTTTCAGTAATTTCCAGCTGCTTCTTTTCTGTCGGATTCTTCTCTCTGTTCATTGTAACATGAAGAGGATATCTGCTTCCGTCATCTGCGAGAAATGCAAACGTTTCATCATAAATTCCGTATTCCTGCTTCGGCAATATATAAAAATAAAGCGTTTCTCCCGGTTTCAGCAGCTTTTTGGAATCCTGTTCCTCATAATCTTCTGTCCACTTTGCCATCTGGTCATCCACTTCAAAGTTCTTAAGACCAGAAGTATCTATCCGTATTCTGGTTTCCTTTTTTCCTGAATTTCTGACCACTACATACTTCTCCACACGAAATTCCGGGTCATAGAAATCGCTTTCTGTAAATTCTTCTTCTGTACCTGTTTCTATACTCAGCTCATAATCTTTTTCAGAGGAAGCTCCCACAATTACTTTCAGAGTAACCTTACAGGAAGCACCCTCTTTTGTCTCAAATGTCACTGTCTCTTCATAATTTCCGGCAGGCAGATCCTTCTTATCATCAATGTCCACAGCCGCACAACTTCCGGGCTGCATTTCTTCATCCGTATTTGTATCGAAAATCGGTGCGTAGGAAAAATCAAAATATCTGCTCTGCGGAAAATCAGAGAGATGAAGCGAATCTGTTCCTGCATTATAAAGAAATAACCGCTTATGTGACTGTTCTCCCTCTGCATGAATTCCCAGATCGATCAAAGCAGTACCTGATGTCAGCTCATACTGCTTTATAACAGGTTCCTGCTCACGCTGTGCAACATAAAGGCTCAGTTCCTGTGAAGAAACTCCAATACCATTGTCCGCCTGTACAGTAAAGCTGAAACTCCCTTCCTTCTGCGGTGTTCCGCTGATCACTCCCCCGGAAGACAACGTAAGTCCCGCCGGAAGCTCGCTTCCCTCCTCCAGACTCCAGCTCACATCTGTATCAGCTTCAAGCTGTACCTGATATTCCGTTCCAATCTCTCCACCCGGCAGAACCATATCTGTCAATATGGCAGGAATACTCCCCGTTCCATCACTGAAAGATTCTCCCGCTGAAAAAACCTCCGCCCCGCATACTGTTAACGGAGCTGTAGCTGTCAGAACCGCCGATAAAAAAACTGCTGTAAAAATCCTGTAATTACTTTTCATTCTTCTCCTCCAGATAACAAAATATAAAAGTATCAACTTAACTAATTAATATTAATATACCACTAGACGGAAATGTTTCTGTAATTACGGAATGACATGTAGTCTAATGGTCATGAATGTCAGAAAAGCCCTGTCCGCCGGAAAAATTCATCCCGCAGAGAGAGCTTCTGTTTTCTGTCCATATTTTTTAGTTTCTGGTTTATAAATTTAATCAGTCGCTTGTCATTTATTGCTTATACGTATTTATTTTTTCTATAGCAATCCTCGTAAATAATGCATTTAAGAGGATTGCTATAATAAAATACATACAATTCGACATTTTTCGTATAATCTTATAATGCCTTCACAGTTATAACATTTCTATCATTTTTTCTTTCCCGATATCTTCCCCTGCATCTCCAGATACTCGAACACGATCACATCTGCATGGTTTTCTTCCGCATATCTTACACTCGCACCTGCAGTCTTTTTTCCAAGTTCTGTGTTCAAACGTTTCGTATATGCCCATCTTCCCTGTGTCTGCGCAGAGAGGAAGGCATCTTTGGGAACCGGATATCAAAATCAAAACAGGCATGGTTTTTCTTCGTAGTATGTACCAGATGTTCTACAGCATTAAAACGCTTCTTTGCATCCGGGATTTCTGCCTGGCAACAGGCAGGAGTTCCAGTCAGAACAAATGGAGCATCTTATACCGGAAATATGAAGTCTGTATTTCTGGCATGTGGTTTTACAGATGTTACATCCCGAATTGACCTCCTCACAGGAAATGGAATGAAACGTGGAGATGTAATTATCAATACCATGCATCATACTGTTATGTATATTGGAAATGGACGAATCGTTGGTGCCCGCATTAATGAAAACGGAAAAGTTTCCGGTGGAAAGACCGGAGATCAGACAGGAAGTGAAATCATGGTTCAGAATTATTACGTTTATCAATATGGATGGGACTGTGTTCTCAGGTATGCAGAAAGCAACTCAGATGTTGATTTTTCCTCTGAAACTATTGCATCTTCCAGATCAGAAAATATCAGCAAGGGTCAGACATATGCTGCCAGATTTCTCTGTGCAAAAAATTTTTCAACATTGCAGGCAAACTCTGACATCAGAAAAATTAAAATCCAAATCCTCCAGACCGCCTTAAACAAAGATTATCAGTCAGCTCTGGATATCGATGGTATCTGGGGACCAGCTACTGATCGTGCCCTTAACCAGCATTATGTTATGTACGAAGAAACTCAATATATGGTAACTGCTGCCGAAATCCTTCTTCTCCTGCATGGATATAATCCAAAAAGTGTTGAATTTCCCGGGATTTTTGGTTCTGGTATGCTTGCAGCAGTAAAAACATTCCAGAAAGCACATGGCTTAGCTATTTCCGGAATCTGTGACAGAGAAACTTTTCTGAAATTTATCAGTTGATTTTTTCTACTCTTTATTTCCTATTACGGTACTGAAAATAACGAAGATCTCTTTCTTATCGGTGTTGGAAAAATGAACAAAGATGACTCTTTCTTCTACATGATCGGTACTCTGGAAAATAGCAAATTTATCGAAAAGAAACGTTTCTATGTAAAAGGCAGTGCCGGTTATGAACAGGCACAGGGAATCTTTTACCATTCTAAATATGGCTTATTCATTGCAACGAATAAATTAACAAATGGTTCTGCTACTAATTACAACATGATTCTCTGTGCCAGAATTCCAGATAAAATCAGTTCTGTAGATAATGGAAAGATCTATATTCCTGAATCCGAATTCCGTTTTAACGGGAACAGCAGATATGCTTCATTGGCTGTCAGATCTCTGTGTATCAGCGATAGTGGCATTTTATATATATCTACTAATGCAGTCGCTGCCACAGCAGGTTCCGAATATGATAATGATGTTATTTTCCGCGCAACTAATCCGGTCTTCCCTAAAAACGGATTGATGGAATTTACTCTTTCATCTAAAGAAAGCCTGATTGTTCCAAATCCAGATGTCACAATCAATGGTTCCACCTACACCTGTGCAAATCTTGGTGCTTTTGCCCTGAATGGTACTACCGGATATTGTCTGCTTTCACATACAACTGATGATGATATGAAAGATAAAGCCAGTGTTTTATTGTCAAGCCCGGATATATCATCCAAAAACTTCACAAGAGTATCTGGAAGTCCTGTCTTGAGAACTATGGGACATGGTAATGGAATGACCTATGCTAATGGATATCTTTTCGTAGCTGCATACGATAGAGCCATTAACAGGAATGAAATCGCCCAATTAGATCCCGCTACTGGTAATCTTGTCGAAACATATCAGTGTGAACACACTATTGGTGGTATTTCCTATTATGGTTATGACTCTCAGCGTGATAAAGATTTATTTATCGTAGTAAATTATGATTATAGTTCCAGCAAACCATATGCAGAAAACCCAGAATTTTTTATTGGTTATCTGGAGTCCGGTAAATTTACAAGTATCAAAAATTTCCGCGCACAGAATCCTTCCTTTAAAAACGGCTCACAGAAAAATGTTCTGCAGGATATTTTTTATTCTCCATCACATGGCTTATTCTATGTAACCTTTACCGGTACAACCAGAATCTATCGACTTCTTCCTGAACAGATTAAACAGGCATCCGATGAACCGCTTGTTCCGGTTGCCGTTTACAATAAAGACGATGCTATCTATGAGATTGAATCTCTTGCAATCAGCGATTCAGGAACTTTATACATTGCGCAGAACTGTGATTCCGAATTTACTAAAGATGATGCTGTAACCCAGATTGGTGCTTTATCATTTATTAGCAAATAGGTCACTTATATGTAACAATCAGCCGCCATATGCTCCCAAACATATAGCGGCTGATTTTACTGGTATTTTTTATCAATATACAATACTTTTGGAGTAATCATTGCTCCTGCTATACAGCTTTTTATTCTGATAATCCATCCGGTAACTTTTAATCCGATAAGTATAAGTAACTCCTTCTTTCAAATTTGTATCTGTAAAGCTCGTCACATCCCCGCCTTTGATTGTTTTTATGCAAACACCTTTCTTTCCATTTTCAGAACGCCATATCTGATATCCTATTGCATAATCTGACTTTTTCCATTTAATGGTTAACTTTTTCCCTGCTTTCTTTGTCAGAGCTGTAATCTTCGGCTGTACCGGGCAGAAAGTTGTTTTTACAATATTTGATGGCTGACTGTATATGATTGTTCCATTCTCATCTACAAAATACGCTCTGATCCTGAAAGTAATATTTTTTCCATAATACATGGAATACCAGCCTGCATCAATATTTTTTGTATTAATGTCGTTGCTTTTGATTGTAGAACAATGAATATATTCTCCCCGTAAGTTCTTTCTCTCTATTTCATATCCATCTACAAAATACAATTGTGACGCTTCCCATTTCAGTGTAACTTCATCCTTCTTTTTTTCAGCAACCTGGAGTGTCAGTTTTGTATCATTTATACCATCGTCAATATATTGAACCGGTATCTGATGTGATTTTGCAAACTTTTCCGCATAAGAACCCTTTGGTGTATAAATTGTCAGCAGTGGACAGTTTTTAAAAGCATTTTCCTCAATTATCGTAGTTGTCTCAGGAATAATTATTTTTTTCAGATTCGTACACTCTGCAAAAGCCTGGGTCTCAATAAAATAATTTTGTCTTCCCAGCCATACTTCTTCCAGTTTATCACTGCCATAAAAAGCTTTTCGCCCAATTCCATCTGTAATATTGCTGATCCGTACTTTACTGACTGAATTATCAAAATCTGCTACTCTCTCTCCTTCATATCCTGATGGTCCTTCCCATTTTTTGTAATACCAGTAATCTAACCCCTGATCATATGTGTGGTGTAGTTCGTCTTCTCCATTTTCATCAAAAAAAGGATATCCCTCTTCTCTGTATGGCAGAATACCAAGATGAGTTACAATTACCTTACTGTCGCTGTCAAAAGCATCATCCGCAATAACCAGTTTATTCGTATTAATAGCTACAAAATCAAACAATTTCGGGCAATTGCTGAAAGCATAACTTTCCACATTAACCCCACCACTAAATGAAATTCTCCTGAGACTGGAACAGCTTTCAAAAGCAAAAGTTTTTATTGTAACATTATAAGCCCGTACCTGAACGCTTTCTATCTGGTCACATCCTGCGAAAGCCTTTTCACCAATTTCCTTAACTTCTTTTCCTTCATATTTATGTGGAATATATATTTCTTTTTTATTTACACCCTTTACCAGACGATAACCGTCAAGTTCAGCATCATACTCATACTCCAGACCTTCAGTACCTGTCTCCTCTTCACTTCCACTTTCCGTATCCGAACTCTGCGCCTCTGCCACTTCATTCTCCGTGTCATCCGTAAATGCAGAAGCCACATCTTCTTCTGTAAATTCATCGGTTTCCTCTGCTGACGTAACCCCGGATTCATCACTTTCCTGATTCTCCTGTGCATTACTATCTTCTTCCAGAGCAGTATCTCCCGTCAGAATTTTTTCCGGTTCTGCCGCTTCCTGCACACTTTCCAGATTTCCATCTGAAAAATCCGCGGCATATACTGGTGTCCCTGCCGCTGTCATGGTAAGTGCCAGAAGCATTGCAAGCATTTTCTTATTCTTCATATACTTTTCCTCCATTTCTGTACAATTTCTTACTGTTATGGAAATATAAGAATATTACATCTTATTTTTTAATATACCATATTTATTTCCATTTTCTGTAAATACGGTTTTAAAAAGCTCTTAATGTCCCTGAATTTTTTCATGAACCTCAAAAGAACTTGCCATATAAACACAAATCCTGTATAGTATAAAATGCAAACAGCAATCTAATCTTTCTCATAATCAATTTTCCGGCAAATATCTGCCAGCAATTCCAAAGATAAAAATACATAACTTCAAAAAGATTTAAGTATTTAATAAAACCCGTCAAAATGTTATAATTCAGATACAATAACGGACATGATTTTAATAAAAACCCAGAATTATTTCAGGTACTTTTAAACGAATATGAAGAAATCCAAGCTATCTCTACAGACCCCAAAAGACGTGAACAGTTATACAAAGAATATAATCTTTGACCTGATTGGATAAACTACAGTATACAGCCACCATTTGGTTTTTAACTCATATGGTGGCTGATTTTACTTATTTATCAATTTTCCCACTAATACACAATACTTTTGGAATAATCATTGCTCCGGCTATATATTTTTTTATTCTGATAGTCCATACGATAGCTCTTAATCCAATAAATATAAGTAGTGCCTTCTTTCAGATTTGTATCTGTAAAGCTCGTCACATCCCCGCCTTTGATTGTTTTTATGCAAACACCTTTCTTTCCATCTACCGAACGCCATACCTGATATCCTATTGCATAATCTGACTTTTTCCATTTAACAGTTAACTTTTTCCCTGCTTTCTTTGTCAGAGATGTAATCTTTGGCTGTACCGGGCAGAAAGTTGTTTTTACAGTATTTGATGGCTGGCTGTATATGATTGTTCCATCCTCATCTACAAAATATGCTTTGACTCTGAAAGTGATATTTTTCCCATAAAATTTACTATAATTCCATAGTTCAATATCTTTAGTATTAACTTCACTGCTTTTAATCGTAGAACAGTGAACATATTCTCCCTGTGCATTTTTTCTTTCTACCTCATATCCCTCTGCAAGATATGGCTGCGATATTTCCCATTTCAGTGTAACTCCATCCTTCTCTTTTTTGGTCACTCGAAGATTCGGTTTCACATCATTCAGGATATCCTGCGAGGTTGCAGATACCACCACTGGAATATTATGTTTTCTTGCAAATTTTTCCGCATAGGAACCCTTAGGGGTATAAATTACCAGAGAATTACATCCATCAAACGCATCATCCGCAATGTCATTTGTAGTATCCGGTATATATACTCTTTCCAGATTTTCACAGTCAAAAAATGCTTTTGTTTCAATATATCTGTTCTGACTTCCCAGTTTCACAACTTTGATTTTTTCGCTCCCATAAAACGCTTTTCTTCCCACTCCTGTCACATTTGTATCTTTGACAAATACCGTCTCCAGTTCATCCTGCACATCCAGAATCCTTGTTCCCTCATGTTCTCTGCTGATACCTTCCATATCCCCTGTCATATTTGGATCATAACAAACATAAGTGACTCCACTTTCTTTAAATACATAATCTTCATCAAATAAACCAGCTACAAAATACTGCTTATTGCCTTTAAAATTGTTACTTTCTTCCCCCAGATATACACATACTTTGTTATCTGGATCAAATGCATCTCTTTCGATAAATTCTCCCCCGTCTATAAAGAGATTGTCAATACTAATATATACACATTCAGAAAGCTGTGGACAATTTCTGAAGGCATTCTTTTCTACCTTAATCACGCGATTTAACATAACTTTTCGCAAATGAATGCAGCCTTCAAATGCAGACTGTCTGATAATCATGGTTTCCTGGTCCCAGTCCCGGTTTACCCTGACATTTTTTATCCGGTCACAGCCTGCAAATGCTTTTTCACCGATTTCGCTCACTATTTTTCCATTATATTGTTCCGGAATTATAACACTCTCCACATTGACACCTTTTACCAGATGATAGGTATCTGTTTCCGCATCATATTCATACTCCAAACCTTCGGTACCTGTCTCCTCTTCACTTCCACTTTCCGTATCCGAACTCTGCGCCTCTGCCACTTCATTCTCCGTGTCATCCGTAAATGCAGAAGCCACATCTTCTTCTGTAAATTCATCGGTTTCCTCTGCTGACGTAACCCCGGATTCATCACTTTCCTGATTCTCCTGTGCATTACTATCTTCTTCCAGAGCAGTATCTCCCGTCAGAATTTTTTCCGGTTCTGCCGCTTCCTGCACACTTTCCAGATTTCCATCTGAAAAATCCGCGGCATATACTGGTGTCCCTGCCGCTGTCATGGTAAGTGCCAGAAGCATTGCAAGCATTTTCTTATTCTTCATATACTTTTCCTCCATTTCTGTACAATTTCTTACTGTTATAGAAATATAAGAATATTACATCTTATTTTTTTAATATACCATATTTATTTCCATTTTCTGTAAATACTGTTTTAAAAAGCTCTTAATGTCCCTGAATTTTTCCACATATGCGTATATTACAAAAAGCCCTGTCCGGTATTCTGATGCCGCAGTTTTTTCAGCCGCAGCACCAGATTATCACCATCCAGAGCTTTTTCCTGTTTTATTGCTATTCCACACTCGTGAATTATATCCTCACATGACTAAAGTCACGTGCTTCCAGACGCTTTAGGCGTCAGACTAAATATCGGCGGATACGCCTGTAACTTAGGTTTGCGCAGATATGCGCTTTTTCCCATGCCAGATATGGCAGGTCCCCACATTACAGGTAGTCCGCTGTATATCTGCCTGCATCTATGCAGCCATTAAGAGTCCCATCTCAGAACTGAGTTCCCTTAGATCTGCATAAACACATGAGGTTCTACGCTTTACTGCAGGGACTTTTGCCTCCAGCAAAGACCTTTCCGTTGCCGGAAGGGGTTTTAAAAGTTCACGGATAAAATATCTGGCCCCGATATTATAAGAAGCTGACAGGTCACAGTTATATCTTTTTCCCGTCTGAAATGCGCAGAGGCTGTGATTTCTCCAGTCACGCAGGACTATCCCTGATCCATCATACGCAAGCCTGCTCGTATTCCATGCACAGATCCATGTTCCCTCTGGAATCTCCGGATTCGTCCCAGTGTGCGGTACATACGGTCTTTTTCACTGGGGAAGTCAATAAACTTTCTCCCCAGGACAGTTCCGTCTGCCCGCATGATGGTACAGACTGCATCCGTATTGATCCCCAGATCCACACTGCAGATGATCTGCTCTTTTACAGGTGTCTTGGTAAGCATCACTTCTTCTGTATAGGAAAAACGCAGGAAATATTTATGGTGTCTTTTTTCCAGTGTCGGGGCAGATGCCTTTTTCCCATACCAGTTCCTGCGCAGGTATTCCATATCCGTATGGCTTAAACACACACGGAACCATCTCCAGTCATGCCCGTCATACAGTTTCAGGTATGCCTCATCTTTTCCCTCTGTCCCTTCGCGGTACATCACATCCCGGTAAAAGACCGGCATGGCATGGTTTTCACAGGTAAAATTCGGTTTCCCGGAGAGTTCTCCCGCTGCCTCCCACTGTTCCATCCGGCTTTCATAGGACGATACACTTCCCAGTGCATGCTGGATGGCAGCTCTCCTGAGATAAGAAGGCATCTTCGGAAAACGGATGTCAAAATCAAAGTGGGCATGGTTCTTTTTCGTTGTGTGAATCAGATGTTCTGCTGCATTAAAGCGTTTTTTTGCTTCCGGGATCATTTTCAGTTCTGCCCACACCTGTTCATAGATTTCCGTCAGATAGCTGACCGCCTGACGATAGATTTCCAGTGTCTGGCGGATTGGGATATTCTGTTTTCGTATTTCCACACCATAACTGGATACCGTCTGCATTTTCTTCTCCTCTGAACTGTTTTTTTATTTTGTGCTATGAACAAATTGTACCATAGATATCTCATTCTGTAAACATATGTTCTTTTTTTAACAAAAAAATTGCGCGTCTAACTCATCACTGAAGTAACGAGAATGCGACGCGCGGTCATTCAACGATTCAACCATATCAATCTTCTTCAGCTTCTGGTGCATAAACAGATTGACGATCATGGAAAATCCCACCGTCAGCAGTCCGCTATACAGGAAGCTGATCGGTTTGATGTTTCTTCCAAACATTACCGCATCCACTTCCACAGTCAGAATAATATATCTGTGCAGGAAAATTATAAGTCATATGGCGGCTGTTCTGTATTATGAATACTTAATCGTTTTCAACTTTGTCTGCGTAAAAATATCCCCATATATTTTCTTTTTTAATGAATTGATGCGGTAGCTTTTAATTGCATAGGTATAAGTTACTCCTTTTTTTAATCCCGTATCTGTAAAATTCTGGGTTTTTCCATTGGTTATCCTTTTCACACAGGTAAAAGGTTTCCCGTTTTCAGATCTCCATACTTCATACCCATCTGTATGTGCTGTCTTTTTCCATCTGACAGTCAGTTTTCTGTCTGTCTTTTTCGTCAGAGACGTAATTTCTGGTTGTTTCGGCCAGAAGCTAACTTCTGCATAAGAATAAGGAGTATAACTTTTCTTCCCGTCCACTCCTGTAGAATAAGCTCTGATTCGAAAACTTATATCTTTTCCATAGTAACTTGAAATTGTAAGCGGTGAAATTGTCGTAGTACAGATATCACTGTTTTTTATATTAAAGCAGGTAGTGTATTTACCTCCAGCTTCTTTTTTCTGAATCAGATATCCGTCTGCCATTTCCGGTTGATTCCATTTCAGTCTGATTTCATCTGTAAAACTCTGGTCGTCTTTCCTCTTAATTCTGGATACCTGAAGTTTTATTTTTTCATCCTGTATATTTTCAGCACTGTAACGGACAGGGATTTGATGTTTTTTTGCAAATTTTTCCGCATAAGATCCTTTGACCGTATAAATTACAAGAGATGGACAATTTTCAAAAGCATTTTCTTCAATCACTGTAGTTGCAGATGGAATAAACAGTTTTTTCAGATTTATGCATGATGCAAAAGCTTTTGACTCAATGAAGTAATTTTCTTTTCCCAGACGTACTTCTTCCAGCCTGTCACTTCCATAAAAGGCTTTCCGTCCAATTCCTTTTACATTATCTCTAATCCGAACTTTACTGACTGAATTGTCAAAATCAGCAACACGGGTTCCCTCGTATTGTGAAGGACCATTATTTTTTACATAATCCCAGTAATCCATTCCCTGCTCTTTTTCATGCCATCCATCTTCACCATTTTCATTGAAAAAGGGCTCAGGGCTTCCTTTCCATGGAAGTCCGCCATCTGCTGACACAAGTACCTTGCTGTCTGCATCAAACGCATCATCCGCTATGGATACTTCTGTACCCTCATAATAATTGATTAAAGCAAAATCATATAATTTCGGACAGTTGCGAAATGCACCACTTTCTACCTTTATTCCTCCAAAAAAGCTTACTTTTCTTAAACTGATACAGTTTTCAAAAGCATCTTTTTTTATTTTGAAATTTTTGTGATGATCCAGTATCCGGATTCTTTCTATCTGATCACATCCTGCAAAAGCACCTTCTCCGATTTCCAGAACTTCTTTTCCTTCATATTTCTCCGGAATACGGATTTCTTTTTCATTCACGCCCTTCTTCACACGATATCCATCGATTTCCGGGACATATTCATACTCCAGGCCTTCTGTACCTTTGTCTTCTGTTTTATCTCCTGTCAGATCTTCCTCTTCGCTATTTCCATCTGTAATCTGTGCAGCATCTGCATTTTCTTCCATATCTGCAAAAGCTGGCATTGTGTCCTCCGTCAGTTCACTGTCTTCCATCCCGAACAGAGAAGATTCCGCATCCTGTACACTTTCTGCAGTCCCATCCGAAAAATCTGCTGCATACACTGGTACACCGGATGCCGTTATTGTGCATGCAAGAAGTAATGCAAGTATCTTTTTATTTTTCATAATGCTTTTTCCTCCATTTCCGTATCATTATAAAATATAAGAATATTACATTTCATTTTTACTATACTATATTTCTTTCCATTTTCTGTAAAATAGTTTTAAAGCTCATCAAATGTCCCTGATTCAGATATTTATCCAGTACTCCTGTCCGGAAAAATTTTATACCAGAAAAAATTTACTTTCTAATATTCCCGCGATATAAAAAAGCAGAAAAATCTTATGTCTCTTTGGATAAATCTTTCCTGCTTTTCATAGATTCATTTTTTATTCTGGTTTACAATCTCTGTTTTTTCTACTCTTTATTTAGTGTAACTGGTAAACATCAATTCAAAATAAGTTCATTTAAAGGAGGACAAACAAACAACTTTATAAAATAATGCTCCTGCTTAACAATCGCCCGTTTTAAGGCATTTATTACTGAGGATGATTTTATTCGGGTTTCGATGTTTTTCACGAAAGTAGCAAAAAATACCTGCTGGCGGATACACTCGCTTAATGCAAAACGGAAATCCTGCACGCTTTTATCACGATAATCAGAAAATTTTTCATCCTGATATGACAATAGTTTCATACCACAGTAAGTGATGTTAATAAGATTAATCATCATCTCAATGCCCTTGCAGCTCCGTACCATGTAGCTGCATAGCGACCAGAAAGTTTTCTGTTCATAGTAGCTGATTTCAATACCAGCGAAACGAATAAATACTGGTTGTGACTTTAGAGATTCAGGAATCAGATGCAGGGCTATTTTAGCTGTTACATTCATAAAGCCTGAACAATCAACTTTGGCATAGGAACACGCATAATAAAAGGCATTCAGCGACTTTTTCGTAATACCGGATAAAAAGTGTCGGTAAAAAAACGTATGGAATGAGCCGACTCCAAAGCCAGTATTGAGAGTACCAACAGAAATAGCTTTTCAGCTCTTGGGACTGAAATTATTACGCCCAGTACCATCCATATAATCTGGTACCATCTTTAGTTGTACAGTATGCTCTCACATAATAATTTTCATTCTTATTTAGTTTTCCGGTTTTATCTGTATAAGATGTAACATTTCCATTTTTTATAGTTTTAATTTTTCTGTACTTCCGGGCATTTTCATCATATCTGTACAGAATATATCCCTGTGCGCCTTTTGCCTTTGTCCACTTAAACGTAAGGTTTTTCCCCTTCTTCTTTTTAGAAACATCACTTACATTCCCCGGTCGTCCCTGGACAGTCACTGTATTACTCTTCTTACTGTACTGGTCTGTATATATTCCGGCTAATGTTCTCACCCGGACTTTGTATTTCACTGTTCTCCCTGCAGGGCTCTCAGGCTTATATGACGTAGTATTCTGGTCAACTTTGCTTACACATTTATATTTTTTTGTGGCTGTATCATATCTGTAAATATAATATTGAAAAGTATATTCTACCGGTGTCCAGTTTAATGTAGCATTACCATTTTTTGCATCATAAGATACTTTCAGTTTCGGTACCGGTACTGCTGTCGGTGCTGGTGTTGTCTTGCAGGTCAGATTATGTTTCTTTGCATATTTTTCCGCATAAGAGCCCTTATCCGCGTAAATAGTAATGCCAGAAGCACCATCAAAAGCATCGTCACTGATTGCTGTTATACCGGAAGGCATAATAATACTCATATTTTTGCACTTTGCAAAAGCTTTCGACTCAATCGTTGAAGTTTTCCTCTCAATGAGCACTTTTTTTACATTTGAGCATCCATAAAAAGCTTTCCGCCCAATCACTTCCACAGCAGACCACACTCTTACCGATGCCTTTGTATCATCACAATCTACGCAGAATGTTCTGGAATCTCCTTCACTCCAGTCATCATAATAAGAAGTACCATCTTTATCTGTCAGAACATAATCATCATTATCCGTAATTTCCATAAATACCCTGTTCTTGTCTGCAAAAGCCTTAACAGTCTCCGGAATTCCATTATCTCCTGCTCTGAATATTACCTTTGTATCCGCGTCAAAAGAATCCTGTTCTATTTCTGTATCAAAAGAATCATAGTAGGAAACCCCTGTATACTCCCACAGCTTCGGACAATTATAAAATGCCCTGCTTTCCAGCTTCGCTCCCTGATCAAAAGAAACTTTTCTGAGATTTTCACAGTTCTCAAAAGCAGATTTATCAATGCGGATACGATTTTTCCTTCTGTCAGCTCCCTCTTCTGCTTTCACAGTCTTTATGTTTACGCATCCGTAAAAAGCTCTCTCTCCAACCTCTGAGACTACTTTTCCATTATACTCATAAGGTATTATGACATTCTCTGTATCTGTTCCCTTTGTCAGGCGGTATGTATCAGACTCTTTAAGATATTCATATGTAAATCCATTCGCATCCGATTCCGCTGCACCTGAGGATGCTTCTGTTATCTCATCCACAAATCCGTCTGTACCTGCATCTGATTCCACTTCATCCTGAAATGTATCAGTTTCAGGATCCTGACTATCTGTCTGGAATTCCTGTTTTTCTTCTTCTGCTCCATATTCCTGTACTTCCCCATCAGAAAATACTGCAGATTCTGATGCATAAACCGGAGCACCGGATAAACCAAGTGCTGCCGAAATAGCAACCGCTATGAACTTTTTTCTATCCATAAAAATCCCTCCATTCCGTGATATTTAACCGTTAATGTTAATATATCACAAGATGGAGGAATTTTGGTAATTATGGCATTAAATGTATTTTGATAGACATGAATCTTATTCTTCCATCTTGTTCCCCATAAAACAAAGAGTCTGCAGCATTTAGCCTGTCTTTTTTAATCTGCAGATCCTCAGGAAATAATCATTGCATAATTTGTGATCACTCTGGTCCACCGCGTATCAATAACTGGTCTGTTTAATGTCTGATAAGCATCCACCTGTACCATTATCTGTACGGCAGTGTCCAGTCCTTCATTATTTTCATCCTCATTCAGTTCCAGAGATCCGTTGACCAGAAAACTTTGAGCTGTTTTTTCTGCACCATTGGTAATTCCAGTCACAGGCTCAACAGCATCTGCCAGTCCCTGATAAATCCGGTCTCCTACAATAAAAGAATCCTGTTCCTCATAGTTTCCGGCAGGAAGATTCTTCTTATCAACAATATCCACAGCAGCACAACTTCCAGTCTGCATTTCTTCATCTGTATTCGTATCGAAAATCGGTGAATAGGAAAAATCAAAATACCTGCTCTGCGGAAAATCAGACAGATGAAGTGTATCCGTTCCTGCATTATAAAGAAATAATCGATTAACTTAATTTCTTTCACAAACAAATTTACCCGTTTATAAAGTACTATATCTTTTATCATTCTGAAACAATAATTCCTGTCTGTATTTATTTTTTATTTCCGGTTTACAAATCATGAAAAAACGTCTCTTTACAAAGTGAATTTGCAAATTCCAAAAATTTAAAGGAGGCAAAAAAATTATGCCAGGAACATTCAATGGAACAACTTTAACCATTTCAGCTACACCCGTAGACCATGCACTAATTCCCGATGAAGGTGCAACAAACGTAGCGGGAATTGCAATTGTGGGGTCAGATATGTATTGCGTAAAGACAACCGGTCTTAAAACTACATTACTCAAAACGACTGACTACATGGCAACAAAAGCAACTGCCGTAAAAAAAGATCTGAACTGGTTCGCTCTGGGACTTACCAAAATTGGAAATTATCTGTATATGCTTGCAGAAGACCATAAAGGTTACGGCGGTTCTACAACCATCGTAAAACTGGATACCAAAGGCAATCAGCTCGGTACGTACAGTATCAATGAAATTTGTCCAAAAGGCGCATTAGGTATCACTGCTGCTGACGGAACTAACGAGAAATTTATCATTATGCATTACGCTGACAAGAGCAATGCTGGGACATTAACTTTCAGTGTTGTAGACTGGAAGGCTGCTAAAGCAGCAAGTACATTCACAGTTACTAACTCAGGCTTTGGTTATACCACACAGCTCCAGGATATCTACTATCACACTTCATTTGGATTATTTATCCTGACAAATAACACTTTTTCAACACTTCAGAACCGTATTCTGGTAGTTGATTATCATCTTACTGATGATAAAGGTAAAAAATACACTCCATGTGCGGTCATCAATGTAAATAAAACAGGTGAATATAAACAGTACAACCTTGAATCAATCTGTATGAAAGCCAATCACCTTGTGCTTGCATCCAATGTTATAACATCCGATGGAACCGCAGAAGATAAATTCTCTGTACTGGAAGGCATTACCTACTCCGGTAAAACCTATACTTTTGCATGCGGTTTTAGAGCAGGAGCCCGTGTGCCTACCAAAGTAGATCCCAACTATGAAACAACCAATCTGGGATGTGTATCCTTTAACGGAAACAATACTCCATATTTTATAAAACAAAGTCAAGATAAAGTCGCTGTTCTTGGCTACTGTAAAAATTATATGAATACAAGCGCAGGTGTATCTCACTTTAAAACATTCACTGACGGTTTATTAGGTCATGCCAACGGTATGAGCTGTTTTAACGGAAAATTCTTTGTTGTCGCAGGAAATAACAAAGTGGTTGCTATCAGCAGTAACAAAGAGGATGAGGAAATAACATATACAGTAACTCCCAACGATAACGATAAATCATTTACTCTTAAAGCAATTAATTATTTTTATGAGGCAAATACAGCTTTATTATTGTCCGTTGTTGACGGAACATTAAAGCTCTATAAATGTACATTTGAAAATGAAAAAAATGTAAAAGCCACTTATCTTTGTACACTGGTAAACGCCGGTCAGCCTACATCCCAGGATATTTTCTATCACAATAAATTAGGGCTTTTTGTCGGAACCAGTAATCCACATACTGTAAGTGGAGTAACGACTAAAATCACAACAAAAAACACCTTGCTTCATTATAATCTGAAAAAACTTGATGATAGCAAACTTTTATACCCAGATTTTGGATTTGTTACAGATATTCCTGCTAAAGATGCTCAGGGCCGCACATATAACAGTTTTGAACTGGAATCAGTGGCTCTGGATCAAAATAATAAATTAATCGCTGTGTGCAATGCCAATGTCAAAGATGCTACCCACACCAGTGGTTTAGCATCCACTGACGGCTTCTTTCAGTATAATACGCTTGAATTTATTACAGCTTGATTTCGCTACATCAATAACAGCATAAATTTCCATTATAAAAAGCAGGCAGTTTTTCGCCTGCTTTTTATAATTCCAATTTTCTATTTAACAACAACTTTTTTATTATCTGACCATACGCCAAACTGTTTAATACCATTCAACAACGTATATGCATGCGCTTTCAAATAGTAAACTCCCGGTTTTATATTTTTAAAAGTAACTGTATTTTTCTTTTGATTTTTTAATACAATATTTTCTCCTGAATCTGCATTCTTAAGTACGCAATCAAACCCATCACTGTATTTTAAATTTCCAAACTGTGCGGTTACTGTTTTCTTTTTCCCGGTAATTTTTATTAATTTTATATTATCTTTATTTAGTTTAACAGGAGGCATACGCATTTCATTAGACCACCTGCTATAACTTTTTTTACCATTTTGAACAGTATAAGAACGGACTCTGGCAAATCCCATAGTCGGCACTTTTTTTAATATACAGGTTGTGTTTGCAGAATTTTTATTAGCTAATACCTTAGTACCATCATATATTTGATATTGATATCCATCTGCATTCTTTACTTTTCCGCTCAAATCAATTGTAACATAGATTTGTTTGTTTACTATATCTGAATCAACAGATTTTATATACGGACGATTTGTTTCTGGTTTTGAAGCAGTTCCCTCACTTACAAAAGGAATACCATTCATCTTACAGTAATAGTATGCATATGAATTTTTCTTTCCATGAACTGTTAGAGAATCACAATTTATGAACGCCTCAGCACCTATCTCAGTAACTGTTTCAGGTATATATAACGTTTTCAGTTTTCGACAGTCAGCAAATGCAAAAAAATCTATACTTTGAAGATTTTGGGGAAGTTTAACACTCGTCAGTTCACCGCAGTATATAAATGCACTTTGTCCAATTTTTTTCACATTATCAGAAAGTATTACCCTTTTAAGCTTTGGACATGTGCTAAAGGCAAAAACTGGAACAGTATCTACTGAAGCCATCCACTCTACTTCTTCTATATTCAAATTATCTTCAAAACAAAATTTTTCTACTTTAGAAACCGAAGGAAGAAGTGTTATCTTCTTATAATCTCCAGTTGGGTATTCTCCATACACACGGCTCTCTGAAATTTTCAACTGTTCATACTTATTTTTACTTTCAACGGTTATCTGCGATTTCATAGCAGCTTCTGCTGAGACAGATGCAGAAATTGCTACACACGTTAAAGCAATCAACAATATTTTCTTTACTTTCTTTGACTTCATAGAATCTCCTCCAATCAATAATATTCATCTATTATCATAGTATATCACTAACTATAAAAGATCCTGTATTTCTGGTATTAAAAGTATTCTAATGACCCCGAACCAAAATACAAATTTAAATTAATCTGTTTCTTCCAAAAAATATTCCATATCTTATCAATTTAATTCCTTTAAGAATCCTATTCATTCCTTCGTCAGTCATTATGTCTTTTTGATTTCTACAATTAATTTATATTTTTTCCATTTTTCAGTTTCTGATTTCATCTGTTCTGCCAGGTCAAACAGTTCCGCAATGGTAACTCCCAGTCGATTCGCCATAATCTCCAGAAACTTCCCGGTTCCGGCAGAACATTTATCATTCATAAGAAAATCCTGGATCATTCCCTGATCTACCAGGATTACTTTCGTATCCTGACCACCCACATCAATAATTGCACATTCATTTCCCGCCAGTTCTCTGCCACCTCTTCCATGACAGGTAATCTCCGTAATCACAAAATCTGCATAATCCACAGCTACGCGCCCATATCCTGTAGCAGCTACACGAACCCCTTCACTCATTACATCAATCCCCTCATCCAGAAGCCTTGAAGCAATCTCCGAAGCCGTCTCCTTACTGCTCCACCCTGTAGGCAGCACAAATTTTGTTACATTTCCATTATAGCAGAAAAGAAAAACCAGTAACGTTTCGGGTATATATCAAAAACATTACTGGTCTTTTTTTATAAGATTATTCCACACTTTTTATTCGATACAGGGAATCTCATAATTCCAGGATTTACGGATGTCGTCCATGATTTTCATAATCCTTATTGTCTCTGCATGAGGCATTTCCGGACACTCCAGTTTTCCTTCCTGGATTGCTTCCATGCAAGATTCTACCTCATATTCATATCCTGAGATCTGTTCCGGCACAACATAAGAAGCCACTTCTTTATGTTCGGTATCAAACACTGTAATCTTTTCCGGATTATTGATATTCTGCACCTGCATATATCCTCTGGTTCCGAAAATACTTCCCATTCTGTCTGAGATTTCCCTTGCTCCACACTGAAGGGTTGCCATGCAGTCTCCCTCAAACACCATGGCAATGCTGTCCAGAATATCCACTCCATTCTGAAAGATTGCAGTAGCCTTTACATCCTTTACCTTATCGCCAAGCACCATGGAAGCAAAATTGATTGGATATACGCCTACATCCAGAAGAGCACCTCCTGCAAGCTCCGGTTTACGGATACGTTCCACATGACTTACTGTATAGCTGAGATTCGCCGTAACTGCCGTAACTTCTCCGATCACACCGCTTTCAATAATATCGTTGATCATCTTTCTGGACGGCATATATCTTGTCCAGATTGCTTCTGTGATCAGAAGCTTTTTCTCTTTTGCAAGATCAAATAATTTCTGTGCCTGCTCTGCATTTACAGTAAATGCCTTTTCACAAAGCACATTCTTTCCCGCTTCCAGACACATCTTTGCATGCAGATAATGGTGTGAATGAGGAGTTGCGATATAAACCAGTTCAACCTCATCATCTGCCAGCATTTCCTCATAGGATCCATATGCTTTTTTTACTTCATATTTCTGTGCAAATACCCGGGCACGTTCCAGATCACGGGCAGCAACCGCATACGCCTCCACATCTTTCATTCCTGCCACTGTTTTCGCCATAGTAGAAGCAATGCCTCCTGCTCCCAGAATACCTAACTTCATTTTATTGTCCTCCCATATTTATAGCAGATAAAATTATCCACTTCGCTACTTGCTCTAATTTTACAGCATCATCGCCCGGAGAACAAGTTTATTCCGTTATATATTTATCCCATATCATTCATTTATTTTTTCAGTTTCTCTTTTTTTCGTTTCGTCATCAACCCTCCAATCCTTCCGGTCTCTTTCGCAGACAGACTTTTCCATCCATCACTCAATACTCTGTCCAGCAGTCCCATTTCCTCTGCAATTTCATACTTCATTCTGACCTCCGGCAATAATTCTCCATCAAGATAAGCTTTTATTTCCTTCTCTTTATCCAAAACAGCCCACACTCCTTTTCTTTGGAGTATGGGCTGTTTTCTTAATTTTTATACTGCATTTCATTCAAACGGATATTCGCAATCCGCTTCGCTGCCTGCCTGATTCGGTTAAACTTCTGTCTATTACAGATTGGATTCTGAGATTCTGTTATCTTTTGGGAATAATAATTGCAGCAATGATATATGCCCAGATTCCCGCACCTCCAAAGCAGGTAAGGATCACCCATGCCAGACGCACCAGCGTAGGGTCAATATCAAAATATTCTGCGATTCCTCCACATACACCGCAAAGCATACTGTTTTCTGATGATTTGTATAAACGTTTGTCACCCATGTTCCATTTCCTCCTTAAACTCAGATTAGTCGAGCAGATAAAATCATCCGCTTCGTTACTTACTCTACACCGAATAACTTCCTGATTCGGTTAAATACTACTTTTATTTCTGCACGTCAGAGTATATGCTCTTCAGGATATCTGCAAATCTCTGTGTTCTTTCCCGGAGAAATCTACTGATATATTTCCCATACCGCACTCCAGATCCAGTTTCCTGTCTGCGCCTTTATTGGAAATGGTTTTCTCCCGTCCAAGTCCACTGTAGGAATCAGAACCTACATCCAGATTTCCCACTCCACATTCCAGATCATAATTATAATCCTCCTGCGTACCGGTCAGTGTCAGATCCAGTTCACCCAGACCACATTCTCCATCTGTCTTCCTGGCGCTCAGATCTGCAAATGTCATACTTCCGGTTCCGATTTCCAGATCTGCCTCCCTTGCGGTCACCGGATTCTTACTTTCAAATTCCCCGGCTCCCATCTCCACACTCAGCTTCTCTGTCTCAATATCTCTGTTCAGATAAACAGTACCTGCACCCATCTCAATCTCCAGCTCCTGAAGCTTAACATCTTCCGGATAGGAGATACACACCTTTCTGTTTTTAGACAGTTTTTTCGTGCTTCTGACCTTAAGAGTATCCGAACTCTCCTTCACTGTCACATTCTTCCCACTGTCATCATAAACTCTGACACAGAAACTGTCGCCCTCTTCCAGAATCAGATCATCGTACTTCAGCTCTATATCCAGCTTTGCGGGCTGATACTTCAGCTGATATACAGTGCCATCTTCCTCATCCTCATCAACAGTGCGGACATAATCCTCACTATCATCATCATCACTGTCGTCATAATCATCACTGTCGTCACAATCATCGATGTCATCATAATAATCATCATCGTCATCATAGTTACCATCCCCATCTGCCACCAGAAGCACCCTTTTCAGGCTTTTCACCCCTGTCAGTTCCGACATACTGGCTCCCATAACACCACCGGCAGCTGTCAGCCCGATTCCCACAGCACCAAAAATCCCCGCTGCGATCAACATTCCTTTTGTAAACTTCTTCATTTAACCGCCTCCTTTCTCTTTCTGTAAAGCACCCTGTTAAAAAAGTCGGTAATCTTCCGAAACCACTTCGGCACAATACGTACTGCGACACTGATCAGCCCCAATACCATAAGGATTGCCAGAGCAATCATAAGACATCCAATTCCTATTGTCATGATCCCGGTTCCGGTCATTACAGTCAAAAGCCCTGCTCCAGCCACAACAGCTGCAAGCCCGCCAACCAGTAAAGCCACAGCGCCTATACCCAATCCAACGATCAGCCAGAACGGAAGCAGTAAGATTCCAACTGCAAATGTCAGAATCCCACCAACAGCCCCCTTAACAAAGGGAGAGATAAAAACCAGCAGAATCACCGCAAGGATCAGCACCGCCTGATTCCCCTTTCTGAAAAAACGCTTCCCTGTTCCCGACTCTTCTCCATATTTCTCAGGCATCTGTCCTCTCTCTTTAGTTCGGGCATCCTCATAGCCATGCTCCGTATATTCTCCATACTCATAGCCTCCTGCCGAACCTTTCAGATCCGCCTTGATAATCGCTGCAACCTTCTCGGGACTTCCAAGTTCCCTGAGCACCGAAGCTTCATTCTCAGCTCCTGCATCATCGAAATAACTATTATAAAAATCAAGGGCATCCTGCCTCTCTGTCTCGGAAATATCAGCAAGCAGCTTCTCCAGCGCCTGCATAAACTGCGCCCTGTCCATCATCCTATTCCTCCCTCAAACATCCCGCTTATCTTGGATGCATAAATTTTCCATTCAGCTTTATAAAACTCCAGCTGCGCAGCACCTCTGTCCGTCAGCTTATAATAACGCCGGTTACGTCCTGCATACGCCATATCATAAACCTCCAGACAATCATCCTTCTGCAGCCTCCTGAGCACCGGATACAAAGTAGACTCCGAAACATCCAGAACTCCACGCACATCCTGCGTGATCTTATATCCGTAAGTCCCTTCCCTCTCCTTAGAAACAACCGCCAGAACAACCGCATCCAGAAGCGCAGCACCCGTATTAAAAACCATATGCTCACTCCCTTGTTTCAATTATGCTCTGCATAAATATCATTATCTCTGCAATCCTGCCGGAGACTATATACTATACAGAACATCAATATTGTTTTGTTAACGATATTATATGATGTATAATATCATTTTGTCAATACTATTTAGCAAAAATCCATTATCATTTATAATTACCATGATATCTATCTATAAACATTCGACTAAACTACAGCAAAGGAAACTTACACAACCATGAACGAAAATACAACACAACTCCACCCCGCATTCCTCTCCCGAATGAAGGAAATGCTCGGCAACGAATACCCGGCTTTCATCTCCAGCTTCGATGCCCCCCGAACCTACGGCCTGCGCATAAACACCTCCAAAATCACCTGCGAAGACTTCGAAAACCTGTCTCCATTTCCAATCCGTCAGATCCCATGGATCAAAAACGGCTACTTCTACGATGAAGACATCCGTCCTTCCAGATGCCCATACTATCAGGCCGGCCTCTACTACCTTCAGGAACCCAGCGCCATGACCCCCGCCTCCCGCATCCCCATCGAGCCGGGTGACAGAGTCCTGGACCTCTGCGCAGCTCCGGGAGGCAAGGCAACTGCAGCAGGTGCAGCACTTCAGGGACAGGGACTTCTGGTAGCAAACGATATCAGCACTTCCCGCGCCAGAGCCCTCCTTCGCAACCTGGAACTCTTCGGTATCCCAAATGTCTTCGTAGCAAACGAAACACCTGCAAAGTTAACCAAAGCATTCCCCGAATTCTTCGACAAGATCATTCTGGATGCCCCATGCTCCGGAGAAGGAATGTTCCGTAAGGAAGAATCCCTTGCCAAAGACTGGACTCCCGAAAAATCCCTGGAGCTTTCCGAAATCCAGAAAGAGCTTATCCTCCAGGCAGCCGATATGCTCCGTCCCGGCGGACTGATGCTTTACTCTACCTGCACATTCGCGCCTGCCGAAGACGAACAAACTGTTTCCTGGCTTCTGGAAAACCGTCCTGACATGGAACTGGCAGAAATGGAAGATTATGAAGGCTTCTCCCATGGAGTTCCTGAATGGGGAAACAAAAATCCGGAACTTATCAAATGCATCCGGATTTTCCCACACAAAATGAATGGAGAGGGACACTTCCTTGCGCTCTTCCGTAAAAAAGGACAGGCAATCCGGGAAAACTCCCGTCCTCACACAAAACCGGACAAAAACGCATTTCCACTGATTGAGGAATTTCTGAACGAAATCGGTCTGAAAACTCTCTGTGGCCAGCCGTTTGACTGGGAACGTGTGGAAATCCGCGGTGATAAAGCCTACTATCTTCCCCCTGTTGCCCACAACTTCCGCGGCATCACCTTCTTAAGAAACGGTCTCTATCTCGGTGACCTGAAGAAAAACCGCTTCGAGCCGTCTCAGCCACTTGCACTGGCGATCCGCAAAAATGAAGCAGAAGCAGTCATCTCTCTCTCCGCTTCTGACGAAAGGATTACCAGATATTTAAAGGGCGAAACCTTAAATATCGAACCCGAAGAAGCAGCTCACAAAAAAGGCTGGCATCTCCTCTGTGCAGATGGATATCCCATTGGCTTCGGCAAACTGGTCAACCAGATCCTGAAAAACAAATATCCGGCAGGGTGGCGCGTATAACACGCGCTTATCCTGCCGGATATTTGAATTCATAATAATAAATTTTTAGTCCGCTTACAGCAATATCTCTTTCTGCAATGTAAACGAATAAATGATCTTCTCCTTCACTTTTTTCCCTGTCATCCGCTCCAATGCCCGGGCATAATCCTCAAGCTGCACATGATACAGATCGATCAGCTTCTGTTCCTGTCCTCTCTTCACTCTATCCGTTTTATAGTCCACAAGAACAATCTCATCTTCTTCCATAAAATAGGCATCGATAATTCCCTGCACCAGCACTGCTTCGTTCTTCCACCCATCATCGAGCATAGAAGCACTTCTCTGGATCACAAAAGGCTGTTCTCTGTAAAGATGTTTTTTCATAGCAGCTTTCTTCATCCTCTGCCCCAGCCCGGACTCCACAAACCTCCTGATATCCCGGATCCGGATACATTCCGCTTCCTGCTCTGTCATCTTCCGGCTCTCCAGGAGTCTCTTTAACTGAGCCCGAAGCTGTTCCTCTGTATCTGTTTCTGCATAATCCAGACATTCCATTACTCTGTGATAAGCAGTACCTCTGGCAGCCCCCTTATACTCTTCCTGCTTCTCTGCCATAAATGCGGGAACCGGTGCTTCCTGTTCTTCCTCCTGCTCTTCGGCAGACACACTGATATTCTCTTCCAGTTCACTTTCATCATGCCAGCTTCTCTTTTTCAGGTCCGAAACACTGACTTTAACCGGAATATCTTCCAGATATTTATACGGATATACAAAGGAAAATCTTTTCTCTATCTCTTCCTTCACAGCCTCATCATACACTTTATTTTCATCCCAGTTCTTCAGATATTCCTCCTGCATCTGGTTTCCTGCCTGGATGAGAACTGCCTTTTCTGTCATCTGACGGACAGTGATCTTTTTTATCACAAACTCAGAGATATCATCGTAAATCCCCGGCTGTTTCTTCATGAGGATTCCATATTCCCACAGAAGTTCACTCATGGCCCGATGCCGCACCAGCGCAGGCAGTACAAAAGCCCAGTAATTCTTTGCTTTCATTCTGGTTCCCAGTGGGAGCAGTTCTTCTTCCTCATCCAGAAAACGCGACAGCGACAACATCTGCTTTTCCAGCTTTCCAACTGTTCCTGTAAGGATCAGTTTCTCTTTTGCTCTTGTCATGGCAACGTAAAGTACCCTCAGTTCCTCTCCCAGACTCTCTTTCAGAAGCTGTCTTCTGATCACCTGCTTATTCAGTGAAGATGCGATCACTCGTTTCTCCGGTATGATAGCATCCGCCCCTATTCCCAGTTCCGGGTGAAGCAAAAGACCTGCATTCATATCCTGAAAATTAAACTGTTTTCCCATACCGGCCACAAATACTACCGGAAATTCAAGTCCCTTACTCTTGTGAATCGTCATAATCTCCACTGCTGTATTGCCCGCTCCTGTCAGATTAACCTCTCCATAGTCCACCTCATACGCCTGTAGCTGTTCGATATAACGGACAAAGTTAAACAGACCTCTGTAGCTTGTCTTCTCGTAGTCCATAGCTTTCTCCACAAGCATGGTCAGATTTGCAAAACGCTGCTCCCCTCCCGGAAGTGCTCTTGCATAATCTCCATACCCGGTTTCTTTCAGCACATAAAGGATCAGTTCGTGAACCGGCGTATATGCAGCCATATTTCTTACCTTTTCCAGAAAGCTCAGAAATCCTTTTAATTTAATATTCAGGGAATTCTTTTCATTTTCTCCTGCATATGCAGAAACACTCTCATAGAGCAGACCATCAGGACACTGTATTCTAAGTTCTGCCAGTTCCTGGGATGTGCATCCGACGATCGGTGAACGAAGCACTCCCATAAGCGGAATATCCTGCAACGGATTGTCACACACCTTAAGATAATTCAATACAGTCACAATCTCGGTTGCAGAGAAATATCCTGTTCTTGATGTACAATATACGGGAATCCCCTGAGATGCCAGTACTTCCCTGAAGGTTTCTGCCCATCCATAGGCAGTTCGCAGCAGGATTACAATATCCCCGTATTCCACAGGCCGGTATTCCTTCGTCTCTTTATCTACGATCTGTTCTTTTCCCACAATTTCTTTAATTCTCTGTGCAATGGCCAGTGCTTCCAGTTCCTGCCCTGTCTGATTTTCCATTTCCCTGCGGTTTCCCGATACACCTGAGTCTTCATAGTCCTGTACATCAGACAGCTCTTCTCCGTCTCTCTCGACCAGAAGAACCTCTGTCTTTACAAATTCCTCAGATTCTCCTTCCGGAAAAGAAGCTCCAGGATAAAGGGCTGCATCTTTGTCGTAGGTAATCCCTCCCAGGTCTTCCCCCATGATCTGCCGGAAAATAAAGTTTACACTTTCCAGAACCTGTTCCCTGCTCCGGAAATTTTTGTGCAGGTCAATTCTCTGCTCCTGTGCTTCTTCTGTGGAATAGCTTTTATATTTTTCCATGAAAAGCTCTGGCCTTGCCAGACGGAAACGATAGATACTCTGCTTTACATCTCCTACCATGAAGATATTTTTCTTCTGGTTGATCCACCCGGATACTGCTGTTGTCAGAAGCTCCTGCACTAAGTTACTGTCCTGATATTCATCCACCAGGACTTCATCATACTTTGCGGAAAGTTCTCTCGCAGCCTGGGACATATGGATTTCTTCCCCTTCTTTCGTCATCAGTATCTGCAGGGCAAAATGTTCCATATCCGTAAAATCCAGAATATTCTTTTCTCTCTTTGCCTCTCCGAACTGCTCTTTAAATTCTGCTGTCAGCTCGACTAACATCTCTATTGGACCTCTGATATATCTGATTACCTCCAGAAGTTCCTTCTCTGTACTCTGGAAATATCGCTGCCCCAGTTCCTTCAGAATCCCCTTTTCCTCATCCCGGAGATCTTTCACTCTCTGTTTCTTCTGTTCATCTACATCCGAAGACTTCTTTGTGCTCAGCCGGGCAAATGAGGGTTTCATAAGGATTTCTGCAGTTCCATTATAATCTCTTTTCTCTGCCAGCTCCTGCAGACTCCTTATAAGAAGCAAATCACTGCTCAGTGCCTCATCATACAGATACGGACCATCCGGCTCTGAGCATATTCTTCGAGCCTCCTGCACCAGAAGCTTCGCTTCCTGCAGTTCATCCTTCACTGCATCCCAGAGCATTTTCATCCACTCAGTCTCTCTTAACTCTTCCAGGGAATCAATCCTGTAATCATCCATACAGCCGGACAGCCATTCCTGCGGAAAAGGATTGCTCATAGCCATTTCATATAATTTCTGTATCAGGTTTCCCAGATTTTCATCTGACTTTCCCGTTGCAAAGCATTCCACGAATTTCTGAAACTTTTCATCTTTCCTGGCATAATATTCTTCAAGCAACGCTTTCACAACATCTCCCCGCAGAAGCTTCAGTTCCCCCTCATCTGCCGTCCGATATCCCGGATCCAGTCCGATCAGATGAAAGTAATTCCGGATAATATAGGCACAGAAACCATCAATAGTTGTAATCTGTGCAGTATGAAGCAGGGTTGTCTGTCTCTGAAGATGCTCATTATCGGGATCTTCACAGAGTGCTTTTTCAATAGCTGCCGAGATCCTCTCTTTCATTTCACCTGCTGCCGCTCTTGTAAATGTCATGATCAGCAGTCTGTCAATATCCACAGGGTGTTCTTTATCTGTGATCTTACTCAGGATACGTTCTACCAGTACTGCCGTTTTTCCGGACCCGGCTGCCGCACTGACCAGAATATTTCTGTCCCGCAGCCTTATAACCTCCTGCTGCTCCTTTGTCCACTGTACGCCCATCTTATTCTGCCTCCCTGTCAAATGCTTTCCATAATTCCTCATCAGAGAAGTTTTTCAGTCTGCGGAATTCATATCCTGACAGCCTGCGGTCAAATCCACATACCGTCATATACGGACAATAAGTACACGCATTCTTTTTTCCGAGCTCATAGGGAGAAACCTCCGCATCTCCCTCCAGAATAGAACTTCTTATCTTCTCAATCTTCGTCCTTACATACCGTCCAAGAACTGCAAACTGTGTTCTGTCTGCCACAGAAGAATTTTTGCGAAAGTTTCCATCCTTATTAAATGAGACAGGAATGGAACCAAGACTGCTGTCCATCCTGTACACAAGCTCCGGATCTGCCTGAACCAGCCCATTCATCTTCAGTTCTTTCATAAGACCTGCACTGACTGCTTCCACATCCGCATCTATCTTCTCCTGGATCATAGGATCCTTGATATTGTAATAGAAAACTCCCGCAGGAATAATCTCTTTATCCGGATATTTCTTCTGCTCTACACGCAAGGCACCATCCAGATAGATCATTAACTGTAACTGCAGGCCATGATACAGATAAACCAGGTCAAAGGATGTATTTCCGGTTTTATAATCAATCACCTTCACATACACCTTATTCTGATCTTCCATAATATCTACTCTGTCAATTCTTCCTCCCCCGAAGGTTACCTCAAAGCCTTCCGGCTGAAATTCTCCCTGTTCCAGTTGTTTCTGAAGTGCCCATACCGTCCTTCTGAGGATTCTCCTTGTTCTCTCGATCATATATTCATTTCTGGCACTGCTTTTGAGCACCGTATTTCCATAATCTGCCACAATATTATCCAGACACCGGTCCGCAATCTCATTCCGTTCCTGTTCTATCAGCTCTGTCCATTTCATGCCTCTTTTTCGTACTTCTTCTGCAAAGCTTTCCAGCGCTTCATGCATAACATTTCCCATATCCATAGGTTTAAACTCATATTCCACACGCTCGGTAAGCTTCATTCCATACTGAAGGAAATGTGCAAATGCACAGGCTGCAAAACGTTCCAGTCTGGTAGCACTGTAAGGTGAAACTTCTCCGTATAATGCCTTCGCCACACTCTGGCTGATAATGTCCTTTGGTTTTCCGGCAAAAGCCGACTGTACCAGCTTCTCTACTCTGCTTCTGTATTCCGGATTCCGCAGATACCAGCTGTAAAGCTCTCCAAACACTGCATCCGTCTCATCTGCCTGCTCCAGAATATCCTCATGATTTTTCTCTGTCTCCTGTGCCAGCTTCTCCAGAAACAGATCAATCCCCGCTTCCGGATTTTCCGGATAATAATAAGGATTTTCAATCTCCAGTTTCGGATACAGTCCACGTATACTTCCAACCAGATATGCCGGGCTGATTCCTTCTCCTTTTGCATTGGTATCACTATAGGAAAGGATCAGCTTTTCTCCCGGTTTCGTCATATTCAGATACAGATAGAACCTCTGCATATTCATCAGTTCTTTAGGTCCCGGTGCCAGTTCCACTCCCTGCTCCTGAAAGAAATCTCTGTCAAGCTCTGATAAGATTCCGCCTGTCTGTGTACTCTTTGGAATATTACCCTCATTCACGCCAACAAAGAATAACGCCTTAATCTCCTTTAAACGGGATCGTTCCATATCACCCACCATCACCTGATCTACGCTCGGCGGGATCAATGCAACCTTTGCCTGCGAAAGTCCTGATTCCAGAAGCTGTCGGAACTCCTGTCTGTTTACCGTTTCTTCGCCAAGAATCTCAACCATCTTATCCAGCAGGTCCATCACAATTCCATAAATCTGGTTATATTCTTTTTCCATTGCTTTATCGCCTGACTCTTTAAACTTTCGCTCCTGTCGTTTCAGTTTCTGCCAGACATTGCTTTTTTGGATAAACTCATAGAGAATCCGGCAGTACTCTTCCACTGTCTTCTTCCCGGAACCAAATCCCTGTGCAAGTTCCTTTACTTCTTCTGCAAAAATCTCTCTGATCTCATTCAGTTCCTGTATCTTCTCCGCTTCCATTCCTCTGTATACACGAACCCATTTTTCAGACCATTTCTTATATCCCCGGATTCCCAGCGCCAGCACGTAATTCTCCAGCTTATCAGCCTGTTCTCTGGTAACTTCTGACATCCCGCATCTGAGATAACGGAAAACGCTCTCATAAGGAAAGCCCTGCACTGCCATCTCCATGGCAGCACGCAGATACTCCACAAAAGGATTCATCAGTACCGAATGCTTCTCGTCAATAAAATATGGAATATCCGCTTCCTCAAATACCTGTGCTGCAAGTCTTGCATATTCTTCCAGATTTCCTGTGATCACTGCAATCTCACCATAACGATATCCGCAGGTACGCACAAGTTCTGACACCTTTCGGGCAGCCTCCCGCATTTCTTCCAGGGGGGATGGAGCAGTAAATATCTTTATCTCCTGCTGCTCTTTGGAATATACGCCCTTTCTGTAGCGGAAGATATTTTTCTCCAGAAACTGTAAGGCAGGTGCCTGTGCAAACCGGGACTGTCCGGATGGTTTCAGATACACCGGATCCTCCAGATCTCTGGTCAGCCCTGCAAGTGTCCGTATCATCTGCTTGCTCATAAAGAAAAGCTGATAAGGTTTTCCCGGAGAAAAAGCATCCTCCCGTTCGTCCATAGTCACAGTAACACTTATGCGGTCAGCAATGACCAGAAGTTCCCTGAGCACATTGACCTGAATTGGCGTGAATCCGGTAAATCCATCAAAGAGAAATTCCGCTCCCTTAAGCTTTTCGGAAAAAGGAAGCTGTTTAAGCAGGACATCCATCACCTCTTCCCCTGTCATATAATGCCCCTTCAGAAATTCCCTGAATGACTGATAAAGGATTCCCACATCCTTAAGCTTCATTTCAAGTAATGGCTGATCTTTGGCCTTCTCTTTCATTTCCGCCAGATTCTCTTCTCTGATATCATACTGCATAAATTCTGACACCAGAGACTTCACCTCATCCAGATATCCCGGCTTGTTCATCTGACTTCCCAGATAGGCAAGTTCCTTTCTGTGCTGCTGCACCATTTTCTGCAGCACCATGCTTTTTCCCGTATCTTCCAGAACCTTTCTGTTATCTCCGCCGGTTTCTTCAAATACACGGTACGCAAGACGTTCAAAGCTCAGGATGTCAATATTCAGGATTCCTTTTCCCGGGTGCATTTCCACCAGCGTCTTCTGTGTCTGCATGGTAAACTGCTCCGGTACGATCACATAATAATTTTTCTCCGGATGCTGCAGTGATTCCTGAATAATCCTTTTATATGCAAAATATGATTTTCCGGCTCCGGAGCTTCCGATTATAAACTGCAATGACATTCTTCTCTCCTTACTGTCAGTTACTCAACATTCATTATTTCAGTATATCATAATTTAAGTACTTCTGTAATAGAATATACAAAACCATCCAGGAGGCGTGTACCATGAGTGCAAAAACAAAAATCATAGTCCTACATATGAAGGAAGTTATATACACCGGCATTTTCCTCCTTCTTGCTGTCATCCTGGCTATTGTACTTTTTTTCATGTTTGGACCCGGTCAGAAAAAAAGTACCTCAGCCGATGCCAAAAGCCGGTACAAACCGGGAATTTATACTTCCTCCATCGACCTGAATGAAAATACCTTTGACCTGGAAGTAACCGTTGACTCTGACAGGGTAACTTCCATCCGTCTGGTAAATTTAAGTGAAAGCACTGCAGCCATGTTTCCTCTCATGGAACCGGCTCTGGAATCACTGGCCAGCCAGATCTATACCTCCCAGTCGCTGGAAAATATCCAATATTCCGAAGATCAGAAGTATACTTCCATGATTCTTTTGAATTCAATTGAAACAGCACTGAAAAAAGCGGAGAACAATTGATCGTTCTCCGCTTTGTGATTCTATATCAATCCTCTAAAATAATGCATTATTTACGAGGATTGCTATAAATATCCATATTTTCAAGCTGCTCCAGCCATACTCCTGCACTTGCATCACTTGGCATTCTCAGATCACCTCTCGGTGAAACCGCAACGCTTCCCACCTTCGGGCCATCCGGAAGACAGGAACGTTTAAACTGCTGTGCAAAAAATCTCCAATAGAAGGTTTTCAGCCATTTGAAGATTGTCTCCTTATCATACATTCCTTCAAAAGTCTCACATGCCAGCCTGTAAATTTTCTCCGGTTCAAATCCTGCACGAAGCATATAGTACAGATAGAAATCGTGAAGTTCATAAGGTCCCACCAGATCTTCTGTCTTCTGTGCGATCTTGCCATCCTTAGGCGGCAGAAGCTCCGGACTTACCGGTGTATCCAGAATATCAAGAAGAACCTCTGTCAGCTTCTCATCTTTGCAGGTATCCGCATAATAACGTACAAGATGACGCACCAGAGTTTTCGGCACTGAAGCATTCACGCCGTACATGGACATATGGTCACCATTGTAGGTTGCCCATCCCAGAGCCAGCTCAGACAGATCTCCTGTTCCCACCAGAATCGAGCCATCCTGATTTGCACTGTCCATCAGGATCTGCGTTCTCTCTCTTGCCTGGCTGTTCTCATAAGTCACATCATGCACAGACGGATCATGAGCAATATCCCGGAAATGTACATTTACTGCTTCTTTGATATTGATCTCACTTAAAGTCGCACCCAGACACTGACTTAATTTGCAGGCATTCTGATAAGTTCTGTCTGTGGTTCCAAAGCATGGCATGGTAATACAGTGGATATCCTTTCTGTCCGCACCGGAAAGGTCAAAGGCTCTTGCGATCACAAGCAGTGCCAGTGTGGAATCCAGACCTCCGGAAAGTCCCACTGTTGCCTTATGGCAATGGATATGATCCATACGTTTCTTAAGTCCCATTGCCTGGATATTCAGGATTTCATCACAGCGCATATCCCTTTCTTCTTTTCGTGAAGGTACGAAAGGATACTGCGAATATTTTCTGGTCAGTTTTGTCTCTTCCACATTCAGATGGAAGCACACTTTAATGTGATCACTGTCGTCAGCCGGCTGATAAGTAGTCAGTCTTCTTCTCTCATCGTTCAGCCTCTGCACATCAATCTCACTGTATACAATACCATTGTGGAAACGTTTTCCTTCCGCAAGGATCACTCCATTCTCTGCAATCATATTCTGACCGCCAAAGACCAGATCCTGTGTGGACTCACCTTCTCCTGCATTTGCATATACATATCCGCACACCAGACGTGCAGACTGTCCGGAAACAAGATCTCTGCGGTAGCTGTCCTTTCCGACCATCTCATTGCTGGCTGACAGATTCACAATCAGATTCGCTCCTGCCTGTGCATGGAGAACGCTTGGCGGCAGTGTCACCCATAAATCCTCACAGATCTCTGCTGCTGCCACAAGCTCCGGCTCCTCCTCACAGATAAAAAAAATATCTGTTCCGAAAGGAACTCTCTTTCCCTCAATATCCACATATTCCAGACATCCAAGACCTGATGCAAAATGGCGCTGCTCATAAAACTCTCCATAGTTTGGAAGATAAGTTTTCGGAACCAGCCCGATAATCTCACCTCTGTTTAAAACCGCTGCCACATTATATAATTTTCCATGATTTCTGAAAGGCACACCTATAAAAACAAGGGCATCCACATCAGCAGTTTCCTTTGTGATCTTCAGCAAAGTTTCCCAGGCGCTGTCGAGAAGACGTCTCTGCAGGAAAAGGTCCTGACAGGTATAGCCTGTGATACAAAGCTCCGGAAAAACCATAACCTTCACATGTTCTTTTTCCATCTCATGGATCAGTCTGATAATCTCATTTCCATTGGCATTGCAGTCTGCAACTGTGATATAAGGTGTTGCGGCCGCTGTTTTGATATAACCGTTTTTCATTTTCTACCTCTTCTTCCCTGTGCTCCGGCAGATCTATCTGTCAGTACATTTGCATCTCTTATTTACATTTACGCAGGATTTCTTTCAGTTCTTCCACTGTAAATTCATAATTCTTATTACAGAAATGGCAGTTCATCTCGATGGACTTACCTTCCTGAATCATTTCATTGAGTTCTTTTCTTCCGATGCTGATCAGGGCTTTCTCCACTCTTTCTCTGCTGCAGTTACAGTAAAATTCCGTAGGAACTTTCTCATTGATCTCCATGTCAAAGCCCTCCAGAACTTTCTCAAGCAGACTCTCAGGAGTATGTCCCTCTTCCAGAAGATTTGTGACAGATGTGATTTTCTGTACATTTTCCTCAAGCTTAGCAATTGTGCTTTCTTCTGCAAACGGCATCAGCTGCACGATAAATCCGCCAGCCTGACGTACTGTATTGTCTTTATTCATAAGAACTCCGAGACCAACTGCTGACGGTACCTGTTCACTTGTAGCAAAATAATAGGTAAGGTCTTCTGCGATCTCACTGGTCTGAAGCGCAACCTGTCCAACATAAGGCTCTTTCAATCCCATATCCTTGATCACATTCATAAATCCTATACCGACAGCACCTGCAACATCCAGTTTTCCCTTGCTGTTTGCCGGGATACATACATCAGGATTTCCCACATATCCCTTTACACGACCTTTGGAATCTGCAGTCACAGTAATTCCTTCCAGAGGACCTCCTGCCTTAATCTGAAGTGTGAGGATGTCCTTATCCCCCTTCATCATGGTACCCATCATGGCACCTGCTGTAAGAAGACGTCCCAGTGCTGCTGTGGCTACCGGACTTGTATTGTGATCCTGTCTCGCTGTTTCTACTGTTTCTGTAGTAACTGCCGCAAATGCACGAATCTGATCATTCGCTGCAATTGCTCTGATAATATAATCGTTCATTCGTTTATTACTCCTGTTATTTCTTTCATATTATTTTGTAAACAGACGTTAACGTCCAAAAATAGTTACTGTTCACACACCACTATCCGCGCGATGTGTCTCAGGTTTCTCCGGGATTTTTCCATGATATCCGTTCTGTGCACTTTTTCCATGCTCTCTTGCAACAAAAGTCAGACGTTCACAGTTCTCATCACCCGGATTATGAGTATATGCATCACAGACTGCCACCAGTTCCATTCCTGCCTTCACAATCATAGCTTTGATTGCTTCTATGGAATACGCTTTCTGTACATGTTCCTCCTCACACTTCTCATACAATCCGTCTTCTCTTGGAAGAAAAAGTGCCAGTTCATATACATTCAGGGCATTTTCCCTGTCATAACTGTTCTCCCAGATAAAGCTTCCGTCCTCTCTGTCCTCAGCAATAGTCGTATCGCCGATCACATCCCGGTATTTATGGATCGTATTCATATCAAAAATGAACAGTCCGCCCGGATCCAGATAATTATTTACCAGTGCAAAAAGATACTCCAGATCTTCCTCATCCGTCAGATAATTCATACTGTCACAGACACTGATCACAGCACGAACCGTACCATATAACTCAAAATCCTGCATATCCTGCAAAAGATACAGAATATCATGTCCTGATTTTGCCCGCTTCTCCATAGCCTCTGCAAGCATCTCCTCAGAATTATCGATACCGATCATATCATATCCGGCATCTGCAAGCATCTCTGTCACAGTACCTGTTCCACATCCCAGCTCCAGAACCAGACCATCCCTGATCCCGTCCTGAGCCAGTGTTTCTATAATATAGTCTGCCCATTCACGATAGTTTACATTATCCATGAAAACATCATAAACACCGGCAAATCTTCCATATGATTCCATTCATCAGCCCTCATTATCTACCTGTTTTACTGTTCACAGCAACACATATTTTCTCTGCTATTCTATCACAATATCCGTTCTTATGTAAATAACAGGTTGTTCTCTGTCAGCGCAAAAAAGGACGACTGTTTTTTTACAGCAGCCGTCCTTTTCAACTTTTCTGTTACTGATTCTTAGGCATATAGCGGACATACGCCGGTTCTCCATGATAGTAATAGTCAACGCCGTTCTCATCATAAACGTCCTCACCATTAGCAAAATCATAGGTATTTCCGTCATCATCACACCATGTACCGTCACCGTTCGGATAAATTACAAGCGGATATCCATCGGAGTTTCTGTAAATAGTTCTTGTCTGATCTGTATCATAGTCCGGATCATCTGTTCCCACAGGTGTTCCGTCTGCATAATATCCATTGGAGGAACCATCGTCATAATCATAAGATCCGTCACTGCTGCCATCAGAAGTATAGTCTGATGAACTGTAATCTGATGAACCGTCCGATGAAGTACCATTGTAAGAACCGTCTGTGCCTGCTGAAGAACTTCCATCTGATGAACTGCCGGATGCTGTTGTGTCTGTACCTGCAGCCGCTGTTCCTGTAGTTCCTGAAGTGCCGTCCGCAGTTGTACCTGCTGTAGTTCCTGAAGTTTTTCCTGTTGCTGCTGCTTTCAGTACAGAATCACCGGAAATAGTGAATGAATCAACAGAAGTCTTGATTCCTGCCAGTGCTTTCTCATCCTTTACAGAACCTGCAACACTGTAAAATTCTGTTGTATTATCTGTGAAATATTTATTTACAACATATTTATAGTCACTCTTGTCAGTGAGGTAATGAACTGTATAGCTGTAAACATTTACACCGCTGACTTCCTCTGATTTATAATCCTGGATCTCAAAATCTGTACCTTCTACAAGATTATCTGCCTTTACAAGTGCAGAGGCTGTATCCTGTGAACTTGGAATGATCGCCACAGACATATCCTCCTCACCGGAACCATGCAGGATCAGGAGTTTGCCCTGTTTCGGTGACTCGAAGCTTAACATATCGTCAGAATCTGATTTATTCGCCCATGTCGCATCCGGAAGTTTAATGGATACTGCTTTGTTCTTAGATGTATAGGTAGTATTCTGGGCATTGGCCGGTGCAGGGGTAGGAGTTGCTTTCGCTGCTTTGGTTGGCTCCGGTGTGGGAGTTACCTGTACCACACTTGAATCCTCGTCACTGCCGCCTCCAAAGCTACATGCAGTCATGGAAACAGATAATACAGCTGTTAAGGCCAATAACATTAGTACTCTTTTATTTTTCATAATATCCTCCTTAGAATAGGTATATAGTCTTCAGGTAATATTTGATATCAGGTCAGGAGAGGAAACCTCTCTCTGACATTATTATAACTGTTCCGTACTTTATAAAATATGGTGTCAGGGACAAAAGGTATTTTGCCACTGACATTATATATTTTACAGTTTCATTACATAGATGTCAATGTCGATTTCTCAGCCTTCTGCGATTTACATAGTCTGTTATAACGCCATTTTTCTGCTTCATCATACCATTTATCTTTTTTTCTCTGTAACTGAGAGATTACTTGTTACTGTTCACACACCACTATCCCGCGAGGTGTTTTGGCATGAATATGCCAAAATCCCGAGACATACAAGCCAAAATTCCATTGCCGCAGGCAATCTGGAATGAATTTTGGCTACGTTACTGTGAACGGAGTGAACAGTAACGATTACTTTTTTATTTTTCCACTTCATACATATGCAGTTCATGAAGGGCTCTTGTTGCAGCGATATATCTCGCCTGACGCACAAGCGGTGTCTGGTCTTTCTGCGGAAATACTGCAAATACCTGATCAAATTCCAGACCTTTTGCCAGATAGAATGTCGTAACTGTAAGACCTTTCTTAAAGCTTGTGCTGTTTCTGTCCAGATAAGACAGGCGTTCTTTTACATCAAATCCTTTTTCTCCCAGAATTTCCTTCAGAATAAGCCACATATGTTCTGCTTCTTTCTCTGTACGCAAGACAACCGCTGCTGTTTCATATTCTTCTTCGCCGAGTTTCAGAGTTTCTGCAATCTCTTCCGCAGCATGGCTCATATCTGCAAATATTTTCTCCTCCACCAAAGCACCATGACGTTCAAAGAGTTCCATATCTTCAATACCCGCAAGCTGATTTGCATAAGACGCAATCTCTATGGTGTTACGGTAACTCTTATTCATAATGATCTTGTGGATATCTCTCCCGAAAATCTTCGGCAAGAATTTCAGCACATCCTGCTGTTTGTCATCCATAGTCTGTGCCCGGTCACCCAGGATCGTCATTTTGCAGGAGAAAATCCTCTGCAGGATTTCATACTGAAGCCTTGAGTAATCCTGCATCTCATCTACCACCAGATGCTTGATATTGCTTCTTCCCTGCTGGCTCTGCAAACGATATTTCAGATAAAGAACAGGATAAACATCCTCATATTTCAGCTTTCTTTTCTCATAAGAAACACGCGGAAGTCCTTTGTATCCGTTCTCTTTCAGGAACTGACTGTAGATCACATAAAGATCTCCGGTCACATACAGTTTCATGAATTTCTCACGGATCAGGTCTTTCTCATCATCTGCCAGATCACGCTTCCGCAGAGTTTCCACCTCGTCAATAAAATAATCTGCAACTGCATCCATTCTTGAAAGAAGCGGAAAATCCTGAAATTTAAAATAAAACAGTTCAATAATCTCAGACTCTGTCTTTACAAATCCATTGTATTCCACATCCCTGAAATTCATCAGCCGGTCTTCCAGTTCCACCAGATAGCGTTCCATAAGATTTATAAATTCCATGGACTGTTTCTCCTCTGCCAAAGAAGCCTTCTGTGGAAAACGGATTCTGCGTTCAATTTCATCATAGCGGTCTTCGCAGTCAGAAACTGTATCCCTAAGCTGCTTATAGGCAAAAAGATCAAAACTCATTTCCTTAATATTCTCTTCTCCCAGTTCAGGAAGGATATGGGAGATATAATCGGAAAACACTCCATTTGGCGACAGGATCAGAATATTGGAAGACTTCAGATTCTGTCTGTCATGATAGAGAAGATAGGCAATCCTGTGAAGTGCAACGGAAGTTTTCCCGCTTCCTGCTGCACCCTGGATTACCATGATCCTGTCTTTTGTATTGCGGATAATAGCATTCTGCTCCTTCTGGATAGTACGAATAATGTTCTTAAGCTGTACTTCACCGTTACTTCCCAGTTCCGCTTTCAGAATCTCATCATCGATCTTCACATCGCTCTCAAATTCATAGATCATTTTTCCGTTGCGGATCTTGTACTGCCATTTGGAAGCAACCTCACCATGGATTTCACCCATGGGAGCCTCATAAGAAGCCGGTCCTTTGTCATAGTCATAAAACAGACCGCTTACCGGAGCACGCCAGTCGTATACTAATGGAATATGCCCTGCTTTCTCTGCAAAATTTCCAATTCCAATATAAAAGGTCTCCGGTTCGTCCTCTCCTTCGTAAATGAAATCCACTCTTCCGAAGAATGGAGAATCTGCCATTCTGCGAAATCTCTGTTTCAGAATCAGCTGCTCTTCATTTGCGGAAATCTGGCGGAACAATGCCTGCTGATTATCATAATTCTCATAGCCATACTGGTCCATCTCTGTATAATTTTCCCAGTAATACTCATGCATTCCCTCAATCTCTTTCTGGCCTTCCACCAGAGAGAGGCTGATCTCTGTGATACGTTCTTTTAATTTTTCCAGCACATAGCCCAGATATTCTCTGCCGTTTTTCTTATCTGTCATATTGTTGATATCCTCTGATATTTGCAACTGTTCAGTAACTTCACAGCTACAATACTCCTTATTATTGTTATCATTTTCTTCTGTTTCTATGATAAAATTTATCATTTTTCGTAAGTTAGTTTTTAATTATAACATATTACCCTCTGACAGAAAAGACTAAAATGTTACTGTTCACACACCACTATCCCGCGAGGTGTTTTGGCATGAGAATGCCAAAATCCCTCAGCCGGTATCTGTGAGATCCTATATCCACCAGATATATTCTCTTTCACAAATACCCCTGAGGGATTGTAACTTTATATTTCAGGCAGTTGCCTTATTCTCAAACTGGCTGTTATACAGGTCTGCATAGAAGCCTTTCTTAGCCAGAAGCTCTTCATGATTTCCCTGCTCGATAATGTCACCGTCTTTCATAACCAGGATCAGATCTGCATCCTTGATGGTAGAAAGTCTGTGCGCGATCACAAAGCTTGTTCTGCCCTTCATCAGATTGTCCATGGCTTTCTGGATACGCACTTCGGTTCTGGTATCTACAGATGAGGTTGCCTCATCCAGGATCAGGATCTTATTATTGGCAAGAATTGCCCTGGCAATAGTGAGAAGCTGTTTCTGTCCCTGGGAAATATTGCTGGTTTCTTCATCCAGAACCATATCATAGCCGCCCGGCTGCTGCATGATAAAGTTGTGCACATGGGCTGCCTTTGCTGCTGCGATCACCTCTTCATCTGTAGCATCCAGACGTCCGTAACGGATATTTTCCATAATGGTTCCCGAGAACAGCCAGGTATCCTGAAGTACCATTCCAAACATCTCTCTCAGACTGCTTCTGTTAAAGTCTTTGATGTCATAACCGTCTACCTTAATACTTCCGCCATTGAGATCATAGAATCTCATAAGCAATTTCACCATCGTTGTCTTTCCTGCACCTGTTGGACCTACAATGGCAATCTTCTGGCCATCCTTCACATCTGCAGAGAAGTCATTGATAATGATCTTATCCGGATTGTAGCCGAATTTTACATGTTCAAACTGTACATCTCCGGTAAGTGTATTAATATCTACAGGATTCTTCTCATTCTGGCTCTCTTCCGGCTCCTCCAGGAATTCAAATACACGCTCGGAAGCTGCAGCAGAGGACTGTAACAGGTTAGTGACCTGTGCGATCTGCTGGATTGGCTGTGTAAAGTTACGGATGTACTGGAAGAAGGACTGGATATCACCGACCTCAATACTTTTTTTGATTACAAACACACCGCCCAGAAGAGCTACCATTACGTATCCAAGGTTACCTACAAACTGCATGATCGGCATCATCATTCCTGAGAAGAACTGAGATTTCCATGCAGATTCATAAAGCTTCTGATTGTCTTTTTCAAATTCCTCTACTACATCATTCTCTTTGTTGAAAACTCTGACCACATTATGACCACCGAAGTTTTCTTCGATCTGACCGTTTACTTTACCCAGATAGCTCTGCTGATCCTGGAAATATTTCTGGGAATGCTTCATGACAGTCTGGATGATGAACATGGAAACCGGCAGGATCAGAAGTGCTGCCAGAGTCATCCACACATTAATGGAAAGCATCATAATAAATACACCAATCAGGGTTGTCACTGATGTGATCAGCTGTGTCAGACTCTGGTTCAGACTCATCTGCAAAGTGTCCACATCATTGGTGATACGGGAGAGGATCTCACCGTTTGTTCTGCTCTCATAATAATTCAGAGGCAGTCTGTTGATTTTCTTTGAAATATCTTTTCTCAGATTATAGGTGACATCATTGGAGATTCCTGACATTACAAATCCCTGTACAAAGGAAAAGCATGCACTTAACACATACAATCCAAGTGTCCATAACAGGATCATCCCGATCTTTCCAAAGTCGATTTCACCGGTTCCGTTTACCTTGGCAACCAGGCCGTTAAACAGCTCTGTTGTCGCCTTACCTAAAATCTTAGGCCCTACAATACTAAACACAGTTCCCGCTACTGCAAAGATAAACATCAGTATAAAGCGGAATTTATATCGTCCCATGTAGCGGAAAAGCTTAGCCATGGAGCCTTTGAAGTCTTTCGCCTTTTCGCCGGACATCATACGTCCATGTCCTCCCATAGGACCTCTTCTTCTCTGTTCGCTCATGCCAATTCCTCCTCTGATAACTGAGATCTTGCAATCTGCTGATATACCTCACAATTTGCCATCAGTTCCTTATGAGTTCCAATGCCTGCCATATGTCCGTCGTCCAGTACAATGATCTGATCTGCACCAAGGATGGTACTGATCCTCTGGGCAACGATCACAGTAGTTGCATCTTTGGTATATTCCTTCAATGCCTTTCTTAACTGACTGTCAGTCTTAAAGTCAAGGGCAGAGAAGCTGTCATCAAAGATAAAGATCTCCGGATCCTTTGCAATGGCTCTGGCAATGGACAGACGCTGTTTCTGTCCGCCTGAAACATTGGTACCTCCCTGCGATACAGGGGATTCATATTTTTCCGGTTTGGTATCAATAAATTCTGTAGCCTGTGCAACCTCTGCTGCTTCTTTCACCTGTGCATCAGTGATCTCCGGCTTACCATAACGGATATTGGAATCAATGGTACCTGAGAAAAGTACACCCTTCTGCGGCACATATCCCAGCTTATCACGAAGCTCTTTCTGAGTCATGTCACGGACATCCACACCATCCACTTTAACAGAACCCTTTGTCACATCATAGTATCTTGGGATCAGGTTAATCAGGGTACTCTTACCACTTCCTGTACTTCCAATTACTGCGATCGTCTGTCCTTTCTTTGCCTTAAAGGAAATGTCTGTCAGTACATTCTCGCCTGCTTCCGGGTAAGCAAAGGATACATGGTCAAATTCGATCTCACCTTTCACACTTTCTGACGGATGTACCGGAGTTTCCGGATCCTGAATGGAAACCTCTGTTTTCAGAACCTCATCAATACGAAGCGCTGCCACATTTGCCCTTGGAAGCATAATGGACATTGCAGTGATCATAAGGAATGACATAATAATCTGCATTGCATACTGGATGAATGCCATAACATTACCAACCTGCATGGTTCCGTTGTCTACGGCATGGGCACCACTGTAAATAATGAGTACAGATACTCCGTTCATGATCAGCATCATAAGGGGCATCATAAAAGTCATACATCTGTTGACAAACAGGTTTGTTTTTGTCAGATCCAGGTTTGCCTTCTCGAAGCGCTCTTCCTCATGTTTCTCACGGCTGAATGCACGGATAACAGGAATACCTGTAAGGATCTCACGGGATACCAGATTCAGTCTGTCGATCAGGGTCTGCAGGATAGTGAATTTGGGCATTGCCACCTGGAACAGCACAAAGATCACAACCAGGATCAGTGCAACTGCCACCCCAAGGATCCATGTCATAGAAGAATCTGTATTCAATACCTTGATCACGCCACCAATACCAAGGATTGGTGCGTACAGAACAATACGGAACATCATTGCCATAACCTGCTGTACTTGCTGCACATCATTGGTGCTTCGGGTGATCAGGGATGCTGTGGAGAATTTGTGATATTCTCTGCTGGAGAAACTCATAACCTTGCGGTAAATGCTGTTTCTCAGGTCATGACCAAGTCTGCCTGCCACTCTGGCTGAAATAAATGTAACACTGATGGCTGCCAGCATGATTACCAATGCCATAACAAGCATTCTGATACCTGACATCAGGATGTAACGCATCTGGATGGCATCCACATCTGTTCCCAGTGCTTCATATTCTGAAGCAACAAAAGAAACACCAGCCTGTGTCACAATAGACTCCGGCATATCTTTCAGCTTCTCATCCACCTGACCCATAATCTGCTGTACTGCTTCTTCCGGCATCTGCGCCAGTGCTGTCAGTGGATCTGTTCCCTCTGGAAGACCCATCTGTGCAACCATTGCCTGCCCCTGCTCACTGTCTTCGGAAAAGGCAGATACCATCATCATTGCCTTGGAGAAATCCTCATTTAAATTCTCTCTGGTTTCTTTGGAAATATCATCATTTAATACCCAGGTATCATCTTTCTGTATATAATTCTGTGAAACTTCCTTTTTCTGATCCTCATCCATAAAAATCTGAAGATTCTGCAATGTTGAATCCCGAAGCTTATCCGGCACACTGTCTTCAATACCTTTCTGCTGGATACCTACATTAATGATCTTGGAGGTATAATCCGGCAGGGAAAGATCACAGTACGCCTGCAGAAACAGAAGCGCTATGATCAGGACAATGTATCCCGCTGATTTCTTCAGATATTTCATCAGTTTAATCATTGCTTGATTCCCTCTTTTCCTATTTTTAATGTATGTCTGTGTCAAACTCATAGGTCAGTTCTTTCACAGACAATATTTTTATCTGAACATGCTGATACAGTTTTCTCAATCTGCTCCATCATGTATTTTTCAGTTTCTACCTGTTGACAGGTATCTCCGAAATATTATCCAGAATCTGCCCAAAAAACCTTCGTAAAAGACATAGCTCCGCTTCGCTGAAGTTGCTGAACATCACTTTCTCCACAGCTTTACTTTCCTGTTGGAGCTCCTCCACGATTTTTTTTCCGTTTTCTGTCAGATATACACGCATGATGCGCTGGTCTTTATCATCACGTCTCCTGCAGACAATGTCTGCTTTCTCCAGACGCTGGATACTTACATTTACAGTGGGCGGCGTTACACCCATACATTCTGCGATTTTCTTCTGGCTGCAGCCGTTATTTCTGTATACGATCATAATGATCGGCATCTGTCCCTGCTGGATACCAATTTCCCGTATACGCTGCATACATCTCATACCATATTGGCGGTTGATCTCCATAAAAAGCGCAGGCATGCTCTTCTCTTCTCGTTTCTCTTTCTCATTCTTCTCCTCTTCCGGGCACCACATAACTTCACTCCCTTCCGGCCTCTGTCCTCTTTCAGGTCTGACATTGTTCTTTGATTAGCCTGACTAATCATATATAATATACTTTTAGACAAAAAATGCAAGTGTTTTTTGTGCAGTTTATAATTATTTTAGATTTAACTTTGATATTTCTAATTTGTAAACTTCAATTTTATTTTGTCCGGCTAATATTTTATATTTCTTTCTATCTCTGCATGACTTCTTTATAAAATTCTATAAACACATTAATTGCCGGAGACCGCCATTTATTTTTATGAAGCAGCAGCTGTGTCCATACAGTTACCGGGCAGCCGGCAACATCCAGTCTTTTAATCTGTCCGTCTTTCACATATTTCTCCGAAATGAAATCCGGAAGGAAGGAAAGCAGGCTGCTGTTTTTTACCAGTTCACATATCTGGAGCGGATTTCCGATTTCAAGAACCGGACGGATTTCCAGTGATTGGGATGCAAGGATTTCATTCAGTATTTTTCTGTAACTCATGGCTTGTTCTGTTAACACAAACTCATTCTGAGAGATTTCACTTAATTTCCATGAGCAGTCTGTAACAGAATTGTCAGCCGCTGCAATAAAATGAACCTGTTCTTCCTGTTCCGCGCAAATAATAAAATCCGAATCATAAATATGCCTGTCCAGAGTAAAAACCAGATCTGTTTCGTTCTTCCGCAATTTATCAAACATCTGCTCTGTACCGTTTTCTGTTATCTCCACTTTTATTTCCGGATACTGATGATGAAAACGCAGAAAATCATTTTTAAAATATCTGCTGCAGACAGAACTGGACATAGACAACCGGATCTCGCCTTCAATGCTTTCAGCCGAATTCAGCGAATCAAGCATTTTCGCCTGTGACTTCAGAATGTTTCGAGCCTGCTGCAAAACTAAAACTCCCTTTTCTGTAAGATTGATTTTATGATAATAACGGTCAAACAGCCTGACACCAAGTTCCTTTTCCAGTTGTTTAATCTGTGAAGAAACTGTAGACTGTGTATATCCCAGTTCTTTTGCAGCAGCCGAAAATCCGGAATATTCACATACTGCAATAAAAGTTTTTAACACATTTGTATCCATTTCTCGTTCCTTTCCCATATTTTTTTCAATGTTTCCCATCGAAACACAGAAGCGTTATTTTCCTTATATAAACGATATTTTCAATAATATACAACAAAACAATCAATTTTACAAATATTGTTTTTTATCTTATAATATCTCTTATATGAACTTCTGAAGGGAGCGTTATCTTATGAAACGTGAACAGCTTGGAAGCCGGCTTGGCTTCATTATGCTTTCCGCCGGCTGTGCCATTGGCTGCGGAAATGTGTGGAAATTCCCGTGGATGTGCGGGCAAAATGGCGGCGGCAGCTTTATGCTGATCTATCTTCTGTGTCTGGTCATCCTGGGAATCCCGGCTCTTGTGTTGGAATTTTCCATTGGAAGAGCGGCTCAGACAAGTCCCCTTTTCATGTACCGTAAGCTGGAAAAGCCAGGACAGAAATGGGGGATTTTCGGCTGGTTCTGTCTGCTTGGCAACATTGCCCTGATGGCATTTTACACTGTTGTCTGCGGCTGGATCATTTATTATTTTGTACAGTTTCTCAGAGGTAAAAATGGTTCACTGGGATTTTCAGCCATGATCTCCTCCCCCTCTGTGAATGTATTCTTCTTACTGGTCACTGTAGTCATTGCATTTTTCATCCTTTCCTTCAATCTTCAGGGAGGACTGGAGCGTGTGACAAAATATATGATGTCTGCACTGCTGGTGCTGATGCTTGCTCTCGCTGTGCACAGTTTTTTTCTGAAAGGCGCTGGTGAGGGAATGACCTTTTATCTGAAACCGGATTTCTCAAAGATTGATGGTTCGGTGATCGTAGGAGCAATGAACCAGGCATTCTTTACTTTGTCTACAGGTATGGGTGGCATGGCTATCTTTGGCAGCTATATTGGTAAAGAACATTCTCTGATGGGGGAAGCTATCCATGTGATCACACTGGACACACTGGTTGCTTTTCTGGCAGGAGTTATTATTTTCCCTGCATGCTTCACCTTTGATCTGGAAGTAAATGCAGGTCCAAGCCTTCTGTTTGATACAATGGCAGCAGTTTTTAACAACATGTCCGGAGGTCGCATCTGGGGTTCCTTATTCTTCCTGTTCATGGTATTTGCAGCTATGTCAACTGTCCTGGGTGTGTGCGAGAATATCCTGGCAATGATCCGTGAGCTTACCGGCTGGTCCCGTCCAAAAGGCAGCGTGGTCTGCGGCACAGGTGTCTTTCTTCTGGCACTTACCACAGCCCTTGGTTTCAGCGTATTCCACTTCCAACCATTTGCCGAAGGAACTACCTGGCTTGATTTCTGGGATTTCATTGTTTCCAACAATATTTTACCCCTTGGCTCTCTCATCCTTGCACTTTTCTGCTGTAATAAATTCGGATGGGGATGGGATAACTTTATCAGAGAGGCCAATACAGGTAAGGGCTTAAAGGTACAGAGCTGGATGAAACCGCTCTTCCGGTTTGTACTTCCGATTATGATTGCCTTTATCTATGTTTATGGAATGTTCACATTCAACTGGAAATAAAAAAGAAAAATAAGCTCCGTGGATCAAAACTTCTATCCACAGAGCTTATTTTTTATCCAACCATCATTTTTAATTTTAGTGAACCTTCTGATCCAACATTCTTTGGATCAGCTCAATGGTATCCTTCAGTCCATAGTTGGCACTGTTGATACACAAATCATAGTTCTCCGGTTTTCCCCATTTCTCACCGGTATAAAATTCATAATATTTCTTATGCTGCTTATCCATCTGCTTCAGAAAACGTACTGCCTGCTTCAGATTCATATTACGGATATCCATAACATGCTGCACACGAACCTGGAAGGGAGCACTGATAAACAGACTGATATGAGGAATATGATTATTCTTAAGAATCGCATCTGCGCAACGTCCCATGATCACGCAGTCTTCACTCTTTGCCAGTTCACAGATCAGATCACTCATATTGAAAAATACTGCGTCCTGCTTCGGAAGTCCATGATAACGATTGAATTCCCTGAACCAGGTTTTCAGATCTGTGTGTTTTTTCTTTCTGTATTTATCAAATCCTTCAAAATTACCAGTATCACTGACTGCATTTTTGTCTGCCTGCAGACGCTTCATAACCTGATCAAAGATCTCTGCATCATAATAGTTGATCTGAAGCTGATCTGCCAGTTCAAATCCGATATCATTACCGCCACTTCCCTGTGTACGACTGATACAGATGATCAGATGGTCATTCTCTGAAATCTCGTTCTGGCGTCTTACGATCAGATTATTCAGACTGATACGCTCTTTATCTACAATATCTGTCTGTCCAAATGTATCCGGAAGACTTTCGATCTCTTTCAGAATACTGTCATACTCTATCATAAGGCGTCTTCTCTCGCTCTTATCTCTGATAGTACGGGCCATATTACTGATCAGCGCCAGCTCACTTCTGAGCAGATGTCCGTCCGGCTTGGTATACATCAGTGCTGCCAGATGACGGATAGTTGTTTCTTTCTGTCCTGTAAATGTACGTCCCAGAGAGGAACCCACACATTTATAAACTTCTTCATCCAGGTTATAAATGCGTATTGCAAGTTCTTTACATTTTTCCTGATTATCCTGCATAATGATCCTCCCTCCTTATAAAAAGAATACAAACATATCGATAATAAACACCGGAACCAGAAATGCAACAGACCACAGCATATATCCGAAGAATGACGGCATCTTCACACCATTCTCATCAGAGATTGCCTTTACCATAAAGTTCGGGGCATTTCCGATATAAGTGTTGGCACCCATGAATACTGCACCACAGGAAATGGCAGACAGAATCTTGGTAGGTACAGTTCCCAGTGTAGTTGTGATTCCATTGGTAAATGCCAGCGTTCCTGCTGTTGTAAGGAATACCAGATAAGTAGGTGTGTTATCCAGGAAACTGGAAAGCGCACCGGTTGCCCAGAACATCTCTGCCGGTTCAGTAACTCCCAGATTCGGTCCTACAGCTTTCAGAAGCATCAATGCAGGCTGCATGGTGATAAAAATACCGATGAATAAAACCGCAACCTCCTGGATCGCACCCCAGGTAAAATGGTTTCTGATACGAATCTGCTTATCTGTTGTCTTAAAGGAAAGAAAAGCAGCAAGCAATATGATTACAATTTCAATCAGTGCCGGGAATGTCAGGGTTACTTCTCCAAAAAGATGAATACCTCTTACATTGCCTGCAGCATCCTGAAATGCGGACATTCCCGGAAGTACACCGCTTAAGATTACCGCGCCAACGATCATCACAAGGAAGATGATATTGTGCAGTCCATCCAGACGGAACTGAGTACCCGGTTTACGGATATCCGGTTTACGTCCATTTGCAATATCCTTTCTGTAGGAACGTTTATCAATCTGATAAAATACAAACAGCAAAATGACCATATTAAAGATCAACACAGGGAACAGATGCAGACTCCAGAAGAATGGAACGCCTCGCATAAATCCCATTAACAGCGGCGGATCTCCGATCGGGGTAAGACATCCACCCATATTGGAAACCATGAAGATAAAGAAGATCATAATATGTCCTTTTCTCTTTCTCCATGAATTCATTTTAATTACCGGACGTACCATCAGCATACTGGCACCCGTAGTGCCGATACAGCTTGCCAGAAAGGTTCCCAGTGCAAGCAGACCTACATTAACACGGGGGGAACCTGCGAAATCACCCTCCATGGTAATATTACCTGATACGCAGAACAGGCCGAATAACAGAATGATGAATGTAAGATAATCATTCACAATACAGTCCAGAACTGTCTCTGCAGTCTTTCCGGCTCCATAAACGAAAGCAAATGGAACGACCATCAGAATGATCCATAAGGCAACAACCAGTGGCTGATGAGACTCCCACCACTCCGCTTTTACCAGAGGCATCACTGCAATACATAACAAAAGCCCTGCAAAGGGAATGCAAAGCCATACAGGTACTGTAGATGGTGCTTTACTGCCCTCTGCCGCAAATACACTCAACGGACAAGCCAGAAGAACTGCAAAAAAAGCACCCAGTACGGTCACCAACTTTTTCAAAACTGCCACCTCCATATTTTATTTTTTCGCTCAATGCAGATATAGCAGTCAGAAAAATGGTTCGACTTGAAACAGGTGTTTCTTCCTATTATAAATGCATTCGATTTTTTACAGATGCAATTATATCATACAGCATGCAAAAATCAATTGTAGGGATATTGAATATTTATACTTTATTTCCTATTTTTTTATGCATTTTTAACATATTATCTGATAAATTTCGTTTATTTTTTAACAAGATAATCTGTTTTTCAGCTATTTTCCACTCCGTCTTATATATTTTTTAAAATTGTACTGATTTTGAAACACATAACCCAATAACAGCTCCACAGTTTATTACTTTTTTCGCAATTAGCACAGTAAACTTTCTTATATTTTTTGTGTTATAGGAACATTACGGAGTAATTTCCTATAACACGAAAAATGCTCCCCGACAGCAATTCCCGCTGTCAGAGAGCATTTCGCATATTTCTTATATGAACTGATTGGTTGCCTCATCATACTCATAATCGATGGAATGCATCTTCGCCACCAGTTCGTCTTTCTTCAATCCTCTGCATGTGCAGAGTGCTTCCAGGGAATCATAGTAATCCCTGAGCTGAGTATTCACATAACTCAGCAGAATCATTGGATCTTTGGGTATCATTTAGTTTCCGTCCTTTACCGTAACAATGAATTCCCCATTCTGAACATCCAGCACCAGAGTATCACCTGCGTGAACATCTCCGGACAAAATCTTTCGTGCCGCAAGAGTCTCCACATATTTCTGCAGATAACGCTTCAGCGGACGTGCACCATATACCGGGTCATAGCCATTCTCGATAACCTGATTCTTGGCTGCTTCTGTCAGTTCCAGGGAAAGCTCCTGGTCTGCAAGACGTTTGTCAAGCTCGCCGACCATCAAATCTACTATCTTACCAATATTGGATTTTGTCAAGGGTTTGAACATAATTATTTCATCCAGACGGTTCAGAAATTCCGGACGGAAATGGCCCCTCAGGTCATCCATAACCTGACTCTGAGCCTCAGGTTTGATCTCACCATTCTCATCAATACCATCCAGCAGATACGGAGAACCGATGTTGGAAGTCATGATAAGAATTGTATTCTTAAAGTCAACTGTACGTCCCTGAGAATCTGTGATACGGCCATCATCCAGTACCTGCAGCAGTACGTTAAACACATCCGGATGTGCTTTCTCAATCTCATCGAAAAGTACAACACTGTATGGTTTACGGCGGACTGCCTCAGTAAGCTGGCCGCCCTCCTCATATCCTACATATCCGGGAGGCGCTCCGATCAGTCTGGATACAGAATACTTCTCCATGTACTCACTCATATCAATTCTGACCATATTCTGCTCATCATCAAACAGATTCTCTGCTAAAGTCTTGGCAAGCTCTGTCTTACCTACACCTGTAGGACCAAGGAACAGGAAAGAACCGATAGGTTTGGTCGGATCCTTGATGCCGGCTTTGGAACGAAGGATCGCATCTGTAACCCTCTTCACACCTTCATCCTGGCCTACAACTCTCTTATGAAGCTGATCTTCCAGAGTAAGGAGTTTCGCTCTCTCGCCTTCTGTCAGTCTTGTTACAGGAATACCGGTCCATCTGGAAATGATCCTTGCGATCTCATCATCAGTAACTGCCTCATGTACCAGACTTCTGTCACTTTCTTTGACACTCTTTTCTTCGATTTCCAGCTGTTGCTGTAATTTCGGAAGTTCGCCGTACTGTAACTGTGCAGCCTTCTCCAGATCATAGTTCTGTTTTGCTTTCTGAATCTGCTTATTCACATCCTCAATCTGCTCACGAAGCTTCTGTAATTTCTCTACAGAATGCTTCTCATTATCCCACTGTGCTTTCTGTGTATTAAAGGTATCACGAAGCTCTGCCAGCTCCTTCTGAAGTGTTTCCAGACGTTCCTTACTCAGGTTATCTGTCTCTTTCTTCAGTGCAGATTCCTCGATCTCCAGCTGCATGATCTTACGGCGCTGTTCATCCAGCTCTGAAGGCATGGAGTCCAGCTCTGTCTTGATCAGGGCACAGGCCTCATCCACCAGGTCAATGGCCTTATCAGGAAGAAAACGGTCTGTGATATATCTATGTGAAAGTGTAGCTGCTGCAACCAGCGCACTGTCTGTGATCTTAACACCATGGAAGACCTCATATCTCTCCTTCAGACCACGAAGGATGGAAATGGTATCCTCCACTGTAGGTTCATCTACCATAACAGGCTGGAAACGACGTTCCAGAGCGGCATCTTTCTCAATATACTGACGGTACTCATCCAGAGTTGTGGCACCGATACAGTGAAGCTCACCTCTGGCAAGCATAGGTTTCAGCATATTGCTTGCATCCATGGCTCCGTCAGTCTTACCTGCACCAACGATCAGATGTAACTCATCAATGAAAAGAATAATGTTTCCTTCACTCTTCTTTACTTCTTCAAGGACTGCTTTCAGACGTTCCTCAAACTCACCTCTGTATTTGGCACCTGCTACCAGAGCACCCATATCCAGGGCAAAAATCTTCTTATCCTTCAAGCCTTCCGGCACATCCTCTGCCACAATCCTCTGAGCAAGACCTTCGATTGCTGCAGTCTTACCTACACCAGGCTCACCGATAAGTACAGGATTATTCTTGGTCTTACGGGAAAGGATTCTGATGATATTACGGATTTCCTCATCACGTCCGATCACAGGATCCAGCTTCTGGTTACGTGCCTTTTCGACTAAATCCTCACCATATTTATTCAAAGTATCATAAGTAGCTTCCGGATTGTCACTGACTACACGCTGATTGCCTCGTACTGTAGAAAGTGCCTGCAGGAAACGTTCCTTAGTAATACCAAATTCCTGAAACAGCTTCTTCATGCTTGGACTTGGATATCTTAATAAAGCAAGGAAGAGATGCTCTACAGAGACATATTCATCTCCCATTGCCTTTGCTTCATCCTCTGCACTGACCAGAGCCTTGTTCAGATACTGTCCGAAACGAAGTTCACCGCCGGATACCTTAACCTTAGCATCCAGCGCCTGATTCAGAGAATTTCTGAAATAATCTTTATCTATCTCCATCTTCTCGATCAGTTTAAGAATCAGGCTGTCTTCCTGTTCCAGCAGAGCATATAAAAGATGCTCCTCCTCAATCTCCTGGTTGCCAAACTGATAAGCAACCTTCTCCAGATCCTGGACAGCCTGTACGGATTTCTGTGTAAATTTACTGATATTCATAGGCTAACCCTCCTCTTATATGAGAAATATCTCTCCCAAAGGAGAAATATGTTGTTTTCTTTGTTCTGCATGTAATATAACACATGTTGTTAGCACTGTCAAGCGTTGAGTGCTAATTATTTTGTGAAGAATTTGTTAACGCTACGAGCCATGCTAAATGGTGAAAAAAACGCCCTGCAAGTTTACTTGCAAGGACGTCTTTTTTTGCTATTTTATAGGGCGACAGCCCTACAGCGAGGGAAATCTTTCCCGAGCTGTGCATGGCGTATCCACTACTTCACAGGGATTTTTCACTTGCTTTCGCACTCAATTTTCTTGATTTGACCACATTTTTACGACAAATCTTTTATCAAATAGAAAGTAGGAAATCTGATATGACAATTGGTGATAAAATAAAAAAAATCCGGACATTCCGGAATATGACACAGGCAGAACTCGGTGCAGTCCTCGGCTGGGGCGATAAAGGTGCAAATCGCCTTGCTCAATACGAAACCAACTACAATGAATGCTTCTGAACTGATGGAAATTTTGTTCTGGATTGATGAATTTAATCCCGGTATGATCAATCTCTTTCAATCAGAGACTTATCCAGGCGAAAACTCAAATTCCAGTGACGATACAGCTATTCGCTACCATGATTCTGATAGCTGGCCCGCACATTCGCCTGTTGGCATGTGGTTTAATTATGGGATTCTTAATGATTTTTTGAAAGAATGGACTCTTAGAAAAGAAGAACTGAAATCTGGTAAAATTACCAGAGATGAATATTTTGAATGGAAAATTAACTGGCCGCAGACTTGTGATGATTGTGGAAAACGTGAACCTTCAAAGCAATGGCGATGCTCAAACGAATAGAATTTAGCGAAACTTAGCAAAACTTAAATTTATTATATTTTTTCTCTTTAACTAATAGAAAAGGCACTGAAAATCCAATATTTCTACGGTTTTCAGTGCCTTTTTTGCATTGTCCATTCAGAAAAATTAATTGTCTAAATAGAAATATATAAACAACCCTATAGGTTCTCTCTTGCCAGACATATTTCTTTCAGCGCTTCCCCAATATCTCCATCTACCCCGATCGACTTTCCGGCAATTGCTGAAGGAATATAGACTTCTCCTTTATTGAAGGTGATATAAACTGCTTCAGGTTCAGAAGCAGCAAGGCTCATGAAAGGCTCTTTGATCATACGGTTTCGCCATCCCACGCCCAATTCCAGGATCGCTAGTCTTTTACCATGATATTTCTTAATAAAGTTCTGATAGTCTTGCATTTTCTTTTGGAACTGTTCGGTCTGAAAGAATGCATTGCTGTTTGCCATATTGACCGTAACTGGCCCTCCACAGCAGGAACAGCAGGGGACCAGTTCTGAGGGGATCTGTCCGTTTTTTTCAGCTTTCGCCATTTTGAGAATTTCATTCTGGTTTTCGTAAGGATCTGTTCCGCATCCATTCTGGCACCGGGACTGGGTGAGACGGCCTTCCATCTCAAAGACTTTATCCCTGTCAAATCCTACAGGCACGAAATGGTCCTCGCCATTGGAGGTCACAATAAAATAATCTTTGGAACCAACCAGACGATACAGATCCTCCATTACAGGACCGGGCTGTTCCAGATAACATTTCCGGCTGATCAGTCTGCTGAAAAATGCCCATTTAGATTCTTCTGTAGGATACTGAAAGAATAATCCCTGCAGTATGTTTCTGATCCCGTATCTGCTGCGGAAATCTCCGAAATCTTTCTGAAACCAGTGATCATCTGCAAAAATATTGTATCCTTCTGAAATAGATAATCCGTTACTGGCGCCGATGAGAAGAGCGTCTGCTTCCTGGATAGCTTTATAAATATTTCTGAAGTTTTCTTCCATAATGTTATTTCTCCTTTTCCAACTGTATCCGAAGTTCTTTTAATATATCTGCCAGATTGCCTTGCAGGTAAAGACTTCTCCCTTTTTTAAATGTTCCGGAGCAGAAGAGGCTTCCTAGTTCAGACAGACGTAAAACACCTGGCTGTTACGGGCCGTCATGTCCCAGAAAGGCAGTCTGATCACCCCCGGTGTCATCTCTCTAATCTTTTCCGGCAAGTACAGCCTTAAGAGCCAGATATAGCTGACCTGTAGGCAGATGCCACATACTGTAAATATATTTTGTATAGTAGGCCCATTGCTGTTCCAGGGATGTCCTTGTGACTATGCTTCTCCATGCTCCTTGTTTTCCTCTTTCTTTACCCTCACTGCCTCCTGCAGCACCAGGGCAATGTCTTCTTTGATAGCCAGCCCCTTCTGTTCTATTTCTCTGGGAAGAATGGCGTCCTTTGGATTAATGGTAATGTAAAACGCCTTAGGCAGGGAGTATGTGAGATTCCAGAAAGGTTCCTGGATAAACATAGGGGTCATTCGTCCTACGCCCAACTCCAGAAAAAGGATCTTCTTCTCTTTATTCTTTTCCAGAAATTCGTTGATCTTCCGGTATTCGTCTTTATACTTGGCACCTTCCAGAAATGTATATCCCCGTACCCAGGGCTCCATCTGGGCTCCGCATTTGGGACAGCGGGGGATCATTTTGGCGGGGATACACAGATTCTCGTCAATAGCTGCATTCATGGCATAGACCATATCCTTGTTGTAATAAATCTGGTCATGACATCGGCGGCTGCACTGATAATAGCGGGAATCACCCTGGATGGCGCTTAATTTTTCTTCGGACACCACACGGGTAAACTGGAAGTCCTGATTGGTGGTCATAATATGATAGTTTTTACCCTCAAGGAGTTCCATGAGATCGTAGTAAGGCTGTCCTGTAGGACACTCATATTCCATATAGCCCATACGTACAAGAAATGCCCAGTGAGCTTCCGGGGAAGGATAATGATAGTAAAATCCGTTAAAGGCTCCGGTAAATCCATATTTTTTATGGAAATCCCCCAGATATTTCTGAAATATCGCATCATTCTGATAGAAAAAATTATAGCCACAGGAAGCGGACATGCCGGCTGCTGCTCCTACCAGAATGGCTTCAGCAGAATTAAGTTTATCTAATAAGGTCCGGGCATTTTTTTGATATGCATTTTCAAAAACAATATTTTTCATTGGCTGCATGGTTGACTTTCCTTTCTTTTATTGTTATTATTAAAATTACATCAAAATTGTACCATGTTAAAATATAAATTACAAGAAGAAAAAGAGCATCTGACCAGTGCCCAGATTGCAAAAAGTGTAAAAACAAATCCTGCCTATATCCGGCAGCTGATGGCCGTGCTGAAAAATGCAAGCCTTATCTCCAATACCCAAAGCCAGGCAAACGCCTGTCTTACCAAACCTGCAGATGAAATTACTATGCTGGATATATACCGGGCAGTGGAGGGAGAAAAGCCTTTGCTTCATCTTGATATTGATACCAACCCAGAGTGTGGAGTATACTGATAATAATAAAGAGACTGTAACATTCATGGAAAACTATGAGTTGTTTCAGTCTCTTGAGGCACCTCTTTTACATCTCAACTTATTCAATCATTTTTTGCGCCGCCCTGTATTTTCCGATCCCCGTACTTCTTCATGATAGAAATAGTCCACGATTACAGGATGGCCTGGCTCTGCGCGGCCATAAGGCAGTTCGTTGTCTACAAAAGGACAGTCGTATTTTTGGGACATCTGTGCTGCCTGGTTTTCCAATGCCCGAAAATAGCTTCGATCTCCCTTGCGATAGATTTCATCATACAGGGTAACAAGGTGGGGATAACATTTCTGAATATAATCCAGGATCTCCTGTTTGAAACCACCGCGGAGATTTAGATTTTCTAACCATACCAGGTCACACTGATCTTTCACACGTTCAAAAATCTTTTCAAAATCTGTGATGCCCGGAAATACTGGGGAAATGAAACAAACCGTGCGTATTCCGGCTTCGTATACCTGCTTCATTGCCTCAAGTCTGCGACTGATGCTGACAGCTTGATCCATGTCTGCCTGAAATTTTTCATCTAATGTGTTGATCGACCATGAGACAGTGACTTTTCCCATTTCTTTTAGCAAGTCAATATCCCGGAGTACAAGATCCGATTTCGTACAGATAAGGATTTCTGCACCGCTATTTTTTAACTGTTCTAAAATCCTGCGGGTATTTCTTATCTCCTTTTCCTGGGGCAGATACCCATCTGTCACGGAACCAATCACTACCCGTTGGCCTTTATATTTTCTCGGGTTTTTAATTACCGGCCAGTGTTTTATATCCAGAAATGTTCCCCACGATTCGGTATGCCCAGTGAACCGTTTCATAAAAGAGGCATAGCAGTATTTGCAGCCGTGGGTACATCCTACATAAGGATTGACAGAATATCCCCCTACCGGAAGACTGGATTTAGTCATGATATTTTTTGTTTCTATATCCCGGATCAGAATATTCTTTTCCATTATTTTTTCCATGCGTTCTGTTCCTCCAAAACCCGGATAAATACCGAGGGCAGATCCTGGATCATTTGATTATCTCCCATAACGGGAAGTAGATCCTCTTTCATAAACACCGGTTTTGAATCATCTACAATCAGAATTTTTTGTCTTTTATTCATATTTTTTTACCTTTATCCTTGTTGATTTTATGATGTTCCAAATCATATCCGATTGACTACCAGTTTCTAACATCTTGCTATTTTCTTCTATTCAGCCTTCCCCTCTGGGAAAATAATTTTAAACACAAAGAAAAAAATCACCATGGAAACTCCACCTGTAATAATTGTCACAAGCATGTTATAGACTGCCGGTGCCACATATGCAGATGCAACTGGCATCCACAGATTATTAAATCCATTACAAATCAGTGAAATTACCACCCATGCAACAAAATACCAGATTGCCTGATACACAGGATTTCCATGACTTTTAAAAGTAATATTTCTCTGAAGTGGAAAATTGATGCACTGTGCAAGAAATGACCCCAGTTCATAACTGATAAAATAGCCAAGTCCACCACCGATCAGTATATTCCCCGTTGCATCACGCAATACATTATACCCCAGTAAACTCCATGTAAATTTTACTCCAAACAGATTCATGGAAACCTTTGGCCACATAAATTCTGTACCAGCCAGACCAATTCCCAAAATCCCTGGTAAAAATGTAAATACAAGATACTGGAATACCGTCACGCCCATACTGAATATAACAAAATAGAATATCTGATAAAGCCATTTTGCAAAAGTAGCATGTTTCTCTTCAAAACATTTCCATATATTTTTTATATGATTCATCTGCACTTCCCTCCGGCTCCTTTTAATAATTTTTCATATTTCTTATTATTTCTTCTGTTTCTGAAATATCCGCCAATTATTTTTTTTACCCCAAGCATAAAGTGGCCATTCACAGCATCGACAATTCCATATACCATTTCCATACTGACTGCCCCGCCGGTCATCTTGGCAATCCCCCGGAACGGCATATTGTAAATAAAAAGAATATTCAGATCTGGCTTTCCCTGTGCCTCACTCTTCTTTTTCATTTTTGTGAGACATCTATATATCAGTCTTGCAAGTCGGCTTTTTGCATAATACATCTGACAGATTGCATCATTGATTTCCAGGTTTCCACTCCATCTCCCGTTCGGTATCTCATGGCCAAGAAGTTCACGAAATTCCTCATCTGATATTTTCTGCACAATTCCTGTATAATAATAAGGCATTTTTGCCGGATTATACGGATACCCTTTACTATTTCCTGTTCTCTCAGTCGTACCTGTTAAACGAATATCTGCAACACTGGCTCCTACCATAATCTGATAAGTTCCTGTTTCTATTTCCCACTGTCCCGTTTTTATATTCCAATAACGGAATGTCTTATCATCAAACGGAATCCTGAGCTGTCTGCTTTCTCCTGCCTTTAGATAAACTTTTGCAAAACCTTTCAGTTCTTTTTCCGGTCGGAATACGATTGCATTAGGAAGTCCTACATACATCTGAACAACCTCAGCTCCGTCTCTGTCACCTGTATTGGTAACCGAAACTTTGATTCCATCCTCTTCTATGATAAGATCAGAATATGTAAATTCCGTATAGGAAAGCCCAAAGCCAAATGGATATTGCACCCGGACTTTTGAAGTATCATAATAGCGATATCCCACATAAACACTCTCGCGGTATTCCGATGTTTTCTCATTGCTTGGATAATATCGGAATGCCGGTGTCTGTTCATAAGATATGGGATATGTTTCTGCCAGTCTTCCTGATGGGTTCACCTTTCCGGTCAGAATATCCAATGTTGCAGAAGCGCCTGCCTGTCCATTCAGATAGCCATGCAAAATCGCTTTGCAGCAGGTGTGCCATGGCATTTCTATCGCTGATCCAGCACTTAGTATTCCAATAATATTTTCATTCACTTTACTGATATCCTGCAGAAGATCGATCTGGTCCTGCGGAATACGCATATGGGTTCTGTCCAGTCCTTCTGATTCACTGATTTCATCAAGACCAAAGCAGAAAATCACAATATCCGCGTTCATAGACAAATTTAGTGCAAACTTTCTATCATTCTCATCTACATCTCCATTTCTCTGATAGCCTCTTGTCATCCCCAGAATATTCAGATCATATTGTTGCAAAATCGATGACATATCTTCTACTTTTGTTGGATTAACCATAGAAGATCCTGCCCCCTGATATCTGGGTGAAAAAGCAAAATCTCCAATAACAGCGATGGATTTTTTTGTATCCAGCGGAAGAATCTGTTTTTCATTTTTCAGAAGAATCATGCTTTCCGCTGCTGCTTTCCTTGCCAGTTGATGATGTGCATTTCTGTCAAAGTTTTTATCTGAAAGCTTCTTCCCTGATGTCAGTTCCATCACTGCATCCACCAGTTCTCCAACTCTTTCATCCAAATCTGCTTCCTTCAGCTTTCCATTTTGGACAGCAGCAATCACTTCTCTTGCAGAATCGTACCCACAGGACGGCATCTCCAGATTTGAGCCGGCAGCAACACCTTTCACATGGTCATTGCTTCCGCCCCAGTCTGTTACTACAATTCCATCAAATCCCCATTCTTTGCGCAAGATATCTGTCAAAAGATGTTTGTCCTCATTAGCATAAATCCCATTAATCTGGTTGTAACTGCTCATGATTGCTTTTGCGTGTCCTTCTTTAACAGCTATCTCAAAACCGGTCAGATAAATTTCTCTTAATGTCCGTTCGTCAACAACTGCGTCCATTGCCATTCTCCGAAGTTCCTGACTGTTAACCGCCAGATGCTTCGGGCAGGCATAAACGCCTTTACTCTGTATTCCACGAATATATGACGCTGCCATCTTCCCGGAAAGATATGGATCTTCTGAAAAATATTCAAAATTTCTTCCACATAATGGGCTTCTTTTAATATTTAATCCCGGACCAAGCAGGATATTTACATCCATACTTGCTGCTTCCTCTCCAAGAGCCTGTCCAATCTCTTCCCCCAGATCCTGATTCCAGCTGTTTGCAATCGTCGCTGCTGTGGGAAAACAAGTTGCATTCAAGGATGCATTCAGTCCCAGATGGTCTCCTGCTCCTGCCTGTTTTCTGATTCCATGCGGTCCATCCGAAAGAAAGATGGACGGGATGGAAAGCCTGTCAATTTCTCTGGTCTGCCAGACAGTTTTTCCACTGAGGATCGCTGCCTTTTCTTCTATTGTCATCTTTTCAATCAATTTTTGCTGTTTCATAACTGTTTTCCATCCCACTTTCTTCCTTATTCAGCATTCTTTCTTTTCTTATATCCTCTGATTACCAGTACTTCCATTCCTGCCATGAAAAGTGCTATTACAATGTCGATACCAATTCCTGCTTTTTTCCAGTTTTCCATACCTGTTTCTTCGTGTTCTCCATCATAAGCCCAGCTGCTTACAACTGTATACATGACATTTTTGCAGGCATTCCTCATCTGAAGTACAGCTGTTGGATGCTCCGGATTGGCTACATTGTTCTCTTCTCCGTTGAATGTGGACAACATTGCATCTACTCCATTCGCCAAAGCTGCATCTGCATTCATAAATCCATGACCATTGTTTCGGAAGAAGTCTGTAAGCGCCATTCCCCTGAATCCCCATTCATCTCTGAGAACTGTATTCATAAGGTTACTGCTTTCTCCAGTCCATTTATCTCCAAGGAAACTCCAGGAAACCATAACCGCATTTGCACCACCCTGTTTTACAGAAATTTCAAATGGTTTCAGATAGATTTCCCGGATTGCCTGCTCATTTGACCAGACACTTACCATCTTTGCGTTTCCCTCATACAGAGCAAAATGTTTGATATAAGAATAAACTCCATATTTTCTTGCTCCTTCTACTGCTTTTGCTCCCATATTTCCTGCAAGAACTCCATCTTCTGAAAAGTATTCATAGTTTCTTGCTCCAAATGCGGTTCTATGAGTATTCATACCTGGTGCATACCAGCCCTCTGCACCCATTTCCTGACTGATCTTGCCCATGCATTCACCCCATGCCTGTGCAAGTCCCTTATTCCATGTGGAAGCAACCACAACTTCAATTGGAAATCCAATAGAACCAACTCCTGTAAAGTTGTTATTAATTGCTGCTGGTCCATCGAAATCAAGTGTAGCCACTTTTCCCACAGAGTCCATGGCTGCTGTCTGATAACCAGCCATTGCAATCATATTTGCCATTTCATCAACAGTAAGCTGATCCAGAAGTTTTTCCCAACGAGGATCGTCATAATCAGCATCACGCATATCAGCTAATGTAAGTCCATTATCTGCTCCCGTTGTCGGCATTACATCCTTATCATTGAGATATGTAGTCTTATCAAAGTTGCTGTTCAAATGATATTCAGAAACATATGGCTCACCCAGCTCTGCAGATGCCGGTGCTGCTGTAGCCTCTTCATAATTTGCAAAATGATCTGCTCGTGATAAATATGTCACATCGCCTTTTGCATCTTCAAATACATTTGTTGCTGCAGTATCATCTGATGCTCTTTTATTTTCTCCCTTATATACTACATCTTTATCTGCAGTATAAGTTTTCTGATCCAGCACAGTGTGTGAATCACTGTTAATAGAGATTACATAGTCACCTTTTTCAAGAACATACGCTTTTGCATTATTCTCATCATAAGATGCCATATCTTCTATACTAAATGTAACTGTAACAGTCTGAGATTCTCCCGGCTGAAGCAGATTTGTTTTTTCAAACTCGATCAGATTTGCAGAAGATTTCTCAATTCCCCCATTTGTATATGGCGGTTTATAATACACTTCTACTACATCTTTTCCGGCAACATCTCCTGTGTTGGTTACTTCTACATCTACAGAAATCTTTCCGTCTTTTTCCTCCAGTTCACCCATTTTCTGTTCAAATTCCGTGTAACTCAGACCATATCCAAATGGATACTGTACAGTTTTATCGTAATCAATCGCACCTTCCTGTGCAGCTGTTTCATAGTACTTGTATCCTACATAAATACCTTCCACATAATTGGTAAATGCCGGAGCATACACCTGCGCAGTTCCTGCGTTCATTCCTTCAACAGCCATATCTGCCAGATTTGTATACTCTATTTTTTCTGCATTATTCCACCACGGAGCAGTCGTCATATCATAAATAAATGTATCCGGTGTTTTTCCGGAAGGATTGACTTCACCTGAAAATACTTTACCAAGTGCATTAAATCCCACATTTCCCGTTCCGGGGCACCATACAACAGATTTAATCTGAGGATATTCATCTGCGAAACCAAGTTCAAACTGATTTGCTCCATTATAAATCACAATCACATTATCAAAGTTTGAGCAAACCATATCCACCATATCTCTCTCAGTTTGTGAAAGCTGTAAATAATGCTCTCCCTCAGGAAAATCATCATATTCATCTGAATTATTATCATATGCTGCTTTTTTTACATCCATAGGAATATCATTATGACCTTCACCTGCTTTTCTGGAAAGAACCACAACTGCCACATCAGAATACTCTTTCGCACTTTTAATAAGCTCATCATCGTAAGTATCTACAGGTGGCTCCGGTAATGTCCAGCTCTGTTTCTGGATAGACATTTCCGGATTATCTGCACCATAATTGTTATAAAAATCAACCAGTTCCTGGTTAATAGAAAATCCGGCATTTTCAAGTCCCTGATTCAGACTGACAATATCATACAGATCATTAATTCCACCGGAACCAGCTCCTCCGTAAGCCGGATTAATAGATTCCCAGCCAAAAATATTCAGTTTTTTTGTTTCATTTAAAGGAAGCAGGCTTTCATTCTTCAGAAGAACAATTCCGTCTTCCATAATTTCTTCTGCTACTTCCGCAGCTTCTTCATTTGTTTCATCGCTTAAAGTTCCATTTCCCGTTGCCAGTCCAATCAACGTAGCCATTGGTCCAAAACAGATCATATTCACGCAAACAACAACTGCAAGAACCATTGCGATCGCAGCTTCCCCTCTTATCAGAAATCTTTTGTCCCTGGACATCCTGCGGCATGCGATCATAATTACGATTCCAATTACAAGTGCAGCAATAATACCGATAATATACGGTTTGCATAATTGTAATACCGCCAGAACATCTTCCATTTCAACACTGATCATTCTCTTTTTCCTCCTTTGACTCTCTTGTCTTTTTCAGGTATCATTTCCTGTTGGCATTACTATAACATGATTATTATTTTGTGCTGTTTTTGGCACAAGATGCAGCAAATATGGCACAAAATACTAAAAAAGGTCCACCGGACCTTTTTGTCGTATGCTTGGCAAAAAAAATACCCAGAGCATTACAATACTCTGGGTAAAAGAATCTTTAATTCAAACCAGTTCTGCTGTACTCCAAATACTACAGAACCATCATATTTTTCTACAGCTTTACGAATACTCTTCAATCCAAAACCATGGTTTTTACTATCCTTTTTTGTTGTTATGATCAGATTCTCTTCATTTTGGGAAATTTCTGCTTCACAATAATTCTCTATCTTGATGAACACAAATCCTTTTTGAAGGGATACTGTCAGATGGATCAGTCTTTTTTCCTGATCTGGAATCAAAATTACATGTTCAATCGCATTATCCAAAGCATTTCCAAATATAGAACATATATCTGTTACATGCATATGATCCAATAATTTTCCATCTGCCACACAGGTAATCTGTATATGATTTTTTCGACAATGGAAAATCTTAGCTGCCAGAATCGTATCAAGTACCTGATTCCCCGTTCTGCTTATATTTTCAAAAGCAGCGATTTCCTTTTCCATAGAATCAATCCATTTTTTTCGTTTCTCTTCATCTGATTCCGCACGAAGTCCCGTTATCTGGTGTTTCAGATCATGGTATTTCATTTGTATAAGATCCAGGCTGTCCTGATAATTTCGGTATTGATCATACTGGCTTTTCAGCATCACGTTCATTACTGAAAGTTCTTTCTCGGCAACATACTCACTGATCCTGCTCTGATAAGCATGCAGGATTGCAATTCCTCCAAAATCGACCAGTGTTCTGATAGAAAAAATATCTGCACGTTCTCTGCTCGCAAATGGTGCATTTTCATTTAAAAAGCTCAGATTACTAAAAGCAAAGATTGCAACAGCCATGATTGCCGCCGCTGCTACTTCCTTTACTGTCATCTGTTCAAGATAATTCTGCTTCAGGAGATCTTTTTCTAAATAAATATTAATAGTAAAGCAGCCTCCAAAAATAACCATCGTGATCAGAATTTCAACCCAGATGCTTTGATTCCCCCATGCCTGTACAATAGATACAATCTGCCACTGCAGCGAAGCTACAAACTCAGCAAGAACAAATGCACGGGCACAGCAATAAGCCGCTCCCAGAGGCTTCATATTTCCTCCGACCATAAGAAATCCATACATCATACCTGCAGCGATCATCATACAGGGAATCCACAAAATTTCAGTTACGCTGCCTGTCAAAGTCAAAAAAATACTCTGCATTGCCAACATGAAAAGACTGCCTATAAGAAAATGTACAGATTTCATGTTTTCTTTTTTTAGGATATAAAGATAAACCAGACATGATCCCCACTCTGCTATTGCCGTATAAATTCTTGGAATATCCTGATATAACATAGTATTCTCCATTTCGCATGAAATCATTCCATATTGAGGTTTTGCAGAAGCAGATTCATGAAGTCTTTTTTTCTGGTTCTGCTGACAGGTATATGTACATTATGAATCACGCAATCAGAACCAACAAATCCCTCTACATGATTCATATTTACCAGATATCCCTTTGCACATCGAAAAAAATTATGTACCGCAAGTTTTTCTTCGAGTTCTTTCATCGTAATTCTTGAACAGTAATCTCCTCTCGAAGTATGATAAATTACATTATGTCTCTGCCCCTCAATAAAATAGATATCTGCTATATCTATCTTTACAACTCCTTCCCCAATCGGAATCGTAAGAAATTCTTTAACCTCAGAACGCATACGACCAACTGCTTTATCCAGTTTCTGCGAAAAAGAAAAATACTCAACTGGTTTTACTACATAATCCATTGCATCAACTTCGTATCCACGTACTGCATATTGAATCATATTTGTAATAAACATGATAATTACTTTCTGATCCATTTGACGAATTTTTTCTGCTGCTGTCATACCGTCCATGAACCGCATTTGAATATCCATCAGAATAATGTCAAAACCGCCATTGTAATTTTCAGTGATATCTTCTCCATCACCAAATACTGTAACCTTTATTGATCTTCCCCTTTCCGTTTGATATTTCCGGATATACTCTGTTAATTGTTTTACGTAAATTTCTTCATCTTCCACAATTGCAATCTGTATCATCCCATACCCTCCACAAGAATTGCATTTTTTGTAACTGCTCAATCACACAATATAGTCCCAGGTTTTTATTATTATTTTATAAATAATTTTTGTTTCAGTATATCACTGCTTTTTTCTTGCGTCAAGCGGATGTAATATTACAAATTACAGCTGTATAATCTGGTTTTCTTTTATCATATATCCACAGTAAATCTCCTCATTCTTTAAATAGAAAGTAGAAATTCTGTTAAGTTTTCAATAGCATCTGGTTTTTCTGATAGTTCTTTCCCCATCAGTCCCTCTCTCATAATACTAGTATCCGCACTAAGAGATACAGCGACTCGACTTGAATTCCATACAGCTTCATACATCATTTCCTGATTCTCTTTTGTTACTTTATTGAGAACGTAATAAAATGGTTTTCTAATACTTTCCGATAATTCCCCGATTTTTTTGGAAAGCTGTAGGGATTCATAGGATGGATCTATAATTATCAATATCAAATCTACACCATTATCAATTCCACGTCCAAAGTGTTCAATACCAGCCTCCATATCCATTAGCGCAAATTGGTCTTCTGTAAGCCTGAGATTTTGGATAAATTGAGTCATAACAGTTCCCATAGCACAAGAACACCCTTCATTTGCTTGATGAATTTTTCCACTGCTCATCAGTTTTACACCATCCTTCAGACTATAATAATCTTCCGGTATATCATCTATAGTCCAGGTTTCCTCAAAAAACTGATGAGTAAATTTTGATAACATCATATCATTTAAAACATTTTGCTTACCACCGAAATAGTCTGTAAAATCTCTGGGAAGCTTCATACCTAGCTGTCGGTGTAGACCATAATTAGATTCATCGGAATCAATTACCAAAATTTCTTTTCCTCGTCTGGCTAAAGCCTTAGCCAAAAGGCTGGTTACTGTACTTTTTCCACATCCACCTTTTCCACAAACTGCTATTTTCATCTCTATATTTACTCCTTTACCCATAATCTATTATGATTTATAATTCCAGTTTCTCTATAATACCTTTTAAGGCTTCTTACTCCACTTCCTCCAGTTCTGTTCCTTCCGGAAGAATATATCCGCAGTTATCACATACTCCGTCCTCTGCAAGTATCCCGTCTTTCACAAAGGCTTCAATGCCTCCCGGTTCATGACAGTGTGGACAATCTAATTCCTGTATCTTTTTCTGATTTCTTACATCCTGGCAATTGGCAAATTCAATTTTACCCATAGTGATTCCTCCATTTTTATTCCATATCAATTTGTCTTCGCAAAAAAGTTCCTACCATACGGGAAAAATTGCTGATATTACGAATATAGGCAAAGTCTTTTCCATAGATTCTCTTTTCCACGGAGAGCTCTTCTTCATTCCCTACAAAAATACCAATTACGAAAATTCCCTGATTTCTGGCCCGACGCACCTCATATGCAGTATCTTTCACAGCTCCTTCTCCGTCATAGATCTTGGGCTGGCGGGTTCCTGGTCGTTGTATGCTCATATCACAGGGTTTTCCATCACTTAATACGATTAAAATCTTATTTTTTTCCGGTCGCTCCATGAGAGAGGAACAGACTGTTTTCAGTGCAAGCCCATCTCTGTTATTGGCATACGCCCGAAATTGAAAGATTCTTTCATTTGTTTCCCTTGGATCTTCATAATCCCGAAATCTCTGAAGTACTGTATATCCCCAGAAAGCACAGTATCCTGTCACCCGATGAGGAATTCCTGCCTGGCTTAATGCTTCACTGATAATATATCCCTGCGCCGCTACCTGAGCCTGTCTGCCAGCTTGGGAACCACTGGAATCAATCAGGACGTCTATTACAAACTCAGAATCTTCTGCTCTCTTTTTTCTATTAAATAACTTGTCATCGTCTGTTCTTCCAATTTTCCATAACCTTTCAGGAACAAGCTGCCCTGCATCAGATCTGCTGACAGAATCATCCTTTCGGATTATAAATGCCCGTTTCAGTGACTCTGCCAACACAGAAATATTTCTTTTGATGATCCAGTGATTATTTCCATAATAGGCTTTATTTTTTTCAAACTGCAGCTGAGAAAAACGGTATTGATTATTTTTTTATGACAGGGTTCTGTAAAATTCCATCTGTAAGATACAGGATACAGTTTTTGTGGATTCCTGTACAAAATTTCCGGTTGATTCTGGCCTGCTCCGATTCACTCAGATACGATTTCCCGTAATTCAGTTCCACATATTCCCGTATCCGTCGCACTGCCTGTGGATTTATATTCTCCGAGCTTTCCGGAACTTCTTCATTTTCCGGAGAGAAATAAAATCTTTTTTTCTTTTTGTTTCTGATATCCAGACTCATCATCTTTTTTTTGAGATTAGAAAGATATTTTTGAATGATGTCTTCCATCTGTTCATCCGTCATGCATTCCTGCCACGCGTCATTGGCTAATGCCATATCCGGTAAATTCAGAATCTTCTCCAGATTTCCATTCCTTTTTTCAAAAGAGGGATCCAGAACATGATTATAAATCTCATCTATCACGTTTATGACATCTTCCGTATTTTCCGCATCCTTCAGAGAAAGAATCTTGTACAATGCAATCTCTGCCTGTGGATCCATTCCCTCATCGTCTGTGTTCTCCAGAACATGCCTTATATACAGAAGCCTAATCCTGTGAATCAGGTCTGTTCCAGCTTTGTCTGATACCTGCTCTTTCTCGGCCTTTTCCAATTCTCTGAACGCCTGTTCTCTGATTTCCTTTGTTCCCAAACGTTCTCGAATGATAAAACGCTCCACAGCAGCATCCATGCATAATCCAGCAAGAGGCAAAAGTATATCTTCTCCAGCAGAAAAATGTAATTTTTTCATCAAATACATGCCAAGTTTCTTCTGATCAAAATATCGTGCAAAGGCACCCTGCTTCACTGCCTCATATAGAACCGTTTGTTTTGAATAAACATATTTTTCTGTGTCCGGTTCAAATTCCATATCATAATCACCACTGACTGTCCAAAAAAGATTTCTGATACGATTGCTGATCTCCAGACGATGTTCTTCCAGTTGTTCCGCCGGCCATCTGACATCCTCCATACAAGTTTACCCCCATATGTCTTTTCCGGTCCAGGAAGATGGGATTCTGGTAGAAACCACATCTTCTATGATCTCTTTTTCAAATACATCAAAACTTTTATTTATGATTCCCATCTGGATTGCATCAATTGGAGAAAGTCCGCTTTTTGTTGCTTTTACAGCAGAAACCAGTCCTCTCAGGTCAAGAGATTTTGTTGAGATTTCTCCATGATAAGCTTTGATCTGCAAATCTAGAAACAGTCCTGCAAAAGCTTTCAGTGCACTTTTTTCCCCACCTGGAAAATGTTGTCTTAATACAAAAAGGACACTATCCTCATCCATTTCAGGCATATCAATTACCATAAACCTTGAAACCAATGCTTCATTTAGCTCTCTGGTACCTGCGTAACCATAATTCATCGTGCCGATAAATCGTGTTGCCGGATGAAGTAAAATCCTGTTATATCCTGGAATATCGATTCTGCGCCGATGATCCAGTGTGGCATGCAGTACAGAAACCGCATCATTTTTTGCCATATTGATTTCGTCCAGGATTCCAAATCCTCCAAATTCCGCGCATTGGTAGATGGGGCCTTTCCGAAGGCGAACCTCATTATTTATAAAGGTATCCGTTCCAATCAGATCGGCACTGTCTGTATTTACATGAAAAGAAATGTCGTATTCCGGTCTTCCGAATATCCATGCCAGTGTCTCACATAGTACATTTTTCCCTGTAGCTTTCGCACCGGAAAGTAACAGGTTATCTCCCTGAAGAAGCGCTGCTATTGACATTTCCAGAATCTTTTTCCCATAAAACAGGATATCCGGTTTTTCTACCCGTTCCTTTACCTGATCCTCTACCTCATAACGCATGTGAAAATCTCTCAGTTCTCCAATTAGTTCCTGCGCTATCTTCTGGTCTTCTAAATATTTTTCTATTTCTGCCCAATGATTTCTCATGAAGATTTTCCTTTCTTTACAATTAGTTATGCCAAATCAGATAATATTTCTGTTTACTCAATCTTCAAACTTTCAATCCTCCAACTCACAATCCCAACTTCTTTACAATTTCTCCCAGTGCACTTCTTACAGGAGAATCTTTCGGAAGCTGTATGATCGGCTTTCCATCACAGTCATACTGATATACCTGGTCATCATGTGGCACAACCCCTAACAATTCCAGTCCCTGATTTCGAATTTCTTCCAGAGTTCCGGCATCCAGTTTTCCATCCGGAACACGATTCACGATTAATCCAGTTTTCTGTGGTTTAAAGTTTAACTCCTTCATCAGCTTTGCAATACGTCCGGCTGCCTGAACACCTCTTCTGGAACAGTCACTTACAAGAATCGCAACTTCCATCATTGGCAGGATTCCTCTGCTGATATGTTCCATACCTGCTTCGTTATCAACCACAATATATGGATAATGACCTTGCAGTTTCTGAACCTGGGTCTGCACAAGACCATTTACAAAACAATAGCAGCCCTGTCCCTGGGTTCGCCCCATTACCATCAAATCATAATCGTCTTCTTCTGCAATTGCATCGGAAAGACGCATTTCCAGATAAGCCTGTTTTGTCATTCCTGCCGGAATCTGATATCGTGGATCAACTCCTGCACGTTCAATCTCTTCTCTCAGTTCTCCGAGTGTAATCTCCGGTTCAACGCCGAGCACTTCGTTCAAATTTGCATTTGCATCTGCATCCACCGCCAGGACCGGACGTTTTCCGCTTTCACATAAATACTGAATCAACAATCCACAAAGAGTTGTTTTTCCTACGCCGCCTTTTCCTGATACTGCAATTACATGTCCCATGTTTTTCCTCCTAAAATTCTGAACAATCTGTTGACTTTTTCTTTAAACCTCATTATAGTTGTTACTATATAAATTACAATAATCAATCTGTGAGATTTGTATGGTTACTCAACACATCAGAAAAATTGTTGAGGAATCATATGATCCCAAATAATACAGGAGTATATAATGTCAGAAAAAACGAGAAAACAAGATCGTCGTACCCGCTATACCAGGCAAACCATAAAAGATACGTTCTTAGAATTGTTAAAGCAGAAAAGTTTTACGAAAATTACAGTTACAGAGATCTGCAAAAATGCTGAAATCAACCGTGGCACTTTTTATCTTCATTACTACGATATCCATGATGTATTATCAGATATTTTTAATGATATGACTCAGGATATGTTAACAACTGTAGATCATTTATTCTGTCTAAATCAAAAAAGCTGTTCCTATCCGTTCTGTCAGAAAATACAGATGGAATCACAATACAGGGCACTGTTTCTGGATGATGCAATTGCCCCTATTCTTCTGGAAAAAATAGCAGAAAATACAAAAGAAGGCTATGTGACCTGGCTTATGTCACACAGCCTCCTGACCTTTGAACAGGCAGAATCGGTTTTTTATTTTCAAATGAATGGCTGCCTTTCCATCAACAGACTGATGCTCCGCAATCACTGTAATGACTGGAAACAGATTCAGACAGTAATCGACAAATTTATCAAAGCCGGGCTGGAAAGTTTTCTGATTCATGATCAGAGAGAAGAAAAGGCTTCCGATAATTTTTGCAGCAAAATTTCTCCAACTGTTACCGCATCTTCTACACTCAGATAATGATCGGCATGATCCTGAAGAAATATTTTGCCAGATGCAGGAAATTCTTCATCTGCAAACCATATCTTTAAAGTTACCGGATATCTTGGCAGAACTGGAAAAACAGCACACAGATCCGCCTTTGTTTCTGTGAATTCTGCACCTAGGTTTTTACATGCTTTCTGAATTTTCTCAGGATCTTTATCCTGCAAAAGCTTTTCCAGTTTCTGCTCTGCAGTCCGGTCAAACTTGGTTCCCCGAATCAATCCATCTTTCAGGTTACCAAAAGTAATGAGCTTCTGTGAACCTTCTGTTCCATCAGCCATATCCAGATAATGCAGCAATGTCAGATAATGCCATTCATCCATATCTGAGTTAATATAAAACTCAGGAAGTTGAATTTCAATCACTTCATGAAAACTCTGTACCTCAAGCATATTTCGACTGCTATGAAAAACAGCCCCACTTTTTGCAGCAATCTCCTCTCCAGAACGATTTTGTAACCGTTTTACTGCTGCCAGCAGCATTTCCTGAAATGCACGATTTTCTGTTTGATTTTTGTATTCCATAACTTCTCCTTTGCGAACATTTTATCGCATCATATAATAATCAATGTTTATGCAAGAATTTGGGTGGTTTCATAAATCTGGCTTTGTCCGGATTCTCTTTCATCCATTCCCGGGCAAAATCCATTACCTCAGTCATAGTTTCATAATCTTTTCCACAAAAACAGCAACTTGGGCATGTTGAACATGGCCATCCCTTATTTTTGAATCTGCATGCGTCTAAATGTCGGTATGCTCTTAATAAATTTGCTTCATATTCTTCTTTAGACTGTGAAGCTTCCCTGTTTTCACGATAATAAAGGTGATACATTTTTTTAGTCATATGTTTTTTGATTCTGGTATATAAATTTCCTTTTAATTTGTCCACAATCAGCATATTATACAATCCTCCGTAAGTTTTATTACTATGTTGACTTTTCCTTTAAATTTCATTATAGTTGTAATTATATTATTTACAATCATCAAAATAAAAAATATGTACAGTTTCTCAACACATTAAAAAGAGCTGTTGAGAACTTGGGATGTTTTTGACAAACCAGAAATATTTTCGCCTCAAAAACGTGAAACCAAAATCATTATATCATACTACAAGGAGTTTCTTATCATGAAATACTCAACGAAATTAAGCGATACTGTTCATGTGATGGTTCTGATTGCCATCAACAAGGAAAAATCTCTCTCCAGTGCCTCAATTGCAGAAAGTGTCCATACAAATCCCGGATTTGTACGCCAGCTTATGTTAAAACTAAAAAAAGCCGGACTTATGACCAGTGTAGCCGGACATGCCCGTCCTTCTCTTTCAAAACCAGCAGATCAGATTACATTGCTGGATATTTATAAAGCAGTTGAAGGTGATAAACCATTGCTTCATTTAGATACTCATACCAATCCAGATTGTGGCGTTGGCATTAACATTCAGTTATCTTTGCAGGGATTTTATAATGAAATTCAAAAGACTGCCGAAGAAAAAATGAATACGATTACTTTACAGGATATCATAGATATCTACTATCAGCGGATATCTATAGAAAACAACTTACAAAATATCATTTAACAGGAGAACATTTTCATGTACCTTCAGCAAATACGAAATGCCACCATTTTTTTATATTATGGTGGAAAAACATTTTTAATTGATCCTATATTAGCTCCAAAAGGAAGCTGGCCTCCACGAGTCATCAAAGCAATGGCAGATTGAAAATATTTCCAATTAACCTTTCAAAGCCGATATTTTATTCCTGTTTTACTGAAATAAAATATCGGCTTCTATTATTTCAACCTGCTATCCAAATGGATGAATTCTATGAGACATTTTCAAATATCGGTAAGCTGAATGTACAGTTGGAATAGCAACTATTAACGAACCTTGACAACCTAATAACTGCTTAGAACTTTGCCAGAGGGATTTTATACCCTTTTGACAGGTTAATTGAGTGATGTTATAGCTGCATGGATCAATTTTTAGATTCATGGTACAGTTATCAGTTCAGATACTGTTCCGTGAATAATTCAGGTTTAAGTTCTTTTTTTGACATTTTCACGGATTTAATTCTGCTCCACTGGAAAATCCTTCCCTCGCCTTCCTCTGTCAGAGATTCTGTCATATCCCTTTTCATATACTTTCCACAACAAATACAGAAAACAGGAACCCCCTCCTGCACAAACCGTTTTCCCGCCAAGAATCATACCTTCCGTCTGGGATACCGTCTTCGGAAGCATCAGATACAGCTTAAATTCTGCCACAGCCTGATCCACCTTTTCTTTCCAGAACCCAAAGTCAGACCACCTTGACGGAATCCATCCCTCCGGCCAGGTCAGATGTGTAAAAAGAAGCCAGACCACCGTCCCTGCCATTACACTGTACAGCAGGTTGCAGAACCAGTACTCTGCATCTTTCACTGTATAGTTCTTTTTTTCTCTGCTTATTTCCGTCCACAGACTGCCAGAAAGAACCGCCGGAAGCAGCAGTAATGCCGCCAGTCCTGCATTTTTCGGTAAAGTCGAGGATACCACAGTTCCCTGAAGTCCGTATTTCATCAGAAATCCGTTCACTGTACTTTCTTCGGTTTCTCCATTTCTCCTTCTGATAAACAAACGATTATAAAAAAGTTCCGTCTCGGTATCATCCGCAGAAGCCGCCCCGAAAACCAAAATTTTCTGCCCCCAGTCCGCAACTTTCCTGACAGTATAAGTACGTCCCTGAAACAGAATCTGACCACCCGGAACCTTATTGCCAAAGAGCTCCCAGGCAGTTGTACCATCAATCACGCAACCATCCGGATCACCTTCTGTCAGAGCTGCTGCCTGCCAGTCATACCCTGCGGGATTTCCCTTAAGATACACAGTCATCGCCTGTGCCTGTCGGTTTCCTTCTTTCGCAGAAATCTCCCTCAACCCTGCATCTGCATAAAAACATACATCATAAGGCTTCTCACTTTTTCTTTCCTGCTTCAGGATATTTTCTGCTCCTTTCCTGTCAGGATAAGCTGCGGACAGAAACACCGATACTGCTGTATCATTTCTGATCTGCACATAATTATAGACTCCCAGAAAATAAATACAGAAAATAATCAGCCACACAGTCAGAGTACCGGCTTTCCTTAAAAAGGCACTCTGACTTCTGACACTCATTCCTCCAGCAGCCTGATCCGGCTGCCGCTGCTGATCTCTCTGTCACTGGAAATCACGATTTTCTGGTCACTTGATAAATCCCCGTTCTCCAGCGCAGCAGTGGAAGAATTTTTATCTTTCACATTCACATACGTTTTTCGCGCTACCAGTACCTCACCCAGGACGGTGTTCTGTGTATCTGTCACATAAACATAGTATCTGCCATTTTCCTCATACAATGCGCTCAGCGGAACACAGACATTAAAAGGACCTGCATCCTGAGAAATTGTAAATTCCGCAGTATCTCCTATGGAAAGAGTTCCCTCCGGTACCTGTACAGAAAGAATGTACTGATTTTCATTACTACTGTCCTCTTTCACAGACTCCACTTTCGCTCCTGTAATCTCTTTTTCATCCGCACCTTTTAAAATTACCTCTCCGCCACTCTTTATGTATTTCAGATCATCTTTGCTGACCTCTGCCTGAAACCGAAAGGTTCCTTTGGATTCATAAAGGACAACCGCAGCTTCCGCTCCTGTCTGGCTTCCTGTCACTGCACTCAGACTCTTTATCACACCATCACAGGGTGCTTTCACTTTTCCCTTTCGTGCCAGCACTTTCTGCAACGTTTCCAGATCTTTCTGCGCAGTCTCAAGTTCCGCCTGCGTATTCTCCAGCGTGGAATCCGAAGCATCACCGATCTGCGTATCCCGGATTGCCTGCTCTGCTGACTGAAGTTCTCTTCTGCGGCTGAGCATGGCTTCATTGACCGCCTCCTCTTTCGTCCGGATATCATCAATCAATGCCTGCTCCTGAGAATTGTCCTGCGCATTCGAATTGTCGCCGTTTCCTGATGTATTTTTATTCCCTTCGCCATCTGTGCGATCCGTATTTCCGGAATCATCGGAGTTCTCCGGATCATCTGTATTCCCGAAATCGTCTGTATTTCCCGGATCATCAAACTCGCTGGAATCACTGAACTTCTCCTCATCCGGTATCTTATCCTGTACGTCATTCTGCGCCGCATCCCGCTGTGCGTAATAATCCTGAAGCTTCTGTCTGGCTATGGCTGCCTCATTCTGTGCCGCCTGCACACTGTAATTTCCGCTGGAAACCGCACTGTTATAATTTTCCTGTGCATCTGAAAACTCATTATTTCTCTTCTGCTGATTCACAGACTCTGCACTGATCAGATCATTGATCTTCCCCTGCAGAACATCTATGGCATCCTGTTTTTCCTTTATGGTTTTTTTTAGATATTTTACAGAAAACTTCAGCAGCGCATCCCCTTTTTTCACATTCTGTCCTTCCTGCACATAAACCTGCTCCACCTTCTGTCCCTCCTGGGTAAAAACTGCCCGTTCTCTGGTTCCCATCACTTTACCTGTGCCGGTCACCTCATGCGTGATCACCTGATTCTGAGCTGTTTTTGTCTCTACCTGTGCTACATTCACCGAATCTGCCGCCCTGGACAGAAAAGTAAATAAAAGCATCAGGGCAAAAAATCCTGCCAGAATTTTTATCAGTTTTATTTTCTTCATAGATAAATCCTCTCGTTTCTGTCGCTCTATTCCTTGATTGCCGTGGATATGATCCCTTGTTCCAGATAATCCTGCCCTGCCAGAAAAACGATCACTGCCGGGATCAGAACCAGAACAGATACCGCAAATGCCTTTCCTGTCTGGGAGATATCGATCTGTGGAAGGTACAGAGACAGCGGCCACAGACTTTTGGTCTTCAGAAATGCCATTGGCTGTTCGATCAGATTCCAGTATTCCAGAAATCCCAGAACCAGTGCCGAAATGATACCCGCAGAACCCAGAGGGATTCCGATTCTGATAAAAATAAGCAGCTCACCCGCCCCGTCCAGCCGCGCAGATTCCATCAGTGCCTCCGGAATACTCTCAAAGAAACGATACATGATAAAAACCGGAAACGTGGAAAAGGCCGCCGGAAGAATAATCCCCCACAGATGATCCAGAAGTTTCATCTGATCCAGAACCAGATAATTACTGAGCATCATTACCTGAAAGGGCATCATCATCAATGCCACATAGATCATAAACAGCAGATTTTTTCCCGGAAAACGATATCTGGCAAATCCCCACGCTGCCGGTACTCCCACCAGGATCTGCCCTGCCAGAACTCCGACAGTAATCTTTACGGAATTCCAGAACATCACAAAAAACTCCGGAGAATCCAGCAGGACTTTCACATAGGATCTCAGCGTCGGATAAAGTGGAAGTACTCTCCAGAATACATAACTGACTGCCTGACCGGAAGCAGATCCACTGTCTGCTGTCAGTACCGCCCCCAGAAGATCATTTAATTCCTTCTGCCCCATCAGTGATCCTGTAACTGAAAAAAATACCGGAAATATTGCCACCAGTGCAAGGAGTACAAGGAGCAGGCTTCCTATCTTCCTGATACGGAATATCTGCATAACTTTTCTCATTCTGCCCCGCCTTTCCCCCAGGCTTTCCACAATCCCAGGATCAGCAGAAAAATCACCAGTCCGGTCACCACTGCCGCAGCCGACATCTTATCCAGCGACAGGTCCCTATACCAGTTGTTAAACAGATGCTGAAGCAGATACATTTTTTCCTGCGGATAATCACCGGCCACCAGATATGCCTCACGGAAAACCTTAAATGCATTGAGTACAGAAAGTACCACGATCGTAAAAAGGGACGGGAGCAGATTCGGGAGTGTGATCTTCGTAAAACATTTCCACTCCCCTGCCCCGTCCACTTTTGCTGCCTCGTAAAGTGCCGCCGGAATGGCAGACAATCCTGCCATCCAGAACACTACATCATATCCAAGATTTCTCCATATATAACTGATCACCAGTACATAAAAAGAAGCACCTGTATTCATCCAGTCAGTCGTCTGAACAGATAACATATGAAGCAGGTGATTCAATAAGCCCTGATCGTCAAAAAGCAGTCTCCACAGAAGTACCACTGATGCTACAGGGATTGCCATTGGCAGAAGAAAGAAACTTTTCAGAATCTGCGTAAATCTTTTCTGCCCTGCAAGCAGGACTGCTATGATCAGAGACAATACCACCAGCAGCGGCACACACACTCCGAAGAACCGAAGTGTGTTGCCTGCTGCCAGACGAAACGCTTTGTTTGCAAATATCGTCCTGTAGTTCTCTATCCCCACAAATTCTCCATTCACTGCCCCGCAAAAAGATCTGCGGATCACATCCACATACGGGACCAGCCAGAAAATGCAGACACCTGCAAAACTCGGAAGAATAAAAGCCAGACCTTTTTGTGTATTTCTGAAAGCTGCACATCTTCTGCGATTTCGTTTCCGACTAAACAGCAAATCTGATTTTGCGTTCCGTTTCTCTGTTAAAGATAAGTGTTCTTTTAAATTAATCTTCATTCTCTTAAACTCCCTTACCTTGCAGTATTGGGTAATCAGCAGCAGACAGCCGCTTATTCAGATAAATACAGATTTACTTCCTGCATGATCTCTTTCACAGCATCATCCAGCCCCGTTTCTCCATTGAGGTATTTCTCACCGGATTCCGTTACTGCATTTCGGATGATCTGATTACTCTTTGCAGGTACAGTAAGTGTTTTTCCCAGATCCATGATGTTCTGTATTGCTTCATCTTCCGGAATGATCTCGTCCATCTCAAGCTGTTTGATATTACCATCTCCCGTATCATAAGAGGCTCCGATCGAGCCAATGGTATCTCCACTGGATTTTCCCATTTTCCAGTAAGCCATATCTTCATAAACCTTGCTGTTTACAGCCAGTCCTTCATCATTGCTTGCTCTCTGGGATTCCTCTTCAAACAGGAACTTTACGAACTTCTCTGCCGCTTCTTTTTCAGATGCCTTTGCACTGATTCCCACAATGCTCCTTGGATAGAAACAATTCTCGCTTTGTCCGTTTAGAAGTCTGTAATCCAGATCCGGATCTACTTTTTTTGCAGAATCCAGATACACCAGACCCTCCGGTGAAAGCAGACCGCCTGCCGCCACTGTATTGACTTTTACAAGCAGATCCGTTATCGATCCTGCAATATTTGTATATCCGGAACGATCTGAATTCGCCCAGTCATCACCCATCTGGTAAGCTTTCTTTGTCTCTTCTATCGCATCCTTCTGAGTCTGCCAGATCCTGTTTACCTGCTCCAGATATTCTTTCAGTGCATCTTCTTTGAGGGTTCCGTCCTCGTTCATCCATGCCGGTGTACTATTGTCTATGGTTCCCTGTATCAGCCCGGACGGTGATATGGAAAAAGAGCTGAAAAATTTCAGTTTTCCATAGCTGTCTTTCTGGCTTTCCGCTGCATCAGCCTCTGTTGTCAGATCCGTAATTCCGGCGATGATATCCTTATTTCCCTCTATCATCGGAATGCCGAACTTGACAGGCATGGTATAAATGCTTCCATCCTCTTTTGTATATGCATCTTTGATATTTGGCAGGATATCTTCGTCTTTTAATACCCCGCTTAAATTCTCCAGCATTCCTCTCTCTATATAGGTATCCTCTGAAATTCCATCCAGCAGCAGAACATCCGGTCCTGTTCCGGCCATGATCTCTGTATTGAGCACTTTCAGCGCATCCGTATCTGTGACGGAATCATCTCCTGACATTCCCGCCTCAATATTCACATAAATATCCGGATATTTTTTCTGGAAAAGCACTGCTGCCTGTTTTATGAAGTTACTGTCTTTCAGGGAATAAACTGTCAGCTCTGTATCCGGTGTCGTTGGGGTATCTTTGGAATATACATAGGAATAAATTCTGATATCCTCGCCTGCATTACAGCCCACATAGAAATTTCCATCGCTGTCCTGTCCCCATGCTACAGTTCCTGTATCCGGTGAACTGAGCGAATTCAAGGAACCATCGATTATCTGTTCCACTGTGCTGCCTCCCAGAACATATCTGTAAACACCGGTATGATCAATATAAAAAAGGCTGTTATCCTCATCTCCCTTTAAGAACATAAGCGGAAAACTGCTGGTTGTTGTCCAGTTGACATCCTGCTCATCAGACTGGATCTGCTCTGTAAGCGCGCTGATATTGTCCAGTGGTTTTCCAGTATCCAGATCATATCCGTGAAGAGTCTGATCCTGAATGGTAAACAACATTTTTCCTGCTGTTCCGATAAAATCAACATTGATTCCTTCCTCATATCTTCTTACCAGACTTCCATCTGAAGGATTGATCTCTGCTACGCCATTATCGGAATCTACGATAAGAACTGTCCCATTCTCTGTGAAACATGCCTGAAATGTATAGGAAGACTGAAGCGTATCTCCGGTATCAACTTTCTGTACATTTCCATCAGGGGAAAGATAGAAAAATTCCATTTTCAGGTTGTCATACGCAGAATCCTCTTCCCCACTGTCGGCTGTTGTCTGTGCATTTTCATTGTCCCTGTCAGGAGACAGATCTGCCCCGACAAGTATACTTCCATCCGCTGCTGCAGAGACAACGCTGATATATTCTCCCAGATTCTCCTTAAGCCCCAACAGTTCTTCCAGACTTTTTCCATTCGTCCAGGTTTCTCCATTATCTGCAGAATCTGCTGCATAATAACAGTTATCTGCTGTACTGTAATAAACCATGCGCAATGCACCTGAGTCGAGTACTTTGACATCTCTCAGAAACTGGCTGTTTTCAGGTACTGTAAGATCATTTTCCAGAAAACGTCCCATTGCTTTTGTGCTCTCATCTTTTGTTTTTTTGCCATCTGAATTGTCAGTATTTACATTCACAAGATCTGCTGTATCTGCATTTCCTGCCTGATTGCTGCTTCCTGTTTTTCCTTTGCTTCCGGAATTTTTTCCATCTGCACCGCCACATCCGGCAAACAGGCTGCCGGTAAGTGCGATCACTCCGGCAACGGCGATTCCCTGTTTCCATCTTTTTATTTTTCTCATATCAGGATATACCTCCATGTTTTTATTTTCTTTCTGTCCCTCTCAGGATAAATGGATTGTAACAGGCAAATCTCTAAACTTTCTCTAATTTTCCAGCCGATATCCAATTCCCCGGACGTTTTTCAGGTTCAGTGTACTTCTGACACTTTTTAATCTTCGCCTCAGAAAATGAATATAATTATCCAGATTTCCATCCTCCACCTCGCTGTCTGCTCCCCAGACACGGTTGAGGATCACCTCTCTCGGAAGTGTCTGACCAGCGTTTCGAAGCATCAGCTCCAGAAGTGCTCCTTCCCGTTTGGAAAGGGTACATTCCTTTCCGTTTCCTTCCAGTCTGCCGCTTTCGGGATCAAAAATAAGATCTCCGAGCGATAATACTGCCGTGTCCTCCCATCTTCCGGGTCTTCGAACCATGCACTGTATTCTTGCCAGAAGTTCTTCGAAGGCAAACGGCTTCACCATATAGTCATCTGCGCCGCCTTTCAGTCCGGTCAGTTTATCCTGTAATTCTCCCAGTGCAGTCAGCATGATCACCGGTGTGGAAACATGATTCTTTCTGGCTTCCTGCAAAACAGTGATGCCATCCATGGACGGGAGCATCCGGTCCAGGATCACCAGATCATGGCTTCGTTCTTTCATATAATAAAGCCCTTCTTCTCCGTCATCGCAGATATCTGTCTCATAGCCTTCTTTTTCGAGCTGAAATCTCATGCTCTCTGCCAGTTCCCTGTCATCCTCTATCAGTAAAATTTTCATCTGTTTTCATCCTCCTGATCTTTCATTATACATGAGTTTTCTCTAAATTGTCTCTATACTCGGTTACAGGAATTTTTTTAGAGATTATTTACAGGTTTTCATGATACAATTACCATACAATCTCATAAAGGAGTAAATATTTCATGTTTCGCAGACTTCATATTCAAATGACTTTTTTCTCTGCTCTGATCATCGGCATCGTCATTTTTATTATGACAACTGCCTGTAATTTCATCGCAGAAAACAGCACAGGCCAGAATGCGTGGAATACCTTTCAGAACAACGCCATCTCCTGTATCTCTCATCTGGAAACGCAGAGTATCATCAGCAGTGACTGGATTTTGCAGGCAGAAAAAAATTATGATATTTCCATGGATATCAGAGACAACGGAAATTCTCTTTATCTGAAAAAACTACAGACGGATTCTCTGGATGAAACGATTTTCCGGAAGGCAGAAGAAATCTCTGCTGCTTCCTATGCACTTGATCTTTCCAATCCCGGTGCGGTCAGTAAACTGACAAAACGGATCTTTTTTCAGATGAAAGATTTCTATGTTTCCACTGCTCTGATCCCCAAGAGCCACGGAACCGTCAGTATGATCATCCTGTATTCCCTGGATTCTGTAAAACACAAGATTCTGTTACAGAGACTTGCATTCTCCGGCGCAGCTTTTCTGGCAATTCTGGCTCTGAGTATCTGTTCCTGGTTCTTTACCGGAAGAATGATCACTCCCCTGGAAAAAAGCAGGCAGGAACAGACCGAATTTATCGCTGCTGCCTCCCATGAGCTTCGCTCCCCTCTGGCAGTAATCCTGTCCGGAATCTCTGCCATGAAAAAGGCAGATCCGAAAGAGCAGGGACATTTTCTTTCAGTCATAGAAAAAGAAGGGACACGAATGTCCCTCCTGATAAATGATATGCTCTCTCTGTCAAATGCAGATAACCATTCCTGGAAAATGCATCCGGTTTCCTGTGAACTGGATACTTTACTTCTGGATACCTACGAAAAGTATGAACCCCTGATGCAGGACCACCATATGAAATTTTTCATTGAACTTCCGGAAGAGGAAATCCCTCCCTGTCCCTGTGACCCGGAAAGGATCAGTCAGGTGCTTGGAATCCTTCTTGACAATGCCATCAGTTATGTCCCCGAAAACGGGAAAATTATTCTTTCCCTTTCACAGACCAAAACGCACTTTCTTATCCGCGTCAAAGACAACGGACCCGGTATTCCGGATTCTGCCAAGACTTCTGTTTTCCGGCGTTTTTACCGAGCAGATTCTGCCAGAAATAACAGGCAGCATTTTGGTCTGGGACTGTGTATTGCGTATGAGATCATTTCACTTCATAAAGGAACAATCTCTGTACTGGATACCCCGGGCGGTGGTTCTACTTTTCAGATTTCTCTGCCGTTGGCATAACACAGTAATTTTCTGTAACATAAAAACCGGAACGAACATACGGCCTCCCCGCATATTCGTTCCGGTTTTCTAATATTCATTCCTCTGATGGATTCATAGGTCGAGTAGGTGCACCCCTTACGGTCGTACACCCCTCACAGAACTCCGGACGTGCGGCTTTCCCGCATCCGGCTCTTTGCGAAACGAATCGTTCACATTATCATTCGTATATATTGACATATATCCGGGGTCTTACCAGTGGATAGCTGTTATCCAGCATATTTAGAAATTCTACCCAATTATAGCTTTTCTTCTGGCTTCTCCGGTTCAGATAATAGAACAGGCTTCTCATGATGTTATATCGGAATGCCGTTATACTTTCTTAATGTTTATTTTTGACTTTCTCCCAAATTCGGGAAAACTTATATTTGTATCAGCTAAAATGTTGATACATAAAAAAGGGCAGTCAGTGTAAAAAAGTAAAATTTTATGTACTCTGGCAGCTATCTTTGTTATTTCTCCTGCTCCGGTAACATTTCTTTTTGCTTATTTTGCCCTAAATGCCCTTAATTCCCTGATTCATATTTAACTGTAACTGTTTATAATCTCTTTTTTTAATCCCTATCATATCTTTTGACTCCTAATTCTATCAAAATATGGTGTTTCAATTCATCTTTCTAGAAATGTACTTTGTCAACTTTTCCGTTAATATCGTTCGATATGCCCATTGTAATTATGAGCTTTTTCAAGAAGAACGAAAGATACTGCTGGAAAAGTGTATGACAGTTTTACAGCAGTATCTTTCTGGTATTCAAAAACAAGATACGAACGAATGGGAAAAACAGGTCAATCCGTATCATGTTGCCAATCTACAACGTATGACGGATATTGTCTTAGCTGAAATTAGCGGTACAGAACGACTTTTTAAAGCTACAACAAAATAGAATATATGGAAATAGGGCTTGCGGAGCATACTATATAGAGTATGACGCAAGCCTTTTGTCCCAACCTATAATCTCTGTCCAAATTTATAAATAATCATAAGAAACTAATTCTTCCATAGGAATACGTGTTTCTGAATGACGTTCTGAATCTTCTGCAATACCTTTTCCATAACCGATAGCCAAAATATTGATAGGCTCTAAATTATCCGGTAACTGAAATTCTTTCTTGATTACATCTGGTTTAAAAAAGCATACCCATACAGTTCCTAATCCTAATTCTGTCGCCTGCAACATCATATGATCTGTTAAGATAGAAGCATCTATATCTGTCGTCTGTTTATTATCGAAAGGTCTTGTCCATGCCTTTGAATGGTCTGCACAAACGATAATTGCCAGTGGAGCATTGTAAATATTTCCAGCTTTAGCAATGCTTTTTAATCGCTCTTTGTCCTGTACCACTAACAATTTAACCGGCTGTAAATTCGCCGCAGTTGGTGCAACATGAGCACAAGCAAGTATTTTTTCTAACTTTTCTTTTTCAACTGGTTTATCTTCATATTTTCTAACAGAATATCTTTTCTTAGCAATATCTAATAATGACATATTAAAATCTCCTTAATTCTTGTATATTAGGTCAACCTATACTATAATTCTATCTGAAATAGTATTTTTGTACAAGAACGCACTATTTTGTAATATACTACCCAAAAAGGAAGTGAAGATATTATGGGAAATAATTGTTGTGGTTTTAGCTGTCCAGTTGAGGCAACCATTCAACTTATTGGTGGAAAATATAAAGCTGTTATTTTATGGCATTTAATGAACAAAACGTTACGGTACAATGAAATTCATAAACTAATTCCGAAAGCAACTGATAAAATGCTAGCTCAACAGCTTCGAGAGCTTGAAAAAGATGGACTTATTAACCGTAAGGTTTATCCAGTTGTTCCTCCAAAAACAGAGTATTCTTTAACAAAATTCGGGGAAACACTGACACCCATTCTTGATGAACTATGTAATTGGGGAGAAAAATATTTGATTCAAAAATAAATGTCATGGTAAATAACTTTTTATAAATTATTTACCATGACATTCTTTTAGCATTTTTTACAAACTTATCCTACAATCTTCCAGTTATCGTCCTTATGAAGCACAAGCTCATACTGTGAGATTTGTGTCATTTTCGACTTGTTATCCAGATACTTTACGGGCACACTGACTTTGAGGTTGTCGCCATCTTTGGTAAAGACAGGGTTTACCAGTTCTGAAAATACATAGTCGCCGGATACAGGAGCAAGCACGAAACTGTCCAAGTCGTCCAACAAGTAATCTGGTAATTCTTCTAACTGCTCATAGATACGGTTCAGTTCCGAAATGGAGATATTATAATTCCAGTTATCCGGCAGGCTCAGCATCAGAGACAACACCCCCTTTGCCTTTAATGACGGACTCTTGTTTTTAAAATGATGGTTACTCATTACCGTATAATTTTTTGTTCGCTCCACACGAAAAATCTGTGACATTATCTCTCACTTCCTTTCTGCAAAAAGAAAAAGACGTAAGTCATATTTTTTATGACTCACGCCTGTTCTGAATTTCATTATTAAATTGAAAACCTTTATTCTTCTTTCCTCTGTTCCAACAGCTCTCTCGCATTTGCAATAGCAAGGGATAACTTCTGTTCTAAAAGTTCTTTTGGAGGCATTTTAGTCATATACTGTCCCACATGGATATTTCCATGATCCAATTGCATTAATTCTATGGTTTCCTGCGATTTTTCTGCACATAATATAAGAGCAACCGGACTTTCTTCACCTTCTACTCTTTCATTTTTTTCCAACCATCGCAAATACAGTTCAACTTGTCCTTTATCTTGCGGTTCAAATTCTCCAAGCTTTAACTCAACAAGAACCAGCCTTTTCAAACCTCTGTGATAAAACAATAAATCCATATAATAGTCTTTACCATCCAGCACAAAATGCTTCTGCCTTGCCAAAAACGCAAAATCCGATCCCATTTCCAAAATAAATTTTTCTAATTCCGCAAGAATGGCATTTTCCAAATCTTTTTCACTATAAGTATCACGTAAACCAAGAAAATCAAGCATATATGGATCTCTGTAAAAAAGATCCAGACTCATTTTTCCATCATCCCGTAATTCGGCAATCTCATCTTTTATTGTTTCTTCTGGTTTCTTCGATATTGCAGTGCGTTCATAAAGCATAGATTTTTTTCTTTCACGCAATGTCCTCACTGACCAGTTCTCTTGCATACACATTGCAGCATAAAAGTCTCTCTTTAACTCGTCGTGTATTGGCAAAATCTCTACAAAATGTGACCAGGTCAATTGTTGCGACAGTGTCGCAACTTTTTCGAAGTCAGGAAATTCCTGATAAAATTTAATCATTCTCGAAATTGATGTTTTATCAAATCCAGAACCATACTCCTGTTCCAAACGTTTACTGACTTCTGCAACAACTTTTTTTCCATACTCAGGCTTATTATCTCCGGTGAACTCCGCACTAAGTCTTTTCCCAATTCCCCAGTTAAGTGAGATAATGGCATCGTTCACAACTTTCTTTACATCCGTTTTCTTTTCTCTGATCAATGCATTTATTTCATCGTAAATGTTATCAATATTATTTGCTACTATTATTTCTTTTTTCATTATTGATTCCCTTCTATAATTTAAAATACCAACTTGGCATTTCAAAATCGTACCAACAGGTTATTGTTATATTACCCTATTTTTCTCGTTCTGCCTACTGCAATTTTATATTCTCATACAACAATGAGGTCGCATTCCACGACCTCATCACATTCATTTAAACATAAATCAATTCTTTCAGGATAATCTCTTCTGCAATCGCTCTGTGCTGATTGGCAGCTCTGACCCATGCCATCTGATCTTTCTCTTTATCCGGCAAAGGCTCTTTTTCCTCTAACTGTTTCAGAATGACTTCTTCTCGTTCCCTGGCTGCCTTGTCCACTTCCAGCAGATGCTCACCAATCGTATCCTGCAAAAGCATCACCTGATACAGGGAATTACGATGGTTCTTCAGATAATCTCTGCGTAAGAATCCATACTTGCCAAGCTGCTCCATCTGATTACCTGATTTATAAGTAAGGTTCGGAATCAGATATCCATTCACATTTGTATAAGTCAGTTTCATGGACTCTTAGAAAAGAAGAACTAAAATCCGGCGAGATTACCAGAGATGAATATTTTGAATGGAAAATCAACTGGCCGCAGACTTGTGATGATTGCGGTAAACGGGAACCGTCAAAGCAGTGAAAAAATTCATACAAATAATCCAAAGACCGAAACTCACCATCATACTCTGAATTTCGGTCTTCTTAAACTCATTCGCAGTTGGTCTGTGCCTTCACAGTAACTACAAATATTGTACCTCATATAATTTCTACAAACGTCTTATAAAAATCATATATTTTTCCGTTTTCCTGTGCACAGAGCAAAAAGCTGCTGATGATTGCACCGGTACGGTACGATTCCTGAATATGTGATAAGTGTTCGTAGAGATTATTGGGAAAACCAGCTGTCACTTCTTCCCTCAGCAAAAAAGTTACATATCGATTTACCTTTTTTTGCCAAAGAATACTGGATTTTGGAAACAAGGAACTCATTTCCGCCGGTATAGTAAGCCCACGTTGTTCCTGTGGAAGTGTTTGCGTATGCTGTACTCGTGAATAAAGATATGGATTTTCAATATACTGACGCAGCTTGTCCCTTTCAAGTGACATGCTCCCACCACTTAAATCTTACGATTTTGAAGTGGGGGCTTCCTGCTCGATTGCCTTTTAAGGCAAAGCTAAAACAGGCTATCCCCACGTGTCCCGCGGTTTTGTTTTTTATGTTCATCCGGTTACGGATTTTTTTCTTGCGCCGTCAGGCACATTCTTTATAAATCCTTTTTCCTTCTTCTCGGATATTGACTGCTGCATTCACATCCCGATCCATCCTGTTTCCACATTCACAGACATACATTCTGTCCGACAATGCCAGTTCCTTTTTCTTATGTCCACATACACTGCAAATCTTGCTCGATGCAAAATAACGGTCTACCTTTATAAGATGTTTTCCGCGCTCTTCCAGTTTGTATCCCAGCATGGACAGAAACTGCCCATACCCGTTATCCTGCACGCCTTTCCCAAGATGCAGCCCTCCGGACATTCCCTGCTGATTCAGATCTTCCACGCATACTGCATCATATCTTTCAGCAAGCTCCCTGCTGAGCTTATGCTGGAAATCTTTTCTCTGGTTCTTTATCTTTTCATGAAATAAAGCTACCTTTTTCTTCTGTTTCTGATAGTTCCGGCTTCCTTTTTCACAGTGGGAAAGCTTTCTCTGTTCCCTTGCAAGTTTTTTCTCTGCTTTTCTGTAAAACATAGGGTACCCGGCTTTTTCTCCTGTAGAAAATACACACATTCCCTGCATGGCAAAATCGATCCCGAGAAATCTCTCTGCCCGTCTTTTTTCCACTGTTTGGCTCTCACAGCAGAACAAAAGACTTGCATAATATTTCCCGGATGACTCACGGCTTATCGTTACCGATTTCAGTTTCCAGTCTGACGGGATCTGGCGATGAAGTTTTATTTTTACGGCAGACATCTTTGGAAGCTTCAAATGGGTATCCTGCAAAAGGATATTCCCATTTACTGCATTGGTCGTATAAGAAATTCCTGAATGTTTTCTTGATTTATAGCGGGGAAATCCGCAGGATGGTTCCCGGAAAAACTTCCGGAACGCACTTTCCAGATGCAGCTGCGCATTCGCCAGGGCAAGGGAGTCCACCTCCTTCAGCCAGGGATATTCCTTCTTATATCCGGCCGGTGTGTTCCTGAGCATCTTTTTTTTCTTTCTGGTAATAGCTGATCTTGTCCGCAAGCATCTGGTTATAGATAAAGCGGCTGCAGCCGATTGTTTTCTCTATCTGAATTCTCTGCTCTTTATCTGGATAGATCCTTATTTTTATGGCGCGGTTCATTTTTCTCACCCTGGCTTTCTATATACTGCCGTATCGTTTCAATCGGCGCCCCGCCTGCACTGAGCAGGCAGGAGCTTCAGCAGTCTGTGGTTGGCACTTTTACAGGCATTGATGAATTTACGGTGTTCCGTCTTTGGCTGTGCGCAGAACATCACATGAACATGGTCTGTATCGTGATTCCATTCTTCCAGTACGATCCCGTATCCGGGTGCGATATACTCAAAGATCTCTTTTGCTCTTTCGGATATTTCGTCATTCAGTACTTTTCTTCTGTATTTTATAACCAAGGTGATAATATAGCAGAAATACTGAATTGGAATTATGGTCTGATTCTATTGTATTTATCACTCTTTTTCTTATATCGACTGATATGTATTTACGAACTAATTGTTCTTTTTCAGTATACTATATCAGGGGATAGAGAACAAGTGTTTCTTTGGTACTATAAGGACTTTTTTGAGCAGATATGCTCAGATGTGCAATTCTTCTCACCACCTGAAGGACGCCACTGAAAAACTGTTTTTTCATACTATATACAGTGTCTCAAAGTTGATTGATGTACTTTATTTTGTGTTAATTTATACGCAAAAAGGACTTTTTCAGTGGCCTTCCTTACGATAGATATCCATGCAAATTTGATAACGTTATTTTCAGCTTTGGCTACTTTCATGTCTCTTTCAATTTTATTAAGCAATGTCGCATCTCCTTTCAATAATTCATCCAGGCTTAAATCATATAATTCACTCATTCTTATAATGCTTACAATATCAGGTAGTGATTTCCCATTTTCCCAGTTAGAAATAGTCTGCCTGGAAACATTGATATCTTCAGCAACCTGTTCCTGTGTAAGTTTTTTATAGTACGAGCATTTTTAATTTTATCAGCTATCATAATTCTGTATGCCCCCTTTCTTCTATGAGATTACAGCAAACGTAGTAGTAATGTCTATCAAAAGGCTTTTACATATTAGATAAAAGCATGTAAAATTTCTTTTACATAGCTTAATTGCGTTCTATTTAGCGTGTTTCCTGACTACTCAGGAAAAATATCTCTACCTTCGCCCCACCTGTATTTTCAGAATTTGAAAGTTTAATCCCTCCGCCATATTTTTCAGCCACAGTTTTTGCAAAAAATAGCCCAATCCCATAATGGGCTTCTCCATTTCTACTTGTGTCATCCATAAAAAACTGCTCTGTGCCATGCAATAATGCTTCTTTTGTAAATCCTGATCCACTATCCTCCACAATGAATGTCAGCCGACCATCATGCTCCTTTGCACCAATATAAATGATTCCATTTTCTTTTGTATGCTCCACTGCATTCTGAATCACATTCATTACTGCCCGAAACATTTGATCATAGACAATCATTACCTTTTTATCACTTTGCTTTGCCTTCCAATCTATTTTCTGGTGATAGATTTCTGCCAGCCCAAGTGCCTGCTCCTTTATATCTGTAAAAAAATCTTCTAACATCACCGTTGTATAGGTAACATCACTGCAATTCCATGATTTTGTGACATCTATCAACTGCTGGACATAACTTTGTATCTGTGTTGTACCGTTTAAAACATAGGTAATATTATTTTTCTGTTCCGTGGTCAGTTCAGTCTCTGAAAGTAGTTCTGCATTTCCCCTTACAATCGTAAGAGGTGTTTTAATATCATGCGCCAAAGCAGACATCTGCTGGTTCTTTTCCTGCTCTGTTTTCCATTGCTTTTCTAAGGATTCCCGCAATGCATCTCGCATATCATCGATTGCCGATAAACAATCATCAAACTCTTTGATACCGGAACCAGATGTCTCATACTCCAGGTTCTGATTCTTTATTTGATCGATGGCATCTAACACAGGCTGCATCTGCTTTTTGATTCTTTTTCCAAAACATATGGACGGAATGATGATAATCGCTATCGCTCCAATCACAGCCATAATACTCATCACATTCTGAGGTCCTATAAAATGCTCCCTCAAAAAAGCCGAATGATACTGAGGTGTCAGGCGATATTGCAAAACAACATATTCATTTTCCCTTGAAATTACTTTATAAAAATATTTCCCGGATGCGGTTCCATACTTTGCAACATTCCATGCTATCTGTTCGTATTGTTCTGGAAGATTTCCACCTATTTCCTCTCCCTTCTCTGAAAAAATGACATAATTACAAAGTGCAGGAATCATCTCAGCAGTCACTTTATCTGCATGCAAAATCGTATCATATGCTTCATTAATCTTTTGCTCTGCATAATTCGCCGGATAAATGCAGCCCACACTGATCAAAAGGTAAAGTAGCAGATAAGCAACAATCACCAAACCGACTAATGATCCAAGCATGACAAGTACATATCTCATAAAAATCCTGCTGAGTGCATTGCTTCTCTTTACTCTTCCCATTTATATCCAATCCCCCAGACTGTTTTTATCGGTGTATAATTATACTCCGCAAATTTCGATCTTATATTTTTGATATGTGTAATAATGGTACTGTCATTACTCTCACTGTCAAAACCAAAGACCGCTTCTAATATCTGTTCCTTTGAGAAAACCTGTCCCCTGTTTTTAGCCAGGAATTCACAAATTTCGTACTCCGCTTTCGTAAGAGGAAGTTCCTTATCATCAACCACTAGTTTCTTTTGAGATATTTGAATACAGACCCTCCCCAAAACCATCCGGACAGAATGTTCCCTGTGCTCTCTTCTAAGATGTGCATTGATTCTTGCCCGAAGTTCCATCACTCCAAATGGCTTTGAAATATAATCATCTGCTCCCAACGAAAGTCCGTTCACCAGACTTTTTTCCTCCGTTTTTGCCGTAAGAAACAAAATCGGACAATCCACAAGTGTCCTGATTCTTTTGCATAATTCAAAGCCGTCCATTCCAGGCATCATAATGTCAAGTAAAATCAGGTCATAACGATGTAATTCTTCCATATTAAGTTTCAGCGGATTACTTACTTTGGTAACCAGATGTCCATCCTTAGCCAAAATGTTTTCTATCATTTCCAGGATTGCCGGTTCATCATCAACTGCCAGTATTTTTGCCATAGTTTCCCTCGATTCTATTCCGATATTCTGTTTCCTTCCCAGTGGTTTACCCACCAAAAATAGTATACCATACTAATCCCTGTAAATATTAAGCAACCTGGTATGAATGACAACCATTCACCTACACTAGTTTCTCCCAATACAGATTGCAGATAAGTATATGGTACTCTACCCGTCCAGCAGACAAATACATATTTCCACACATAATCTCCAAGTCCGGTAAGCATCAATGCACTGATTAGTCCTGATATAATCCCTGCTCCAATGGATACCCCTTTTCCAAACTGAAAAGCCAGAATCAGCTGCCACAGATAAAGTGGGACACTGCTTCCCCACAGCAGCAATGCTGCAACAACACATTTTTTTACAATTTCAATATTGCTGTTACTCCAGCTACCACTTGCTGATATCATTCCAAATCCAGTTCCAAATATCAAAGCAGTCAATAAGACAGAGCCAAGACAAAGCATCAGTAACAGCATCAGCTTCGATATAAATGTCACCCCTTTTTTCGATAAGGATAACATATTCTGAAAGTTACCTGCGTTTTGTTCCTGTTCCATCACACTTGCTGTAAAAATTCCAACAAGTACTGGAAGTCCTGCTCCTATTGCCTGATAAAATGCGATTATTTTCATATTGTCATCCCATAGTGAAAAAGAGTAGTACATTAAAAATACAACGCTGATTATAATCGGAATCAGTAAGTGTGCCAGAATCACAGAGGTTCCTTTCATCTTCCGTAAATCTGCATTCAGAAACCTTCCAAGCATCTTACTTCACCTCTCTTCCCTCAAACCATTTCAAAAGCAAAACTGTTACAAGAACAAACCAGATCATTGAGAGGCAGATCCCCGGAGCAATGACTCCCGTATTCAAAAAAGGATTTCCAGTTTCCGCGGCAAGACCATTCGGTAAAATATGAAGCAGCGGGCACATCATCCTCATAGGAATTGCAGAGACAAGTACATACCAGATTCTGGTTTGTGATATCACTACACCGCTGACGGTAATAAACAAGCAGACAATCAGGTTTACAATCATTCCAAAGCGTTCACTTAAAAATAAAGCTACCGGAATCTCCCATAGCTCAGAAACAGTCAGAAACAATACTGCAATCAACGCTCCTCCCACCGGAACATGTGTCGTCAGAAGAAAGCCTCCAATCGATGCGCCTGCAAACACAATCACATTGGAAAACAGAATCATGCACCCAATATAAATAATTTTCCCCAGCAACAATTTTCTTCTGTCTGTGGGAATAGTCGTTAAATGATAGTATTTTATCTTTTTCTCCTGCGCCACAGAAAGATAACAAAATAGAGCAATCATCCCCGGCAGCAAAAGTGTATACCACCAGTTCCAAACACTTTCTGCATAAGCATTTGTCATCCCAAGAGTAAATATAAATGCCATGACAAATGTAAGAAGAGGAAATCCCCAGATAAACTTTTTTCGCATGGTTCTTTTGGCTTTTTGATGTTCTGCTTTTATAATATTAACCATGGATTTCACCTGCTTTCTGGTTTTTTCTTACCACATTCATAAACAAATCTTCAAGATTATCTCCCTGCTTTAATGCTCCTTCGTATCCTAAGATTCCACCTGAAATAATCCCGACTTTATCTGCAAGTAACTGTACCTCCGAGAGAATATGACTAGAGAGAATTACAGTGATTCCCTGTTCCGGAAAAGACCGAATCAGCTCTCGTAATTCCTCGATGCCTATTGGATCTAATCCATTCGTAGGTTCATCCAATATCAAAAGTTCCGGTTCTCCAAGCAATGCCATTGCAATGCCTAGTCTTTGCTTCATTCCCAAAGAAAACTGCCCTGCTTTCTTCTTTCCAGTGTTTGTAAGTGATACAATCTGCAAGACCTCATCAATTCTGTTTTCATCTGTACCAAGCAATAATTGTCTTACCTTCAAATTCTCTCTGGCGGAAAGATTTTCATAAATAGGCGGATTCTCAATTAACGCTCCTATTTTTGATAAATCTTTCCTATTCCATGTTATTCCATCAAAGTAAATCTTGCCTGCAGTTGGTTTCATCATACCAGTCAGCATTTTCAATGTGGTAGATTTACCAGCACCATTCGGTCCAAGCAGTCCATAAATCTGTCCCTTATCTATATTAAGTGAAATATTATTTACCGCTTTCTGCTTTTTAAAGCATTTACATAGATTTTGTGTCTGCAACATCATTTCCATCTTTACTATCCTTCCTTCTATATTTCATTTCTTACTGAAATATAACCTAACAGAAAAAAATAAAGATTTGATGAAGATTTATTCCCGTATGGAATAAACCATCAATTGAATATCATTATCAGGACTCGGCTTTCCACCTTTTTTCAGCCTTTTTCCATTACTTTCATCTAAATTTACCTCCTGCTTTTCATCATTCAAAAATCTGTCCCGGAAGTTTTTTCTTCTCCATATACGGGAACTCTCTATCAAATGCCTCTGCTTCCTTTTCATTTACCAGATACCCTGCTGGTGTTGCATATTCACCTGTTATGCCATTCAGATAACCTGGAATCAGTTCTTTACATAAGAAAAAGAAAGCATCCTCCCCTTCTGGCAATCCATGGTAACGAATACCAAATTCACTTGCCTGTTTAAATCCGCTTTTTCCATAAAAATCAATATTTCCTTCAAAGCATACTGCTCCGCATCCAAGCTCTTTTGCTTTTTCTAAAGAATAATCTAGTAAAATCTTTCCATACCCCTTCCTTTTAAGCTCCGGTGCAATACAGATCGGTCCCATAGTCATAATGGGAATACTTCTGCCATCATCGGCTGCAATCACAGCCTTCATAAACATGTTCTGTCCAATCAACTGTCCATCTAATGTCATGACAAAATCCAACTCTGGAACAAATGCCGGATCATTGCGAAGCTGATGGAGTACATAATGCTCCAGACAGCCTGGTCGATACACATTCCAGAAACTCTCCCTTACCAGATTTTCTACCTCATGGTGTTCATTTTCTCTTTCCAATCGAATGATAATATTTTCCTTCATTTTCTTTTTCTCCATTTCTTTATATAATGCAACTAATAGTTTTTTCAAACTGCTCTTTTATCCTTTTTTTATCCTTTGCTCCATCATACAGACTATAATAGAAAAACATGATGGAATAAAACATGGTTGCTTTTTTATCTGTCTCCACAACACCCATGCTCTTGAATAAATCCTTCACATATTCTACCGGGCCAGACACAAGATACTGCTGATACAATGCCTGCATCTCCTCATTCCGAAACTGCTCTAATGTAAGCATCTTTCGAAATGACGATGCAAAATCATTTTCTGTCCAATACGAAAACATAGATTTACTGTATTCCATGAAATTGTCCGCAGAAATCTCTTCATACTGTTCAGGTTCATTTTCCTTTTTATCAGCAGGCATATCATATTCCTCTGCCTGTTCGCCATCTCCCTGCTCCATCCTTTTTACGATATAGTCAAAAATAGCTCTCTTACTCTCATAATGCCTATACAATGCACCTTTTGTCATACCAAGCTCACCCGCAATCTGACTGACAGAAACTGCTTCATATCCATCTCTCGCAAATAAATGTAATGCAACAATCAATATATCTTCCTTTGTAGTTTTTGACATACACAAATCTCCTGTTCCGCAAAATAAACGACCGTTTACATTTTAATTATAGTAAACGGTCGTTTATTTGTCAAGTCAGATATCTCTACACATTTTTACATAACTTTGTTTATGACTGTTTTGTCTTTAATGGGAAACAGATATCTATTTCCATATACCCACTTTCCTCTACTTTCCGGTAAATATCTATGATTGGACGTTCATCCAGCTCATTTCCGGTCCGTGACAGCCATCTACAAAATATCTCCTGATATACCATAAACAGAAGCTGCGGTATTCCCTTAAAATGATAAACTGCATATTTACCACCCTCAAAATCATGAAGCAGAACTTCAGGATGTTCTTTTAACTTTTGATCGTCTGGCATAACTGTCTGGCATAATTCATACATACAGCAATTCTCATCTGTGATGGATGGATCATCAATCGTACATTCTATATATAGCGTATCTTCTGTTGAAAAATACTTATACTTCTCAATGAAATCACACCATTCATCCGGCAGATTATGATAATTTCCTTTTTTACGCTCATATAACACTGTAAAAGGTGCAAGATATTCTACCGTAATTTTACTTCCGGCATCATCCAGATCGTCCAGTGTCATACCATGGGAAAAAGAACTGTCCTCCACCATCTGTTCGCTGCTCCTGCGGTAATCTGCCGGAGAAATATCCAGATGTTTTTTAAATGCGGTAGCAAAATTAGACGAAGAATAACCATAAGTCTCACCTATCTCCGTAATACTTCTTTCCTTCTCCACCTTCAGATGCCATGCACTACGCTCTAAGCGTACTCTTTTGATAAACTGATAAAGAGCTTCATCTGTATCTTCTTTAAACATCCGTGTCAGATGATATTTGGAATAGGAACAGTATTTTGCCACATCCTCAACCATAATATCCTCATCAATATGCTCAAAAATATAATTGATTGCCTGATTGATCACAGCTTTTCTTATGGTAATGCTCTCTTTATCTTCCATTTTCTTCCTCTTTGTTCTTTCTCACCTGCCTGCGAATCAATACAAATGTGACGATTGCCGTCAGTATTTCCGCACAAGGAGATGCCATCCACACTCCATTCATTCCAAAGATTGCCGGAAATATCAGTATAAATGCCAGCAATAGCACGATTCCCCGCAGTGATGAAATAATCGCAGATGATTTTGCATCGCCACAGCTTGTAAAATACATGGAGCCTGTCACATCATATCCCATAGCAAGAAATGTAATTGCATAGATGCGAAAACCGGTTGCTACCATATCTGCAATACTGTTACTGCAGCCAAATATTTCAGCATATCTTTTTCCTGCTATAAAAAAGCTAAGTGCAGTCAATGTTCCGATTGCCAGCAAAATCCGGTTTGTTATACTGCGGATCTTAGTGGCTGTCTCTTTTTCTTTGGCACCCCAGCAGATGCTTACAATCGGTGAGATTCCCTGTCCAAATCCAATACAAACCATACTGTATCCATATACAACAAACCCCAGAATTGTGAAGGCTGCTACTCCGTCTGCTCCCACATACTTCATCAGTACATAGTTAAATGCGAACATAGAGATTGCACTTGCCATCTCCCCGATAAATTCAGAAGATCCATTCAGAATCATCTCTTTACCGATTGCTCTGTCAAAGACAAAACATCTGAATCTGATGATAGTATCCGGCAGAAAGAAAAACATAAGCTGTACCAACACCGTTACCAACTGCACCAGCAGAGAACCTATTGCACTTCCTTTCACTCCCAGTTCCATCCTTGCGACAAACATATAATCCAATACTACATTTAATATACATCCGGCGATACTCACCAGCATACATAACTGTGGTTTTCCATTCACCCGGATAAACATTCCAAGTATCGTTCCCAGCACCATAAGAGGATAGGTAAACAACATAATCCTGTAATAGTCTGTAAAATAACCTGATAATTCACCATCTGCTCTTAAGAATCCAAGTATCGGTGTAAACAGCACAAATACTGCCAGTGATAGGATAACACCAATTACGACCGCTGTAACCATTGTCTGTGCAAATACCTCAGACGCTTTTTGTCTTTTTTTTGCTCCTAAGAGCCGTCCACTGATAACAGAGCCACCCACACCTACACAAAGTCCTGCTCCCAGATAAACATATAGGATTGGTAGTCCAAGATTGATTGCTGCCAGTGCATTGTCTCCCACATAATTTCCTGTAAAATAGCCATCTGTAATCGTTATCACAGTCTGTAACAGCATTGCTATAATGCTTGGAATTGAAAACTGTAGTATTGTTTTCAACTTGTTGTTCTTAATTTGTTTGATATTCATAATTGCAGCTCTCCTTTACAATATCCCATTATAGAGATGCAATTACAATAATACTTCTGAATTTGTGCTGCCTTATCTTTTTACAGCATATACATACCCTACTCCTACCGGAGCATTCATCTGATGCATTGGATTTGCCTGATTATATTCCCTGAAATATCTGTAGGTCATATCATTCTCATCCAAATGTTCTTCTATTTTGAAGCCATGCTTATCTAAAACAGATGGTGATAATTGTCTGTCCAGAATGAGTCTTAACCCTTCCTCCCTCGTCCCTTCAAATCCAGGGTAGAAAAAGTCTATCCCATCAGACATACTCTTTGCTATCTGATGGGAATCCTCTCCAAGCAGTTTTTCCGCAATATCATCTGTAAAAATGCGAATGCTGTTATTTTTATAATGATAAGCCCTTGCAAAACAGCTTACCTTTGCTGTCATATTGTCCATTCCAATCCCCCTCGTATTACCCAAATAGTATTTTTGCCGCTGACTCTAACTGTCTTCTTTCTTCAGTATTATCATATCCGTTCCTTCGGTCATCAATCCCTTTCACTACATCCAGATAAAACAGTCCACTCCGATTGCAGTATAAATAGATTTTCTTCACACCATTCATTTTAAATCTCGCCTCTGCACTGCCCTGTGGATACAGCTTCACCATCTGTATCCTGTCTGTAGAAACAGCCGCGATAAACGAAATATAATGCTGCTTTGTCATATCGTGCTCAATCTGCACATAATATTCATCTTCCACCTGTTCTACGAAGATTTTATGATGTTCGTCTGTCTCCTCAGCTTCTTCCTGCTGTAGCTGCAATCCATGACACTGAATTACTGTTTCTCCCATGCTGTGAACGATATTTCCACACACCGGACACACATAAAAATGTGAACGCAGCATATTGGCTGATACATTGGAATTAACTATTGTATTGCCGGAAATAAGCTCTGTCACCGACACCGATAATGCATTGGCAATGGATTCTAATAGTGTGATATCCGGATATCCTTTCGCTGTTTCCCATTTGGAAATTGTCTTTGCACTGACTGACAATTTATCTGCCAGTTGCTGTTGTGTCATGTTTTTTTCCTCACGCAGTCTCTTTATGACTGCACCTGTTACATACTGATTCATGTTCATAACCTCCATGACACCATTCTATCTCAGCGTATGAATATCCTCAACCTACGGAGAGTAGAGTTCGAATTTGCTCATTTATTTTTCATCCCATCCAGAAGCTTTATAAATCTTTTATCATTCATCTGCTCATTCGTGACATATTCTCCGTTATAAAATAATGCATAGGTTGTAACCGGTGTCGGAGCATTCTGTGCTTCTTCTTTCGTTTCCAGTCTGGTTGCCTGAAACGGAACCTCTCTTTCCCTGGCAACTTCAAGAAGCACCGGAACATATTTTGCATTAAACGGACATTGATTGGTATAGTACAGTACATAGTCTGTCTGCTCAATGTGTGGATGCTTCGCACCCTTCTTAAATTCAGGCTTAGCCGCATCCAAAGAAAAAGGCAGATACCAGAGCTGAATACCATTATCTGCTTCATCACAGACTGTAAAGCCCTTATATTTCAGGAACTTCGGGTCTGCCAGAAAAGGCTTTTTCCTAACGGCTGACAGGATACAGATTCCCTTTTTCCCCTTCGCTTTGCTGTCTTCTATACAGGCATTCAGTAAATCAGTCGAATAACCATTGCCTTTGAAAGAACCAGCCACCCACAGACAGTCAATATACATATAACCCTCTGCTATGATTGGATTCCATGCATTTTCTGCCGGAATATACTCGATAAAGCATTTTCCACGCTCTATACTCTTGAGAAATACCAATCCATCATCAAATCGCTCTTTCAGCCAGTTTTTCTTTGATATTACCTGTATATCCTTGTTGCTTGAAATCGCACAGCAAATATGCTCTTTTTCTATATTTTCTTTCGTCACTCTTATATATTTCATGGATTTCCTTCCTACTTATTCTTAAAGTTTAAAAATGCTGCTGTTAATAATAATCTCTCCGTCATTTTGTACTGTATCAAGAGAATGTGCAATCCTATCTGCTATTTCTATCTTACTTCCAGATGTAGGCATGCTCCCCTTTTCTGTTTTGGTGCTGGTAACTCCGCATACATAGCATCAAACAATCCTATTATCCACTTCCTCTACCAACAGCATCCTCTTTGCTCCATCATATGGCAATTCATACGGAGCTGTCGGCATATACCGGACAGCTGATAAAGAAAACACCATGTACCATCATCAAGTATTTCAGCCACTTGTCCGCTTTTGAAGTCGGATTCATAGAAAGGCCGATGAAAAATGTGGAGAGAGCCATCATTCCATAACCCAGCAAATCATAATTGAACAGCAGACCACCTCGCTGATAATCCAATATTCGAATAGCTTGTTCATTCAAGTTCTCCAATCGGACACTCGTTGTCTGTGCGAAATACATTAAAAGAATCAACACCGCATAGATAATGACAATAGCAACACCAATATTTGCAGGAACCCGTCGATTCTCACAACTTTCATATTGAAATCACACTGCCATCATGATGTATCCCAATGGCAAAAACATACACACGAGGTATGAACCAAATGAGAAATCAATGAGCATATATACAGCAAATAGAAAGACCGCTATTGTGACAACCGCCGCGCCTATTTTTGGAATTGTTCTGTTCATCATTTTTCCTCCGCAAATTCTTTTTTCTCACTCTACAACTGGAGTTTAACGATTCCATACCATTACGAATTCTTTTTCGTCTGTATTGTTATCTGTGTTTTCGGATTGAATGACAAATTCTTCTCGCAGATAAAATTGAATAGCCTTCTTATTCTTCTGATAAACGCTTAATCTTAGTGTGGATTTACCTTCTTTAGCGTGATTTAACAGTTGCTTTCCGATTCCTTTTGATTGTACTGCTTTTTTCACAAAAATGCCTTCAATGTAGTTATCGTTCATTCCAATGAATCCGACTATCTGCTTTGTGCAATCATCTTCATATACATATATTTTTGCAAGGGGTATCATTTCTTTTACTGTATCAAAATTGCTCTGCCAATAATCCGAAGATATAAAACTGTGTGTCTGAATATTCGTATTCAGCCATATTTGCATCACTGCATCTATATCACCATCAACATATTTCCTAATCACTTCTTCACCTCAAATATCCGCTGTTATGTCGCTTCTTTTTCTCTCTGCTTCTGAGCCTCCTTCCCAGATAGCGAAAAACATGTTTCCGATACTCTCTATATGAATCTCCATAGTTTTCTGTAAGATACCGCTCCTCCTGTAATATCTGCAAATGCAGCATGATGATAGCAAATGCAGATACTGTAAGCATTGGCAGATTAAAATACATCAATAGCAGCCCTATATACATAAAATCAAAACCCAAAAATGCCGGATTCCGGCTATAACGATAAATTCCGGATGTGACCAGTTCTGTTCTATCCTTATCAGGTATTCCTGCTCTCCAGCTATCCTTCATACAAAGAACCGAAATCAGAAATATCAGATCACCTAACATGCCTATGCAAAAACCGGTAAACCTTGCGTTTGCACGCATATGATTCCACCCGAATATCATGGACATTATCTGAATAACAGGAGCGGAAAAAGTTGCAATACTCATCAACACTTCTACTCTATGTACCGATTTTTCTTTCACTCTTCCTATCTGATGTGTCTGTATTCCATGTCGCTTCTGCGATATCATCTTGACAAAATAAATAGCATAAAATACTGCAAGTACAATAATCGCTAACCACGAATACAGCAAATTCTCGTCTATAGTATATTTCATATTTTCTTCGCCCTCTCTTTCCTCTATCCAAACAGCATATTTCTCCATAAACTGGTGAAGAAAGCATTGAAAGCCGGATATAAAGAAGGAATTTATTCCGATTATTCCAAAGATGTGATCCGCCCATCTGCGCAGGAATGTGCACAGAATGGACGGGCAAGATCTACAAAGATGCGCTGGGCAGTGAAAACGTAAGCGTCTTATTCGATAATATTTCCTTTGCGGATATTATCTTTAAGAATCTGGTCAGTGACCTCATAGAGACGTTCGGAGCCTTGACGGGTCTTTACCTGTCTTCCATAAACCTGATCGGCATGCACTTTATGTTCTCGCCAGTCGGCTCCTCCATTACTGTTATTTAAAAGAAGAGGCTGCAGATTATCCATCGCGTGAGCGAATTTGGATTCTGCAGTTTTTGCTTCTTCAAATTCATCAAAGAGTAAGATCAGTTCTTCTTTCTGTGTGGCAGGGAGAAGAGAAAAGATACGTTCTTTGGCGGCGTCTTCCCTTGTTTTTTGTGTCTTGAGCGCTTCTGTGTCATAGGCGTAAGTATCGCCGGCATCGATTTCTACAATGTCATGGATGAGACACATGAGCATGACTTTTGTAATATCAACAGGTTCATTCGAATACTCTTTTAAAAGATAAGCCATGATTGCCATGTGCCAGGCATGTTCCGAATCATTTTCGCGTCTTCCGTGTCCGGACAGATGTGTCTGTCTTAATATATTTTTCTCTTTATCGATTTCTAAAATAAACTGTAACTGTTGTCTTAAATTTTCATTGATCTCAAATATATTTTCCATATGAATTGATCTCCTTTATATGTATTAATTATAGAATATCGCAAGCGATGTACAAATTCCAGTTGAACGAGTAAAGCAAGATGCTAACGCCCCCTGTGCTTTTCTCGTTTCTTTTGCTGTTTCATCTCAAACATTCGCTGTTCTTCCGCTTCTTTTTTCTCTCTGCTTCTAATCTTGCGTTCCTGTTTGTTTTGTTCCTGTTGTAATTTCAATGCCTGCTGCGATTTTGTTCCAATACCTGTTTCCTGCATTTGCCTTTTCGCTTCACGCTGCATCCTTTTTGGATTTCTTTTTATATCCCTCACAACAGTATCAACAGCCGGACTGAATTTCAAACTCGCATAATATTTTTGAATATACTGCTGCACCTCATAATCTTTTGGTTCTGCTCCAAAAGTCACCTTTGCTACAGACAGCTTACCGTCCTCGATACGCTCAAATACACCTACCCAAAATGGTTCTTCAAAATATACCGTCAATTTTCCACTTACTTTGTCCATAAAAATCCCTCCTAAAATAATTGTTGAACAAAGAATGGATAACCCGGAGGGGCAGGTTACTTACCCTATTTACATAGGACGGCTGGGCGTCTACACTCTGTTTCGGTCCGCGCAAAGCTGATGTCCCCCGGACATTATGCGCCCTACCAGCTCTAGTACATTGTTAAATATACATTGCGTTTTTATCACGGACCAATTGGATTTTGTCCATATTTACAAGCATCGTTTTTGATGCCCTGCATATATAACTTCTCTTTACATCTTCCTCAACCTGATACAACGCTGAGCTTATATAATTCATCTGCCGTATACGCAAAAGCATTGCCATCCACAGTCTCAAAATATAGGATATCTTCTATTCTTATGGAAACACATGCATTATCCTGTGTATATCCCATAATCGTATCGCCTTTATGCTTTACATATTCTTTTAATTCCTACAACACTTCCTATAATTCCTATCACGCAAAAAACAAAAACAATACTGCAAAGTATTTTTCCAAATTTTGAAAATTTCTGTATTTTGTCCAAAGAACTCATATAATTCACCGCCTTTCATTCTTTTCTATGCTTCTTTTATCAAGGATTACGACATATCCCGCATTAACAGCTTTTACATCACCGAAGTTCTTGGTTAGATGACTTATTTTTATGATATCTGATCCCATTTTGTTCTCCTTTTTTCTCAACCTGCTCTACAATTTTTAACAGCAGAAGCAACAACATTGCTATAGATTTTATGTATCTGATTTTGTTTTATCGTATATTTATCTATATGTCTATATGAGCATTACCAAAATGCATAATATATGAACCAAGATGCAAGAAAACGCAAAAAAGGACGCAGGATATTTCTCCCACGCCCCAATTACTATCTGGTTTTATCTTCTCTTACAAATCTTCATCGTAAAAGGAATAATCATATCCTTCTTCTGTTCTCTGAATAGCAAAATGTCGTTCTTCCACCTCATATGCCAGTTCACCAAGAACCTGTTCTTCCAGATTCAGGAAAGAATCCAACTGTTCAAAACTGATACTGTCTACAAAATGAGCAGTTACTTTTTCCCCGTCATCCAGCAAATCCTCTACACCTTCTTGATCTGCCTGTCTCAATGCATCTGCCAGATTTCACACCAAAAGCCCCTAGGATTAACTCCCGAGGGCTTTCATACTGTCTCATATTAAATTATGATACTCATTCTATATTCTCAAACATTTCAGCCAGTGTCATAGAAATGTTAGGAAAGTCTTTCAGTGTCACCACTGTATCTGTATTATAATGTTCTTCTTCTGGATCATCCTGAAGAATGTAACTGTATTTCAAGTCATATTTACCATTTTCCAGATAATAGATTTCTACAGCCCGCTCTCTTGGTGAAATGATCCAGTATTCCTTAACACCTGCGGAACGATATTTCAGAAGCTTCAATATTAATATTACCATCCGTAAATAATATTATTTCATTTTTCATCAATAAGGCCTTACACATTCTACCCTATCACACTCGCACCAAATGGCATGAAAGAGAGTCTTGCCATCTTGAAGAACTGCTTTCCAAATGGAATTCCAACTATCGTAATGCACCAAATACAACCCACTATCAGGTTTCCAAGTGCCATTTCCCATCCAAAAAATATAATCCATATAAGATTTACCAGAAACGAAAACATGCCATTTCCATATACGATTTCTTTTCCAAACGGCCAGAATGCCAAGGTTGCAAATTTAAAGCATTGCAGACCTACCGGAATTCCAATAATTGTAATACACCATATGCAACCTGCAAAAATCCATGCCAGTCCGCCCAGTAATCCTCCAAATATAAACCAAAGGATATTACCTATAGTTCTCATAACAACATCTCCTCCTTATCCAATGTCTAATATTCTTTTGCAATTTCCTCTGTTATCTCATATATCTCTTTGAATTTTTCTAAGTCCTCTGGATATCTGATCAGCATGATTTCCTCGATTTTTCCGGTCCGTATGTCTTTGAAGCCTGCCACTTCTTCTCCAGTACATATACTTACACGAATAACTGGTTTCATATGTTCTCGGTCATATGTTTTTTTCACGATTTTCTTTTTGAATAATCCCATACTACCTCCCCATCTCCGAATATCTTCGACAACAAGATCAACTTTTTAATTTCTGGAACATTTTTCTGCATCAATCGCAAGTACAAACATCAGAGCATCCAACGCATTTCCTGGGTTCTGTACATCAATGACATATGTATCAGTCATATGAAACAGTTCTTTATTGACCCGTGCAATTAAATATCCGCTTTGATCAAGAATGCTATAGTCCCATTCCATAATGGTTCCATCAATTTGCCATCCATTGTAATCAATATTATAATGTGGCGTCAGAAATGAGAATTCTTTGCTCAGGCATCCTGTATAACTGCCGTTTTTATAAATCTCAAATTTAGGAAGGAAGGTAAGAACTTTCTGAACAACCATTCCTGCTTCATTTCCATAGGCATCATATATTACAAGTTCATGTCCCCAGGACAACTGACTTTTTACTACATAAACAGTGTTGCCTGCCTCATCATAGATATCATAACTGTCAAACCATGAAAACAACCTTTGTTTAAACAATAGCTTCATAACTTTTCACCACTCTCTCCAACAGATATAATTGGTTCTTTATAAGTACCATAATACCATACCAGAACACTTTAAAAAATATGTAAATCGAAGAATTAACCCATCTTATTGCACAGATTATGATAAAACATATATTTCTAGCTATAAATCTCCCCACCATCCTAAGATTAATTTCCGTTTAGAAAAGTTGTCCTGGGAGCTTGAGTTTCTCTTTGTAAATAAAACCCTTATCAAACTCTTCTGCTTCTGCTTCATCCACAAAATATCCTGCAGGTGTTTCATCCTCTCCAGTTATGCCATCAAGATAATCTGTCCGATCAGCTTTCCATCCGGTTACATCACAATCTCCATTGTATTGTACTTAATCAAAAATCGCTCTCCTTTCAGAGCAAAAGAAAAGGCGCAAGCCATATTTCTATGACTCACACCTTACTTTGCATTTATTCATTTTTAATATTGTTCCAAAAAATCTTGCGTAAAGCATTTTTCAAACACGTTCTAATCTCTTGGTGTTAATCCTACATACATATCTTTGTACTGTTTTGCACTCTTTTCCCAGGAAACATCTTTATTCATATCGCGGATTACCATATCATCCCAGGATTTCCTGTTCTCGAAATAGAGAGTCTTTGCTCTGTTGATTGCGTCGTAAAGCAGCCCGCCTTCATATCTGTCAAATGTAAAACCGTTTCCTGTATTCTCAAACATATTATAAGGCTGAACCGTATCTTTAAGTCCTCCGGTCTCTCTTACAATCGGAACTGCACCATATCTCATGGCTATAAGCTGTGTAAGTCCACATGGTTCAAATCTTGATGGAACCAGAAGCGCATCACATCCTGCATAAATATTGTGAGCCACATTTTCATTGTAAGCAATATATGCACAGAAATTGCCCTTATATTTGTTTTCATAATAACGGAATGTATTCTCATACTGAGAATCACCGGTACCAAGAACAACCACCTGCGTATGTTCATCCATAATTCCCGGGATTACGTCATTTACAAGATCAAGACCTTTCTGGTTGGTGAGACGTGAAATAAGTCCGATTACCATCTTATGCTCATCTACATCCAGCCCCAGAGATTCCTGAAGAGCTTTTTTATTAATCTTTTTATTCTTTATTGCTGACTTCTCATCATAATCAGCAGCTAACAGCTTATCAGTTGCCGGATTCCAGATATCCGTATCAATACCATTCACAATTCCCAGAATCTTATTGTTGTGATATCTTAAATGCTCTGCAAGTCCCTCGCCATATTCCTCTGTCTGAATCTCCCAGGCATAGGTGTTACTTACGGTTGTAACTTTGTTACTGTAAGCGATACCACCCTTTAACATATTGGCATCCAGCCAGTTCTGAATCATGCAGTCCTTATTAAATACATAATCCGGAAGTCCTGACCAGTATTGAATCATTTTTCTGTCATAAATACCCTGAAACTTCAGATTATGTATTGTGAGTACTGAAATTGCACGTCCTACATCTGTATCCTGGAAACAGGTTCTCAGATAAAGTGGTACTAAAGCTGCCTGCCAGTCATGACAATGTACTACATCAGGAGTCCAATTCAGATAATTAAGGGCAGCAAGGGCAGCTTTTGCAAAATAACAGAATTTCGGAATGTCATCTATGAGATTCGTATATGGATTTCCCCAGGAAAAGAACTCATCATTATCTATAAAATCATAGACAACACCGTCCTCCTGATATTCCATAATTCCCACATAATACTGCTTTCCATCAGAGCAGAGATTCATATCAAAGGAACCCCTGTATTCCATCTTTTCCTGAAATTTCTGAGGAATACATTTATATCTTGGAAGAATAACCTTAACATCAATGTTTAATTTTGCCAGACTCTTTGGCAGGGCAGACATTACATCTCCCAATCCACCGGTCTTAACAAATGGATAACATTCTGATCCAATGAAGGCTACACTTCTTCGCGGTCCCAGATCAGGCTGTTTCGTTGGAATGTTCTGTTCATTCTGTTCAACAGATGGCTTCTGAATAATTGTGGTTTGCTTAACAGAAACATTCTCTACTGTTGGAGCAACAGTCTTAACAGCTTTTTGAGGACTGTTTTTTGCACTGCTTTTTACACTGCTTTTTACGGTGTTTCTTGTATTGCTCTTTGTATTACTTTTTGTATTACTTTTTGTATTGCTTTTGGTACTGCTTTTTTGAACTGTTTTTTTTCTCATATCATTGATCTCCCTTTTGCATTTTACAAAGTCCGAAATTTATTACGCCTTAACTAAAATGTCTTCCGGTAAGTTCCTGATAAACATTCATTTTACAGATATTTATCATTTCCTGTTAATCTCAATTATAACACAAAATGCGCAAAGTAACTATTATTATGTGAAATGCTTCCATTATTATGTGAAATACTTCCATCACCTAATTCTTACCTGAGTGATACAAGCAAGTCCCACCCACTGCTTATTGCTCTTCGCAACCTCCGCAGGGGGCTTACTTGATTCGGTTAAAAAACTGCTATTTTTTATGAAAAAAGTAGAAATTTCACGTACTCAGGGCTAGCCAACGCACTAGCGTCTTGGTACAATAAAAGCAAAAAGCGGAGGTGATAAATGTGCATTCAGTTAATTATAAAGACTATCTGAATTTAGTTTTAAAGGGCGCCGGATTATGCCTGTTTGAGGTGGATGTTAAAAAGCAGCGATACATTCGCTTTGAAAATGCAGAAGCCATATATCAGGTATCCGGAGAGAAGGTTTTGTCTGATTTGGAAGAGTTTTCATCCCTGACACCGGACGCATATATGAAAGCTGTATCAGATTATTTTGTCCATCCGGATGATCACGGGACTGTAGCCGATGCTTTTGGAAAAGTTTTGAACGGACAGCAGGCTGTCTACGATGCACGAATGAAATGCGGAACAGGCAAGTACCATTGGTGCCGTATATGTGCTACTCCCTATATACGGGAGGACAAATTGTATTTAATTGGTGTTGTGTCTGATGTAAGCAATCTTTACGATCTTATTTTGAAGGAAAAAGAGAAAAACATGAAAGACACCTTTACCGGATGCTACAACAAAAATGGGTTTAAAGAATTATGCCAAAAATTTCTGAACAAAAACCCCAGACCATCCTACGCTTTTATCATGATCGATCTGGATGATTTCAAGGCAATCAATGACAACTTTGGACATGATACAGGGGATAGGGTTCTTTTGGAGACAGTAAAACAGCTGAGAGAATTTTTCCCAAGACCGTCACTGATCGGACGTTTTGGCGGAGATAAATTTATGGTGCTTTGCCCTTTTTCACAGAAAGAGTTATTAGAGGAAACTATAAACCATTTTATGGAATGTACCATTCCCCCTTACTCTGTGAAAAAAAGTGTTGGATATACCTTTATTCCTGATGATAAAATTAACTATGAAGAAATTATAAAAACAGCAGATAAGGCACTGTACACAGCAAAACAAAAGAAAAACTGTGCCGTATTTTCTTCCATTTCCTGAGGCCCCAGACATTACTGTTCACTCCGTTCTCAGCAACACGCTTCGCGATGCACAGAATTTATGCTAAAATAAAACATATCGTATCAAACGAGGGGTTTTACAGATGTCTAAAAAGAAATATAATCTGAATACAATTTACATCTCTGAGCGTCTGCAGGAGAATCTGAACTGTAGCAAGAACACTCACAGATTATTTTTTCTTTTGTAGCGCTCCAATCTCCCTATATATTTGCGATATCTCTTTATAAGCGTATTTTTTGATGTAGCAATCCATCAGGATAGCTTTCGCCATAAAATCTGCCCCCTTTCCCATTGCAGATATCACTATTTTAACATTGTCTATAAAAAACACCATGCCTGAATTCTTGCTTTTTTCTTGCGATTTCATAGATATCTGATGATGACACTTTAAAACCTCTGAAAAATCAATAAAGCCGGTATTGGATCAATCAATCCTACAGCGGCTTTATTGATTATGAATCTTCTTCGAATTCTTCCATATATTTAAAAACTTTATTATCATACCTTGTTTTTTTATACCAACCAATTCCAATCATTACAAGTCCAACAATTATCGCTACAGTTCGACGTATGGAATCAGGTGAAAGCAAGCAAGCTACAATAATTCCAGTGCCTGCACCCGTAAAAAATTCAATGATTGATTTTTCTTTTTTTATTTTTCCCAATACTCTTTCTTTATCCATTTTCTTTACCATCTTTGAATCCTCCTTTATCAACGTATCAAGAGAAATTTCAAACTGATTGCTTATATCTATCAGTATTTGTAAATCTGGATAACTTTTTTCATTTTCCCAATTCGAAACAGTTTGTCGGGTAACATGAAATAATCTGCCAAACTCCTCTTGTGTTAATTGCTTCTCTTTACGAATGTTCAATATCTGGTTTCCTATATTCATAATATCACGTTCCTTTCTCTGATAGCATAATATTCATATTTTCATCATTCTTTGAATATTAGTATCTCAAAAATAATGTTCAAAGTAAAGCAATCATCACATTACATTGCATATATAGCTGCGCAAAGATTCTTTGACAGGTGTTTTTCTCTAGAAATCCTGATCTCTTTATCTCATTTTACCAGAAAAGGTAGGAGATAAAACGGTTTCAACAATAAATTTTCTTCTTTTCCTACATCTTTCTGTGATATTAAATATGCCTTACTAATACTCTGAGAAAATTTACTGTAAAATTCTCTTATAGATTCATGTTTTCCGGATCCGGAAGACTTAATTTCAAATGCATTTACTTTGCATCCTTCCGAAACCAGGAAATCTACCTCATAATAATGTGTACTTCCTTTTTTTTCCCAAGTATGATAGTACAGTTCTCTTCCAGACGCTGCAATCATTTGAGCGACCAGATTCTCATAAAGATACCCCAGATTTGCAGGTAATTTATCAGAAAGCAACTTCGCATAAATATCATTTTCCGTCACCGGTCGATCAATAAATACCATTACTTTGTGTATCTTTTTGTCCCGCAGGCATCTCTACCATCCTTATCTTTTTTCATCAGCATGGAAAGATAAGATGTTCTCGTTGTATCCTTCATGGAATATCCCAAAATCTCCTTTTGCACATTATTATACCTCCCGCGGATTCATCGTCTTTGGAAATGACATCATCAGCCATGGACGCAGCATTACAGCAAAGTCATCCTGCCTCTACCTCAGCAGGGGGAACTATACCCTTTTTTATATAATATAACTACTATTACATCCATAAGCAAAAGGACGCATGAAAAAACTCTCGTTTTTTCACACGCCCTTTTTCTGCTATACCCAAAGCTCAAAAGGAGACTCATTAAAGCTTAATACCTTATTCTTATCTTTGTCTACATAGCATCCTGCAATTTTCTCCAGGCAGCTGTATTCTGGCTTATACTGTTTTTTTATCTCTGCAATCTCTTTTTTGTTCACACCGAAATTCTCCTCTGATCCTTTCCTCCAACTTTCGGTTAAACCTTGATATGCCCACCATAAGGCAGCAATCTATAAAACCGAAAAAGAATCATTGATTATTCCAGAGAAGATGTAGATAAGATCTTTGCATACTTAAGGGAAGAGATTGATAAATGTGAAAGTGAATTTCTCAAAAAGTTTGAAGAAAAGAAAACAGACAAGTTTGATTTTGATTTCAAGTTCTAACATAAATTAATTCGTTATTTCCCCCAAAAATGAATTCGAATTCACTTTAGTCACTGCTTTTCCCATATTCCGTGCGGTCGCATATGTATACCTCTGATTCTCTATGATTTATAAGGATTTTACCCATTCTCTGATTTCCTATTTTGTTCCGCGGTTTAATAATCTGCCTTCTGTAATAACTGCATCTGCTGCAGGCAGTTGTAATTCTTTTACAGACTTCCGCTTGTGACAGCATTTTCTCAAAACTTTTATTCCCATTATACTGTCTGGAAAATCAGTATATTTTGCGCTATAATAAAAAGCAGAACTATAGCAATTCCATAAATTGTGTTTAAAAAAATGTGACACCAATAAGCTGAATGACAAGGGCTGTTCGATACTGTAAAAGCACATATATACGATGATCTGGAGATTAATTTTTCGGAAATCTGATAAGTTTCACATTGTTAACAGAGGTGATAAAAAGTGATGAGCAGAATAAAAATCATAACTCTTATGGAAGATAATCTATGCGGAAATGGGCTTGAAGCTGAGCATGGATTGTCCATATATATCGAAACCCCAAAACATAAGATTCTTGTGGATACCGGTCAATCCGGGAAAACCTGGGCAAATGCCAGAGCAAAAGGAATTGATATCACCAGGGTAGATACTGTCTTTCTGAGTCATGGTCATTATGATCATTCCGGAGGATTGATGAAATTCGCATCAGTAAATCCATCCGCCGATATTTATATGCATGCAAATGCAGGCGGGGAATATTATTCCTTAAAAGAAGACAGCGAAAAATATATTGGAATCGATAAGGCAATCTTAACCCTTCCATATTTACATCTGATAAATAATAATACCATCCTGGATGAGGAGCTGTCTGTTTTTACAGATGTGCATCCTGCAAGAAATTGGCCAAAGGGAAATCAAAGGTTGCATGAACTGAAGAATGGTAAGTATATCCAGGATATTTTTTCACATGAGATGTATGTAGTGATCAAAGAAAATGATAAATATATGCTTGTCTCAGGCTGTGCGCACAATGGTATACTTAATATCCTGGATTCCTTCAGGGCAATATATAGCACAGATCCTTCTGTTGTGATCAGTGGATTTCATATGATCCAGCCGGAATATACAGAGGATGATCTGCAGAAAATAAGAGATACTGCCGATGAACTTTCAACAATGAATACTGTATTTTACAGCGGGCATTGTACCGGTGAAGTCGCTTATCACCTCTTGAAAGAAACTTTGGGAGATAAACTCCAGGCCATCAGAGATTTATGACAGGATATTTGTCAGACCGATTCGCCATAAGTACCAGAATATCAAGATTTGCAAAGGCAATTTATAGTAGATTTTGGCATATACATTTCGATTTTTTTGAGTATAATATCAAAAAAGTACTTTGACAGCAAAGTCAATCGGATATTTGCAATCCGCTTTCGCTACTTGCTCATAACCGAATAACTGCTCCCCAGTTTATCAGGAGGGGCTTGTACCCCTCCTGATACAAGCAAGTCCCCCCCACTGCTTATTGCTTCTCGCAATTGAAGCAGGGGACTTACTTGATTCGGTTAAATGCAATATCATCGCACAGGAGGCATGGGATATGATTATTACAATAGCAAGACAGTGCGGAAGCGGCGGACATGAAATAGGAAAAGAACTGGCTTCCAGACTTGGACTGGAACTCTATGACAGAAAGAAGTTGGAAAAAGAGGTCAAAAAACTTGGAAAACTTGATATTTCCAATACAGCAGACATGATCACAAATTATATAAACGCTAAAAAAATATTCGGACAAAAGCACCTGTAGACCAAATAATACTGTAAAAATCAGGCACAAGTTTCCGAAGTATAACTTGTGCCTGATCTGCATCGTTTTCTTTTAATATTTACTGTTTGACTGATGGGATTCATCTATCGGATATCTCTATAAATTCGCAGATAAACTTCTCAAATATACTATACAACGTATCAATATTCCAGGATATATTCCATCTGTCTTTCTTTGGTTTTCATACCCATTTTTTCATAGAATTTTTCGGCCGAAACATTTCCTGCCCATACATTCAATGTCACTTCATAACAGCCCATTCGCTTTGCTTCGTTTTTTACATACTCAAACAAACGCTCACCGATATGCTGTCCTCGTGCCTGCTGATCCACACATAGATCATCTATAAAAAGAGACTTAAACGGTACCATATTGGTTGAAAAAGGCTGTTCCTGTAATTGGCAAAATGCATATCCTACACAAACATCTTCCTCGTTCACTGCTACATATATGGGTTTTTCTTCTTTTCCTAATAGCTCTGTCAATTCGCTTACAGTATATTTTGTGGTACCAGGAATAAAAATATCAGGTCTTATATCCGCATGAATCTGCAATACCTGTCCCAACAGTTCAATTATTCTTGGAATGTCTTCTTCTTCTGCTTTTCTAATAGTCATTTTTTCTCCTCCAATTATCCGGCAAACTATCTGCAAATACTCCAAATAATCCGTCAAAAAAATCTTTTGTCTGTACAAAAACCTGCTTTTTAAGGGGAAGTGAAAACGGACTGATCGGAAAACCATTTTCAATCCATTCTTCACTATATTGAAACGCAGCTTTATGGTCAGCTGTCATAGCCAGTGTTCCTACAAGTTTTCCATCATAAAATACCTGTAATGCATTACCTTTCCTCATTTATGACCTCCTGAATATCTTTATATGGAACATGCCTAAAAGCAGATAATATTTTATTTTTTTATCGTCAGATTTGTGGTATACTTTATGTATTACTTACAGACTCCCGGGAGGAGACGACTATGCAAAATATAATTCCCGATGAAAGATATTCCGTGGCTGACGAGGCCATTTTAGGTGCTTTTTTCAAATTGGTAAAAGAAAAGAAGCCTGACAGGATTACTGTATCCGACATCACTAAAACAGCAGGTATTGCCAGAAGTACTTTTTATAATCACTATCAGGACGTCCCTTCACTGATCGCTGCAGTTGAGGATAAAACAATTCATGACGTTTTTTCCATGATGGAAAACTTCCAGCCCAAAAATGACCGGGATATCTGCAGTTCCTATTTTCTGACTCTGTGCCGGTACACTATGGAAAATCCTTTTCTGTCCGGTCTTTTAAGCACACCTCATGGCAATGATCTGTTTGAAAAAATGCTGACTATGCTCCATCATTATGTCACAGAGACTACATCTAATTCCAGGCCTGACAGGCATACAAAGGAAGAAGTTTCCTATGTGATCACCTGTGCCATCGGCAGTACTATCGGAGTTCTCCACAAATGGAGCCGGGATAATTTTAATCTTGCACCGGAAGTGATCGCTGATATTCTGTCTGAAATTTTTTTATCCGGTATGCTGCCGCTTTTATCCTAATTCAGGGAGCATAATCATTGCCCGGTCTTATTTACGCCAGAGGCTCATCAATCAGAACATCCTGCCTCTTAATCTTCTTTGTTGTGTTGCGGATAAACGGATTTTTGCGGATAACCAATCCTGTAATGCGACGATAGGTTGGCTGATTTCTGTTATATTCATCCAGAAATGCCTGAAGCTGTGTCTGAATTGCCTCTGTATCCAATGCTTTCGCTTCCACAACGGCCTGCTCTGGATAGATGCGGGCTGTCAGGCCATTGTTCTCACCTGTCACGATCACTTCACCCACCAGTGGATTCAGAGCCAGCTTATTCTCAATCTCCTCCGGAGATACATTTTCACCGTTGGACAAGATGATCAGGTTCTTCACACGTCCATTGATAAACAGATAACCGTCTTCATCCATATACCCCTTGTCACCGGTATGCAGCCAGCCATCCTTTAAAGTCTCTGCAGTCTCATCAGGCATCTGATAATATCCCTTCATTACACTGCTTCCTTTTACCAGAATCTCACCGTTTTCAAATCTGATTTCTACATTTTCAAGTGGTTTTCCAATAGAACCCTTTTTATGGTTTTCCGGTGTGTTATTGCTGATAACAGGGGAACATTCTGACATTCCATAACCTTCCAGCACTTCAACGCCATATTCTGCAAAACGATCAATATAATACGGATCCAGATGTGCACCGCCTGTAAAGATAATGCTCAGTTTTCCGCCAAATACTTTTTCTGCCAGAACTGCCTTCGGGATTGACGGATCAGCAGCAGCCAGTCTCTTATAAATCGTCTCGATCATCATTGGAACCATAAGCATAATATCCGGTTTGAAAATACTCATATTTCTTACCATATGAAGCAGGGAATCATTGATGCAAAGAGTTGCACCCAGAGAGAATCCCTTCAGCCAGTCCATAACAAGACAGAATGCGTGATGGATTGGAAGCACACTGAGCATGGCAGTTCCCGGTTCTGCTGTAATCTTTACTGCTTCAACATTGGAAGCCAGATTGTTCTGTGTCAGCATAACACCCTTGCTCTTTCCTGTTGTTCCGGAAGTGAAGATAATGGTCGCAATATCCTCTGCATCCGGGCAGACAGAATCTGCTGATGCGCTCTTTCCTGCATTTCGAAGTTCACTAATACCATATACCTTTGCCGGTGCATCTTCTACCTCTTCCTGAAGCATCCACACCTTCTGAAGTTTCGGACAATTTCCAAGAAATGCATCCAGATATGGTCTAAGCTTCGGACTTAAGAAAAGAGCGGCAGAATCGGAACGGTTAAGCAGGTCGATCAGATCCTCACAGGGAAGCGCGGCATCCAGAGGTACTGCTGTGGTACATCCGGTGATGATTCCCAGATAGCTTTCCATCCACTCTACAGAACTGGTTCCGATCAGTGCAATGTGCTTTCCCTCAAAGCCTTCTGCAAGAAGACCTTTTCTGGTGGCAACTGCATTTTCCATCAGTTCGCCATAGCTTCTTTCCATGATTTCCTTTTTATTGAGCCATTTTACTGCTTTTACTTCGTCAAATTTACGTGCACTTTCTTCTAATATATTTCTGATCAGCATATCTGTCCCCCATTATTTTCTGAACTGTTCAAGTTATGGATATCCTGTCAGGTACAAAATATCTTTGATCCTGACATCTTTATAAGTTTTACTTCGAAAAAAATTACTGAAGTTCTTCCAGCAGATTTAAGGCTTCGCCAAGAGTTGTGATCTTCAACACTTCGCTCTCATCAAGTTCGAGATCAAAAGTATCCTCAAGTTCACCTAAAAAGGACATAAAATCCAGAGAGCTGAAACCCAGATCCTCGCGGAATCTCATTTCATTATTCATTTCTTCCGGTGCTACCTTGCTATACTGTGCTACAATATTTTTAAATTCCATTTCCTGATTCATTGCGTTTCCTCCTACTTATTTGTTCTGTTATCCTTATCGTCTATACTGTTCAATATTCTTATAGTCAAACGGATTGCAAATATCTGCTTAACTTCGGTTAAACCAGTTCCATAATTTCGCCGATGCTCATATCCGGCTCTGCGATTCCCTTAAAAAGAATACGCATCATATAATAATAAAGCAGCTCCATATCATGTTCCTCCAGATGAGCAGTCTGGTAATGATAGGAGAAGTTCATACCTCCATCTTCTGTATGGGATACGGTCAGATACATCTTCTTGGTGGCTGCACCGTTTGCAAACCATTTTGCATGCTGACGGATGGTTCCAAGCATTTCATTCTCCACCTTCACAGTCATTGGCTGATAAGTCAGATAACAGCTCTCATATCCTGTATGCTCCGGTGTATTGTATCTCTTTCTCATCTCATCCATAATAAGTGCCGGATCATAGTTGCTGTGCATGTATATACGATTCTGCATATTCTGGATCTCATAAGCAGCAGAAAGGAAATCTGTCTCCGGTGCGATCACTGTTCTGCATGGGAACATGATGGTTCTGCTTCCTCCTGAAGTCCACTCATCATGAGTAGAACGTCTGGATATAAAGTTCTGGATAGTGATATCTTCCTGTCCGTTATTTACTTTTGACAGATAAGTACGGATACCAAGCAGAAGAAGATTTGTCATGGACAGCTGATGGTTCATACAAAAATCAATCAGATTTTTAGTTGGTTCCGGCTCCAGATAATAATCCTTAACTGCTACAAACAGATCCTTCATCTCAATGTCAGAAGAACGAAGTTCGGGATTTCCATGACGTTTTCTCGCTTCCTCCAGTACGGACGGTCCCTGAATATCAGAATACAGAGGTTCGCCCAGTGCATCCAGCTGGTCATCCCAGAATTTCTTATCTTTTGCAAAACGTTTCTCGTTGCCTGCTTTTGCCAGGTCTTTTTTCAGTACTGTCTCAAAATCTGCCAGTTCCTGCGGATAGGCTGTTCCATATTTATAATAGGTATATAATTGAAACAGATCACCGATCATTACTACCAGACCACAGGAATCAATCAGTCTGTGATCCATATGTACAAAGAAACCATTATATCCTTCCGGCAGCTTCAACATAGTAAACTCGCACATGGGAATGTCATCACCGTCAAAGGTTTCGTATGCCCACTGCTGCATCAGTTCGTCTGCTTTTGCAAGGCTTCCCATTCCTGACAGATCCTTGAATCCGATATCCCTTGGATCCTGTTTTACAAGGTACTGCTGTACATTTCCGTCTTTATCAGGCTTTGTAAAACGGATTCTGGTGCATCCGGAACGTTCTGTTTCCATCTGAATGCATTTTTTTAATAATCCAAAATCCAGTTCAGCCTGTACAGATGCCACAACACTGACACCGGATACCTGCTGTGTACCGTAATCCATGATCCAGTTGTGGTGCATTTTCTGTGCTGCTGTTAAAGGATAGTAGTTTGTCATACTTTATTTAAACCTCCATCTCTCGGTTTCTCTTTTCCCGGGTGCAAAAACATTACGTATTTGTTCAGTAGCTTACAGATATTTCAAAAACAATGTACTGACAGCTACAACATTACTTTTTTATTACGGGACAAAAAATAGCACAGATTTTTCCAAAATACCAGTACCCTCAGGATTTAATGAACACTTTACATAAAATTGACCGGGACTTATCATACACTTAACAAACGTATCTGATAAGTCCCGGTCAGAGGTCTCCTCTTCACAGGTCATATTTCTCAAAAAATTCCATCACTGTGCGCTGATACAATTCCGGATCTGCATAGGCACTGCACAGATGCCTTGCTCCCGGTATAATGACCAGTTCTTTTGGTGCTTTGCACAGCATATAGTTCTGAAATGAATTATTCGGATACACATAGGTATCTTTCTCTCCATGAAAGAAAAGGACAGGTCTTGTATTCCTTTTCATAGCTTCTGTGGTATCTGCATCTTTCATACGAAATCCTGCCACAAAATGGCACAGCCAGTCCATTTCCTTCAAAAGCAAGGGGATATAATGCAGATGAAACCAGTTGTCAGCCATATCCCGCATCTGTCTTTCCATAGACTGGAATCCACAGTCTGCGATCAGTCCCTTCACTTCTGGCGGAAGCCTGTATCCGGATGCCATCAATACAGCAGATGCCCCCATAGACTGTCCATACAGATAGATTGGAAGCTTCTCCTTATTTCTCTCGGACACATAAATTGCCCACCGCTGTACATCCCATTTTTCCTTTGCTCCAAAGGTGATATATTTTCCTTCACTTTCTCCGCAGCAGCGCTGTTCCATAAATAAAAGATTGCACTGGCGCTCGTGGAGATATTTTGCCATAAATGACAGGGAACCAAATCTGCTGCCCCGATAGCCATGGCTTAATATGACAAATCTCTTTGCATTCTCTGCAGGCAGATAGAATCCATGGAGTTTTAATCCATCCACACTCCGAATATAGCAGTCCTGCATCTTCTGAGCTTCGCACCATGCCCTGCTCTCCTCATATTCCTTTGCATATCCGTTTCTGGGATGATTATCCCGTATATGGGATAATTCAAACCATTTCTTTCTTTCCTTTTTCCTTCCCCCTCTTTTGCAGCAGACCACCATGTAAAAAAAGCGCCAGCCAATCTCCATAATTCCTGTGAAAAAAAGTAATACTGCTGCCGACAACTTACAAATTTTTTTCTTCATCTGGTTTTCTCCTGTTCTTACTTGCTTGTCTGCGAATCCGATTGCACATGTATAAAAACCTCAGTACAGCCTGAAATATTCATGCCAGCTTTTTTATAATCTGTTTTCTGTAAATTTCTCTATAAACTCTTCATACCCACAAGGTTTTCCCCAAAAATATCCCTGGGTGAATTCCGGGCGCAGCTTTCGGATTTTGAGCCATTCCTGAGCATTTTCCACGCCTTCGATACAAATCTTCATATCCAGATTATGGGTCATGGTACAAAACTGATTCAGCAGATAATATTCCTGTTTATCTGCAACTGCTTTGGCAGTGAAAGAGCGGTCGATCTTAATGATCTCCGGTTTCAGTTCGCTGAGATAATGGAAATTCGAGTATCCGGTTCCAAAATCATCCAGTGCAAGACTGATTCCCATCCGCTTCAGTTCTGTAAGAAAATGCTTCTCATTTATATTTTGTTCCAGAAGGTCACTCTCTGTCAATTCCACGATCAAGGCTTCCAACGGCAGCCCGGCTCTTTTCATTTCCCCACTGATATCCTGGATCACATCAGACTTGGATGCCTGAACCTGAGAAATATTAATACTTACTCTGAACTCTGGAATTACTTTCCTGATTTCACTGCATTTTCCCATAACCTCCCTCATCATCCATCGGCCAGCAGGAATAATAAGTCCTGTTTCTTCCAGAATCGGAATAAACTCTGCCGGTGAAACCATTCCAAATCTTTCAGAAGTAAAACGCATTAAAGCTTCTGCTCCATAAGACACCTTTTTATCTTCAGCAAATACAGGCTGATAAAAAGCCCTAAAGCCTCGGAAGCCATTGTTCACAGCTTCTCTCAGTTCCTGAGTAATCTCCCTCTTCCTAAGAAATCTTCTGTAGGTTTCCTCATTAAATATATAGCAACGGTTTCTTCCCAGCTTTTTCGCTTCATTCAAAGCGAAATCTGTCAGCTTCAGGGCTTCTGAATACTGATTCCCCTTTAATGCCGCAAATGGCACAATTCCTCCTGAAACCGTATACATGACCTTAAACTCATTAGATTCAATGAATCTGTCTATTTCATTTCTCACTTTATCATAAAGTTTATCTGCATCCTTCACCTCGTCAGAAAAAACATCCAGAATCAGAAATTCATCTGCCACAAGCTTGTACACTTTCTGTGCTTCTGATATGCAGCCGGAAATACAATCTGCTGTTTTTCTAAGTACAAAATCACCGTACTCCTGTCCGAAGTTATCATTGATTTCCTTAAAATGATCGATTCCTATACGAAGCAGATATCCTGTTTCCAAAGGAGTATCCTGTTGATCCATATACTGCCGCAATCCTGTCTCTCCTAATAACCCGCTTACATTATCTGCCTTCTGTCTTTCTCCAATCTCATTGATACAACCGATCATATAAAGAGGTTTCGTATTATCATCCCGGACCAGATATCCTTTGCAATGAATCCAGACCGGCATTTTTTTCAGATCCAGCCATCGATATTCCATACTATGGATACAACGGTCTGTTTTAAGAAGATTATCAAATTCCTCTTTCAGTTTTTCATAATCAGGTTCATATACAAATTCTTTATGGTTTGAAATCACATTATGAAAACTATTTTTCGGAATACAAAAACGGTCAAGAGCCTGGTTTGCTATGTAATAAAAATCTGTCCGAAAATCAATCACATACGGGTAACTATCTGTAGTTGGACTCAGAAGATCAATCACGCTGCAAAGTTCATCCACTGACATACTCTGATACTTTTTCTCCTGCAGGATCACCTCATCTGTGATCTCCTCTGTGGAATGCTTTTCCATGCGGGAAAGCAAGTGACTCGGATCAGTTGACCCCGCAATCTTCTTCCTGCGCTTCTGACGATACAGCATGGTATCGCTTCGTCTTACAATATCTTTAAAGTCAAAATCTATATCCGGCTGATAATAAGCGTATCCTGCTGATATACTAAGCGGATACTCCAGCTTGTGTGTTTCTGCGGTTTTCTTCAAAATCAGCTCCAGTGTCTTCAGCCGTTCCGGAATCATATCTTTCTCATCGCTGTGATATACATATGCAAACTCATCGCCGCCAATTCTAAAACAGTTCTTTACATTCTGAAATGCCTGACTGATACACTGATAACACAGCTTCAGTGCCTCGTCTCCCTTTTCATGTCCAAAATTATCATTGATTACTTTCAGATTATCCAGATCAAAAAGCACTACACCTGTGGTGCGCAGTTTAATTTCAGCTTCATCCAGATATTTCACCATATCCTCGTAAGCATTTCGGTTCATGGCCTCTGTAAGCATATCCATATTGGCTATTTTCTGCAGATAGATCACCTTTTGTTTCTGGATATATTGATCGTAATATTGAGAAACCTGGATCCAGATCAGCATAATGATAAACAGCATGGTTCCTGTAGAAAGCAAAATGGATGTCTGTTGAAATCTTCTTAAATAATAAAGAAACATTTCTGCCATTGCAAATCCCATGGCTACGTACATAGGATACTGGAATTTTTGGGCTACATCGTTTCCTGCTTTTCTGGCTTCGTAAAGAATGATCACAACTGTGTAAACCGCATTTGCAACCATAATAACATGAGTTACAGAAAGTAACCGGAATATATCAATAATTCCTGTACACTGAAGCAAAACATCGACTGCCATATTTGCAAGATAAAGAATGGAAAAAATCAATGCTCCTTTATGGTACTTGCTTTTACAGATATCATATAACAGAAAATTAAATGGCACCGGGAAAAGAAAAAGTGAAAAATAATCCACAAAATATAAGGTTCTTCCATCCGGGATCAAAAACTGCAGAAAGCCACATTGTACCAGTGTCCATACTGCGACCAGCAATGAGAAAAATCCAAGGTTTAAAAAAATCTCAATTTTCGCTTCTGTCTTGTCGCTTCTTTTTCTTTGCGCTGCTCCACAATAGAGAATCAGGCAGATAACAGCGGCAAACAAAATTCCACAGCTGATTACCAGATTTCCGAGACTGTCTGTTAATATTTTCAGAATACAATCGCCTCGTGTTCCGTATACAAAACTGACTTTATTTCCATAATAGCCCTCATATACCGGAATAATTCTGACCTCCAGGCTTTTACCTGCACTGTCTCCCGGAATATCCACAATATGCCAGCAGCTTCCCGGTGACTTAATAAAGCCCGGGACATCCGCTTCATTTCCGTATTCGTATATTTTTTCTCCATCCAGCCAAACTTCTGCAATGGTGTGGGTGGTTTTAAATAAAATCGATCTGGGGATATCGAAATCTTCAGGCAGAGCAATATTCTCTGATTTGATTTCTCCTTCTTCCAGTTCTTTTGTTTCGCACTGGATCGTATTATCCCAGAACAATTTTTCCCTGGTCGTACTCTGGCTGAAAATCCAACCTGAAAAACAGATGGCAAACAGCCCAAACACGAACATAGTAATCCATAATCTTTTTTCTATTTTCATAGTCTCTCCTTTAGAGTGTATGTCAAGCGGATATTCATAAAACACACCTGATTGCTATGGTTATTTTGTATTTCATTTGTATTCTGTTTTTTCATACTTCATATTATCCTCAATTTATTAACAATATACTGCTTCACTGTATTTCATCTTTATCATTGTATCACAGATTTCTGAATAAATGTTAGTGCTTTTAACACTTTCTTTGTTATAAAACCACAAAATTTTAGAGCAGAAATGCCTTTCACGAATAATCGCTTCAGACATTTCTGCTCTACTGATTCCCGGATATCACTTCTTCCGGACTATATATCGACTCTTAACTTAAAGGTGCCTTCCAAGTCTTCCCTTAAAATCTGCGTAACCAAACTCTGTAAGCTGTAACATAGTGTTGTCAGCACGTCTGAGCCAGATATCCGGCAGTGGCATTCCATTAAATGTATTATTCTTACAGGTAGTATAAATAGCCATATCTCCAAACATAAGAAGATCTCCATATTGGGGGATCTGTCTGAATTTGTAATCTCCGATCACATCTCCTGACAGACAGGTTGGTCCTCCAAGCCGAACCGTAATCCCCTCTTCTTCCAGTTCATCTGTACCAAGTAATGGCGGTCGATAAGGCATTTCCAGTACGTCCGGCATATGACAGGCTGCACTGGCATCTACAATTGCAATCTGTGTCTCTCCATTTTTCAGAACATCCAGTACACTGGTCAGGAGAAAACCTGCATTTAATGCCCACGCCTCTCCTGGTTCCAGATAAACTTCCACATCCCAATCATTCTTTGCCATCTGAATACATCGTTCCAGTCGTTCAATGTCATACCCTGGTCTTGTAATATGATGACCACCGCCAAAATTGATCCACTTTACCTGAGAAGCCAGATCACCGAAATGCTTCTTTACAGAGACAAGTGTTATCTCCAGATCATCAGAATCCTGTTCACAGAGAGTATGAAAATGAATACCATCCAGCAGATCCAGAAGCTCCGGATTTTTCCCAATTGCTTCATCCCACTGAGCTCTTGTTGTACCCATACGGCTTCCCGGTGCACAGGGATCATAAATCTCATGACCTTCCTGGGTAGAACATTCCGGATTGATCCGAAGTCCCACACTCTTTCCTGCTTCCTTTGCCATCAGTCCAAACCGAAGAAGCTGAGACGGAGAATTAAACACAATGTGATCTGCATAACAAAGCAATTCTTCAAATTCATCTGCCCGATAGCCGGCGCAGAATACGTGGACTTCCTTTCCAGGCATTTCTTCTGCACCCAGCCTTGCCTCAAACAGTCCGCTGGCCTCTGTACCTGCAAGATATGGCTCTAAAAAGTCATAACAGTCATAGTTACTGAACGCTTTCTGCGCCAGAAGCATCCTACATCCTGTTCGTTCAGCCACTTCACCGAGAAGCTTTGCGTTTTTTATAAGTGCATTTTCATCCAGGATATAGCAGGGAGTTTTTATATTCCTAAATTCCGGCGGAATGACTCCGCCGGTGGCTGTAAATGGTGCTCTTTTATCCAGTTCTTCCATTAATCTACCAGCTCCGGATCATGGCTTTCGCTGCGTGGCAGACCGTAACGGTCAAGTGCTTCCAGGAACGGATCCGGATCAAATTCTTCTACTGTATACACACCTGGTCTGATCCATTTTCCGGTCAGCATCATAAGTGCACCGCACATTGCCGGAACACCTGTTGTATAACTGATTGCCTGACTTCCAACCTCATGATAGCATTCCTGATGATCGCATACATTATAAATATAATATGTTTTTTCTTTTCCATCCTTTACGCCTGTAAAAATACAGCCAATGTTTGTTTTACCTTTTGTACGCGGTCCAAGACTTGCAGGATCCGGAAGCAGTGCTTTCAGGAACTGAATCGGAACAATTTCCTGTCCATTATACTGGATCGGTGTTGTAGAAAGCATTCCCACATCCTCAAGACAACGCATATGATCCAGATAACTCTGTCCAAAAGTCATAAAGAAACGAATCCTTTTTACACCTGGGATTGTTTTTGCCAGAGACTCGATTTCCTCATGGTGAAGCAGGTACATATCCTTATCTCCCACCTGGTCAAACTTATATTCTCTCTTAATGGCCATCGGCGGGATTTCCACCCAGTGTCCGTTTTCCCAGTAGCTTCCCGGTGCACTTACTTCACGGAGATTGATTTCCGGATTAAAGTTTGTGGCAAATGCATATCCATGATCTCCGCCATTGCAGTCCAGAATATCAATAGTATCAATCTGGTCAAATTCATGCTTTAATGCATGGGCACAGTATGCCTGTGTAACACCCGGATCAAATCCACAGCCAAGTAAAGCTGTAAGACCTGCATCCTCAAATTTTTTGCGATATGCCCACTGCCAGGAGTAATCAAAGTAAGCGGAAAAGCCCTCTTCTTTACAACGTTTCTCATAAATAGCACGCCACTGTGGATCATCCGTATCTTCCGGTTCATAGTTTGCGGTATCCATATAGTTTACACCACAGGCCAGACATGCATCCATGATCGTCAGATCCTGATATGGAAGTGCAATGTTCATTACCAGATCCGGCTTATAATCATTGATCAGTTCGATCAGCTGATCCACATCATCCGCATCAACCTTGGCTGTGGTAAGAACTGTCTTTGTCTTTCCCCTTAATTTTTCTGCAAGGGCATCACATTTTTCCTTTGTACGGCTTGCAATACATAATTCTGTAAATACCTCATCTGCCTGACAACATTTCTGGATTGCTACACTGGCTACTCCTCCGCAGCCGATCACAAGTACTCTGCTCATAACTTTTTCTCCTTTTTCCTTATATATAACCGTTTCTTCAACAGTTTTTTATAGTGTTTATATTATCTGTGTCCTTCAGATTTATTTTGTAATTACCAGAAGCAGTTCCCGCAGTACCTTACATGCTGTTGCAGTGGATACACCGCTTACATCCAGCATAGGTGCCAGTTCATTCACATCTGCACCTACCACTTTGGTCTGAGAAACAGTTTGTATTGCTTCCAGAAGTTCCAGGAAGCTCACACCTCCTGCTTCCGGAGTTCCTGTTCCCGGAAATGCTGACGGATCCAGACAGTCCAGATCAATTGTAAAATATACAGGAACCTTTTTTTCTTTCAGTTCTCTGACTGTCTCTTTCAGTCCGTCAAAAGTAAAGGGATGAAAATCTGTATGCTTCGCAGCAAATTGAAATTCTTCTCTCTCCCCACTTCTGATGCAGAACTGGTGGATACGGTTATCTCCCAGAAGCTCATGGCATCTTCGCAGCACACAGGCATGACTTAGCCTGGCTCCCAGATAATCGTCTCTTAAATCTGCATGTGCATCAAAATGTATAATATGAAGGTCCGGATATTTATTAAATACAGCACGTACCGCTGCTAATGTTACCAGATGTTCCCCTCCCAGAAGCACCGGGATTTTTTCTGCTTTCAATATTTCCTCTGCCCGCTTTTCAATGTCTGAAAGAGCCATTTCACTGCTTCCGAAACAAAGCTCCAGATCACCGCTGTCAAATACTCTGATATCCATAAGATCTCTGTCCTGGTATGGACTGTAGGTTTCCAGTCCGAAGCTCTCATGACGCATGGCAGACGGGCCAAACCTGGCACCTGGACGAAAGCTTGTTGTGGAATCAAAAGGAGCACCATAAAGAACAACAGATGCTTCCTCGAAACTGCTTTCACAGCCGATAAAGGTTTCTACATTAGACTGAATCATAAGTTATCCCTCCACTTCCTTCAGCATATCTTCCAGAAATGCAGGAAGATAGAATGCTCCCTTATGGAGTCTTGTTGTATAGTAACGTGTGCGAAGGTTTAATGCATTCCATGCTTCCGGGTCCAGATCATCGACAGGATGATATTTTTTACTTGCAAATCCAAATAACCAGTAACCTGCGGCAAATGTAGGGATATGAGCCTGATAAACACGACTGATCTGGAATGTACTGGCAATTTTCTTATGACTGCGCTGCATTGCATGTGCATCTTCTGTATAGAATGGACTTCCCTGCTGGTTGACCATAATTCCATCATCTTTTAATGCATTATAACAGTTTCCGTAAAATTCACGGGTAAACAGTCCCTCCGAGGGACCAAAGGGATCAGAAGAATCCACAATAATAAGGTCATATTTTCCCTCACATCGCCGGATAAATTTCAGCGCATTTTCGTAATGAAGATGTACTCTTCTGTCATCCAGTCTGCATGCATTTTCCGGAAGATATGCACGACAGGCTTCCACAACCAGAGGATCCATTTCTACCAGATCAATATGTCTGACTCTGTCGTATCTGGTCAGTTCACGGACAACACCGCCATCTCCTGCACCGATCACAAGAATATCCCTTGCTTCTTTGTGAACTGCCATGGGCACATGGGTGATCATCTCATCATAAATAAATTCATCTCTCTCTGTCAGCATTACATTTCCATCCAGAGTCAGCACACGTCCAAATTCAGGTGTTTCAAAAATATCAATTCTCTGATAATCACTCTGCTTAGAATAAAGCTGACGGTTTACCCGGATACTATGCTTCACATCCGGTGTATGAAATTCTGAAAACCACATTTCCATTGTCTTTACCTCCCTGCCAGAACATTCAGTCTCAAAATATCCGGATCTTCAGGTCCTGTCATATTGCATCCCTTTGCTTTGGCATATTCAATATAATCCAGGATTTCTGCTGTAATCCTCTCTCCAGGTGCAAGAATGGGAATCCCAGGCGGATAACACATCACAAATTCACTGCAGACCTTCCCTTCAGTCTCCCGGAGAGGCAGGCTGCATTTGTCTGCATAAAAAGCTTCCTGTGGACTGGTCACCACCTGGGGATCAATATATTCCTGACTCAACAGCCCGGAGCCATCTGTCTGAAAACGTCTGCGGATTTCAGCAAGTGCACTTACAAGCCGCTCCACCTCCTGGGCACGGTCACCAATGGAAAGATAGGCCAGAATGTTTCCAATATCACCGAATTCTATCTGGATATCATATTCATCCCGCAAAATATCATAAACCTCGATCCCTGCAAGTCCGATGTCCAGTGTATGTACACTTAATTTCGTAATGTCAAAATCAAAGACTGAATTTCCATTGACCAGTTCTTTTCCAAATGCATAATAACCGCCAATGGCATTAATTTCCTCTCTTGCATATTCTGCCATATCTGCTACCTGATGAAAAATCTGGCGGCCTCTCTGTGCAAGATTTCTTCTTGAAATATCAAGGCTGGACATCAGAAGATAGCTTCCTGATGTTGTCTGTGTCAGATTAATGATCTGACGAACATATCCTGCGTGTACAGCCGGGCCTGTGAGGAGAAGACTTGACTGTGTAAGACTTCCACCGCTCTTGTGCATGGATACAGATGCCATGTCTGCACCTGCTGCCATAGCAGAAACCGGAAGACCCCCTCCAAAATAAAAATGCGTTCCATGGGCTTCATCTGCCAGGCACAGCATTCCAGCATCATGTGCCATCTTAACGATCGCACGTAAATCACTGCATATTCCATAATATGTCGGGTTATTGACCAGTACTGCAACTGCTTTCGGATGTTCTTTTATGGCCTTCTCAACCTGTTCCCTGCGCATTCCAAGAGAGATTCCAAGTCTCTGGTCCACTTCCGGATTTACATAAACAGGGATTGCACCGCATAAAACAAGGGCATTTAAAACACTCCTGTGAACATTACGGGGAAGTATGATCTCGTCTCCCCGTTTACAGGCAGTCAATACCATTGTCTGAACGGAGCTTGTTGTGCCTCCTACCATCAGAAATGCATGTGCTGCACCAAAAGCATCTGCCGCCAGTTCTTCCGCTTCCCGTATTACGGATACCGGATGACAGAGATTGTCCAGTGGTTTCATGCTGTTGACATCCACACCTACACATTTTTGTCCCAGAAATTCTGTCAGCTCCGGGTTACCTCTTCCGCGTTTATGACCCGGCACATCAAATGGCACCACTCTCATTCGTCGGAAAGTCTCCAGAGCTTCATGTATGGGTGCATGATTCTGGTTTAATTTAAAACGACTTCCTTTCATCATTCCTCCATTTCCAGTTTCCTTTGCTTCAACCCTCAATCAGCAATTCCACAGACTGAACAAAACAAAAAGCGCAGGTAAGGGCACTTAACCACAAACCTGCGTTTTGATCTGTATCTATATGTTTTATCAACAAGCATAAAAAAGCAGATAATACTTTCTTTCTACATCATAAATAAAACTTCTGGATCATGCGTGTCAGAGTCTATATAGCAATTATACTTTTACTACTCTTATTGACCGTTTCACAAGTCTGCGCGTCCGGCGCATCGCGGTTATCAAAGGAACCTACTTATAAAATTTGAGCTTCTAACTCAATCAATAAGGTAACCAAAGTTACCATAATCGGCAGTGGACCCGGCTGTCCGTATGGCCTTAACCCTCCCGGGTGGTCCAAAACAATTGCTTTGAAAAGACTCTGTCTGTTACTCTGCATCTTCGTCTTTCAAAATCGCGTTTATCATAACATGTAAAAAACATACTGTCAATAATAAACGATTACTTTTCTCTCCCACCTGTAGAAGAAGGAGAATTCTTGCTATATATTATGTTAAACGCTTTCCAGCATAATCCGCAAAATTTCTTTATCTGTTTCTTTCATTCCTTCTTTGCCGATCTGTCCTACGCAGCTGATGGTTTCGCCGGCTTCTTCCTTGAGAATTCCGGTGTATGGCGCATAGGACTGACCGTTCATAGCAAGATGATGTGCCAGGAATGCAGCATCAAGACTGGCGGCAATTTTCGCTGCACAGGATATTTTCGCTCCATCACAGATGATTCCCGGAATATTGGCAAGCGTATTCTCTATGGTCTTCTTGATCACAGAAAGTTCTCCACCGCCCATGTAAGTAATTCCGGCACCAGCTGCACAGGATGCGGATACTGCACCGCAAAATGCGGAAAGTTTACCTATATACTGTTTCTGATATACAGTTAGAAGGTTAGAAAATACCAGTGCGCGGTACAGTACATAGTCCGGAAGTTCCATTTCTCTGGCATACACGATCAGAGGTACAGAACAGGCAATTCCCTGGTTTCCGCTGCCTGAGTTGATGACTACCGGCATGTCACATCCGCCCATTCTGGCTTCGGAAGCTGCGGCTGTGAGACTGCGCATTTTTGTGAGCATATCATTGGAATAGGTTTCACGGATAATCCGGCCAATTCCAAGACCGTATTTACCAGTCATTCCTTCATGGGCGATTGCCATATTGCTGCGGATCTGATTTTCTATAATTTCTTTGACATCATCAAGTTCTACAGTATCTGCAAATGTTTTAATATCTTCCAGATTGAGCAGAGTTCTGTCTGCTGCAGCTGGAGTTTCACCGGATTTATGATCTGAATCCAGCAAGACTTCCTGGTTCTTTACAATTTTGGTTACATTTATATGATCGTATTTAATTTCCAGACTTACTGTGTCATCTCCAGCCTGCATTTCTATAATAAAGTGCAGGACTACCGGGGAGTCCAGAAGTTCTACTTTGCATATCTTTTTGTCCAGAAGTTCACAACATCTCTTTCTTCCGGATTCATTTACCTTCGAAAGAACTTCCATATTCAGGGATGGGTCTCCGGCTACTGCACCAAGGACTACACCTGCTTCAATTCCAGTCAATCCGCCGGAGTTTGGAATGATAACACAACGGACATTTTTTATAATGTTTCCACTGCATTTTGCGGTGATATGTTCCGGTTCTTTTCCCAGAACTTCTCGTGCCCTGGCCGCTCCATATGCCAGTGCGATCGGTTCTGTGCACCCCATTGCAGGAACCATTTCTTCTTTCAAGATTCCTATATAACTCTTATATATCCTTTCATCTAACATTGTGCTGATGTCTCCTGTTCATTCTTAATTCTCAAACATTCGAAATCCGCTGATTTACTGCGTAAATCGCTACTTTCTCATGTTTGGCGGACCCTAAGTTCAAAAGTCTTATCGTGCAAGCACGAACGACTTTTTGACCTGATATCTGCATATTCAAGTATGACATACTACTATCAGAATGTCCAGAAAGAATCTGCTAAAACGTAATGCAGATTGTTATTAGATAACGCCATAACAACGGATCTCGGATTATACAGTTTTTCGCCAGACTGTGTATTATATCCATCATACCAAAGTTTTAATCCCTCACGACTCACCTTCAAAGCATTTTTATTTCTCTCTTGATATCGTTCATATAGCTCATCCACTTCCTGCTCTGTAAATCCAAAATATTCAGAAAATCTTTCTTCCCCTGCCATCGTATATTCGGCAAACATATTTAATTCTGAACCGCTGGAGTATTTTGCAATTGGGAGGATACCTGTCATATACACAAATTTAACATATGGACGATCTTTCAGCAGTGACCGCAAAAATGTAAGATACTTTTTCATAACCGAATAACTGCTTCGCAGTTTATTCGGTTAAAATCTATTTTTCAGTTCCTGAATCAATTCATAATAATCTCTATGTTTCATCTTCGGAAACGCCTTAATAATTCTTCCCTGTCCAACAATTGTATGATTAGTAATTGTGTTTGAAAGATCATCAAATTCTTTTTGAAGTTCAGCTTTTTTCTTGCGGAGCATTTCCAAAGATTTATCTTTCTTAAGTTCTGCCGAATCACGTAATTCAGCCCTTGCCAAAGCTGCCTGAACTTTCTTTTCTCCTACAGCCTGTGCTGTTTCTATTGTTGTAGTTGCCAGTGTATCACTGATTTTATCGCTTACAATCCTCATATCTGAACGGATCTTATCCAGTCTGGTAAGCTTTTTATTTAATCCCCGGATAACTGCTACTGTTACAATAAAGTCAGCCAGATAAGCAGCATACAAAATTGCCAACACAACCCAGCCTAACAGGGAATCCGCATGCGATGACGTATGATTTTCTACATATCTCTGAAAAACCTTCACAACAAGAACAATTGCCAATCCCCATATCAACGAGAATTCCAGGCAGATATATCCATGGAAATTTAAAGGTTTATCCGAATAATCCCACCATCTTGCATGGAAACATACATCTAACAGCCATCCTGCTATCAGCTCTACTACTGTAGCTAAAATAACCCCAAATATAAATATCATACCATCACTCATCTGATAACCACTGCTTTGAAGCGTATTTATCATCGCAAAAACAGAGATTACTCCAAACCCGTACACCGGGCAAACCGGACCATTTAAAAATCCTCTGTTAATAACTTTTCCCAAAGTCACTGCATGGAAAATCACTTCAACAACCCAGCCTCCAAAAGAATACACCAAAAAATACCAGCATATTTGATAATAAGTCATTCCACAAATCAATTTTTACTCCTCCTTCTTCTTTAAAAATTAGTAAAATTGCTTACTTCTTAATTTATATGAAATCTCTTCCGACAGTTATCCAATTGCGAACGCTTATTTATAGCAATTTGTAACATTATAAAGTATTTTTTTTCCTTTTACAATCATGCTTTTATCAATTTTTATGATTGCAAAACCGAAAGAATCATTTTCATAGTATACCAAAATCATCCTAAACGAAAAAGAGTTCTGATTTTCTCAGAACCCTTTTTCATTCGTTAAACCTTTTCTAGCGCTGGCTCTTCTTCTGGCGTATATGGGTTTGAGTCGCTGACAATTTCACTGTCAAGCGCCTCGGTCAGCTCATCTGCATTTCCTGACAGAAGTGGTTTGTAAACCTTGCAATCGTCTTATAGAAGTTCTATAATATCCTCGACCGTTGGCAGATTTTCAAACACTCTCTAGGAACCAGACCTCTGCCAGCCAGATTAATTTTACAAGAAATGCAGGGGATAATTTTATGAACATCAGCATACTTCTCATGCAGCAGATCGTGCAGCTTTTTCTTATGATCTTCATGGGATATTTAATTGTAAAGACGGGACTTGTAAGGGACGACGACAGCAAAGTTTTATCGAAGATCATTCTTTATCTGATCGTTCCCTGCGTCATTATCAATGCTTTTCAGGTTGATTATACTACAGATACCGTAAAAGGACTTCTGATTGCTTTTGCCGCATCTGTTATGACTCAGGTGATTCTTCTTGTTGTTATTTCCGTAGCCGGAAAGCTTTTACATCTGAACGAAGTGGAAGTCGCTTCCGTTTACTACTCTAATTCCGGAAACCTGATCGTACCGATTGTCACATTTATTCTTGGACAGGAGTGGGTACTGTATGGATGTGTTTTTATGAGTGTGCAGCTTGTTTTTCTGTGGACTCACTGTAAGAAGATCATCAGTCGTGAAGCTTCTTATGACTGGAAAAAGATTATATTGAACATCAATATGATTTCCATATTTATTGGTGTTATACTTTTCTTTACAGGAATCCGCTTGCCGGAAATTATCGGAAATACGCTTGCTTCCGTTGGCACTATGATTGGTCCTGCCAGCATGATCGTAACAGGTATGCTCTTTGCAGGAATGAACCTGAAACAGATATTTGCAAATAAAAGAGTTTATTTTATCACTTTTTTGCGCTTGATAGCTGTTCCTTTGATTGCTCTTGTGTTGATAAAGCTCAGCAATCTAGCTTCCTTTTCCGCTGACGGCAATAAGATCATGCTTATCGTCTTTCTGGCGATCATCACTCCATCTGCCTCTACAGTAACGCAGATGTGTCAGGTTTATGGAAATGATTCCAGGTACGCCAGTGCGATCAATGTTATGACCACTTTGTTGTCAATCATTACAATGCCGGTTATGGTTATGTTATTTCAGATGATCATATAAACAGAGATTTCGTTTTTTTTTAAGTCTCCCTTTTACTAGCGTTTATAAAGTAAAACAGAGAATATTAATACGGAAAAAAGTTACAGCTTTTTTTTATGCATAAACAATCAAAAAGGACACCTTTTGCTGTATAATTATGTTACCAACAAAACATACACATACGAAAGAAGGTGTCCTTAATAAAAAATTAGCATTAAAAAACTGTTAACTTATATGACAAGTGTATATAAAATTCCGCAAAAAATCAAGTATTTATCGGATAAAAGAAAATGAAAATCTATTCCGCTGTTTAACATCGTAATAGTTATTTTCTCTCTACAATATGATAGTAAGAACGCGCCGTCATAAGATAAATCAATCCATACACAACAGCAAAGATCAGAACTGTTCCCGCCGTACATCCAATAAATAACTTCGTATTCGTCATTCCGAAAAGTAAAAGTAACCGGCGGATCATTGGAAATGCCATGGTAATATGAAGCATTGCCATTAACAGCGGGAGGAAAAATACCATCAGAATCTGTCTGCGGACAGAACTTCTGACCTCCCGGCGGCTTAAGCCAACCTTCTGCATGATCTCAAATCGCTTCTGGTCTTCATAACCTTCTGAAATCTGTTTATAATAAATAATCATAGCTGTTCCCATAAGGAAAAGAGAACCCAGAAAGATTCCGATAAACAAAAGAGAACCATTATCCGCATAATAGGACTCATATTCCTGCTGACGGATTCCGGAAATTATCCATGCATTCTCTGATAAACCTCCGCTTTTTTTCAAATCTTTAACAGTTTCCATTACCGGGGTTCCAAATTCAATCTTCTCCGTCTCCGAACCAGTAATGTCCAGGCCAAGATGAAGTGTCAGGTCCTCTCCCGCAGGAGCAGAAGAAACTCCTTTATACATTTCTGTACGCATCTCATCAAATTTCTTAAAATCTTCATCTGTAACAACCAGCACTGCATTATCACTGACTGCATCTTCGCCACAGGTCAGAGGATTCTTATCCATCCATTTTTTCACTGTAAATTCTTTTTCATCAACAGTAACTGAATCTTTCTGCACTGCCGAAGGATACCATGCAAAAATTTCACCATCATTGAGATTTGCAGAAATTCCTGTAAGTCTTTCATATTCTGCCTGATCCAAAAGAGAAAGTACCAGTACTGAATCAGAATTTCGAATAGTATTTGTTGGTTTTATCAGAATCTGATCACCGTTTTTGCTGCATACGATATCCAGATAGATTTCCTCCACAGACTTTTCTACCGGAACTTTATTATCCGCAATAGCTTTTTCAAAAGCCTCTATTGCGGTCTGACATTCTTCTTCGCTTATGCTGGTAACAGACATATCAACATCATACGGATAGCGATTCAGCATAATATCATTCATTCCGAAATAAATGGAAACTGTCATGGAAATCATAAGCAGAACACCTGTACTTAGTATACAGATACTTGCCAGACCGATTGCGTTCTGCTTCATTCGATAAAGCATTCCCGATATGCTGATAAAATTTCCAGTCCTGTAATAAAAACTCTTTCTGCGTCGGAGAAATTTCAGAATCACAATACTTCCTGCGGTAAAAAGCAGATAAGTCCCTGCCATAACAAGAATAACAGCAAGAAGAAATATCGTAATTGCCTTGATTGGAGATTCAGTCGTAACCGCAAGGTAATAACCCGCGCCAAGGCAGATAAAACCAATCAATGCCATAAGCCATTTTGCTGCCGGTTCTTTTTCTCCGGTATTATTACCGCGAAGTAATTCTACCGGACGGCTTAAATGAATTTTCGCAAGGTTCAGAAACAGAATCATCAAAAATACGATGCCAAACATGAACAGACAGGTAAAAATACCCTTTACTGAAATATAAAATCCAAGCACTGAAGGGATATGAAGTAGCTTTAACAGCAAAAGAAGTGCCAGCTTACTTCCAATAATTCCGGCAGCAATACCGCCGGCAAGTGAACCTATTGAGGTAATGATCGTTTCAAGAAACATTACGATTCCAATGTGATTTCTTTCCAGTCCAAGAATATTATAAAGACCTATCTCTTTCTGCCTTCTCTTCATCAGAAAACTGTTACTGTAGATCAGAAAAATAATACAGAAGATCTCTACGACTATCTCTCCTGTAAACACGATCATACGCACTTCATCCGCCTGACGCACTGCCTGATCCAGTGTCGGGCAGTCACGCAGAAATTCCATCATATAAATCATTGCAATACAGAAAATACAGGTGATCATGTATGGAATATATGTGCTTTTGTTGTTTCGGATATTCTGTTTTGCAAGTCTGGAAAAAATCCCCTTATGCATGCTGCTCACCACCTGTCGTAAGTATCGTAAGCGTATCAGCGATCATCTGATACATTTCCTGACGCGATTTACTGCCTTTGTATATCTGATGAAAAACTTCTCCGTCTTTGATGAAAAGAACTCTGGACGCATGGCTGGCTGCCTGTGCGCTGTGTGTGACCATGAGGATTGTCTGTCCCTCTGCATTGATTTCACCAAATACGGAAAGAAGTGCTGATGCCGCCTTTGAATCAAGTGCGCCCGTCGGTTCATCCGCAAGAATCAGTTTGGGATTCGTGATCAACGCCCTTGCAACAGCGGCACGTTGTTTCTGACCACCGGAAACTTCATATGGAAATTTATCCAGAATTTCTGTGATCTTAAGAGCCTGCGCAATCGGGCGGATTTTCTGTTCCATCTCACGATAATCTTCTCCTGTAAGAACAAGTGGAAGATAAATATTATCTCTCAGGCTGAAGGTATCCAGCAAATTAAAATCCTGAAAAACAAATCCAAGATTTTTCCTTCTGAATGCTGATATTTCTTTTTCTGTAAGGTGTACGATATTTTTTCCTTCCAGAAGAACCTCTCCGGATGTCGGACGATCCAGAGACGCAAGAATATTCAGCAAGGTTGTCTTACCGGAACCAGATTCCCCCATAATCGCGACAAACTCACCTTCCTCTACAGAAAATGTAACATTTGAAAGCGCCTGTACCTTGTTTCCCCCGAAACGTGTACTGTATATTTTTTTGATATTTGTAACTTCAAGCAAAGCCATAAATGGGGCTCCTTTCTTTTAATTGATACCGTAAGTATAAGAATTTTTTACGGCTTCTGCCATCGAAACAGGTTACATTATATGAAAAAACCTTACATTTCTGTAAGGTTTCGTGTCACTTAAATATTAGCAGTTTTCCTCTAAAACGTGTTAAAAAACTCTAATACATATTCAAATCTTTAACTGAAAATTCAAGAAATACTTTCGTTCCTTTTCCTTCCGTAGAAGTTATATAAAGGCAATGTCCCAGTTTGCGCATAATCTTGTTACTGAGATACAGTCCGATACCTGTTGCGCGGTTATCATCCCGTCCATTTACCCCGGTGTAGCCTTTTTCGAAGATTCGCGGAATATCTTCTGCACGAATACCAATTCCGGTATCTTCAATGACCAGTGTAAGGTTTTCTACTTTATTGCAGCTATCATTTCCTATCGAAATGCTTACATCATCTGTATCCAGAGATAATTTTTTCTCCAGATAAATTCGGATTCCTCCGGTCCGGGTATATTTCAGAGCATTTGATAAAATTTGTCCGATCACAAATCCCAGCCATTTTTCATCCGTCAGAACATCTTGCGAAATACTTTCATAAGTAAGTGTGAGTTTCTTTGAGACAAAAATTCCTGCATATTTATGAATCTGATCACGTATGATCCGGTCAAGAGAACAGTGGGAAAGCTTAAGATCCGAAGACATATCTTCTGTCCTTAGATAGCCAAGAACCATCTCCACATACTGCTCAATTTTAAAAAGTTCCGAAAGTTTCTCTTTATTTTCCTCAGGACTCTCCTGAAGCAAAAGACGCAGTGCAAAAATCGGCGTTTTGATCTGATGTGCCCACATCGTATAATAATCTGTCATGTCTTCAGACGACTTCTGGCTGGCAGTCTCCACATCGATACGCATCTGATCCAGCTGCTGCATGATTTCCTGTTGAAGTCTTTCAGCCTGACCAACAGGAGAATCCAGCTGCGAAAGATTAATATCCGGTGCAGCTGCGATCAGTTCCAACTGTTGTACCTTTTTCCTGTATCTGTAAAATCCGTTCAGACACGCACAAATTCCGGTTAATAACCAGAAAACAGTAACATACACCATCGGTTCTATCGGCAGCTGATAAAGAAAGAAAATTATTTCTGCAAGTATTACGGGAAACATCTGCAGAATGATATAGAATTTAATTTTGTTTATATAATCCAGAAATAGTTTCATAAAAAATCCTTTTGTTTATACTGCGCCTTATACCATATATCCAAGACCTTTTTTGGTAATGATAAATTCTTTCAGCCCTTCTTTTTCCAGTTTCCTGCGCAGGCGGGTAATATTCACAGTCAGCGTATTGTCATCAATAAAACTGTCGCTCTCCCATAGCTTCGTCATAATCGCATCTCTGGAAACAACCTTTCCGGCATGCTCCATCAATATTTCCAGAATACGAAGCTCATTTTTCGTAAGATCAATATCGTTTCCATTCCACGTCAGGGTACAGCGGGAAGGACTCAGAACAACCCCATTATATTCCAGAACATTTCCCGGAGTTCCAAAGGAATATGCGCGGCGCAGAATCGCCTGAATTTTTGCAGTCAGTACATCCATATCAAACGGTTTTGCAATAAAATCATCTGCACCGCGGCTCATTGCCATAACCATATTCATGTTATCTGCCGCCGAAGAAATAAAGATAACCGGAACCTGAGAAATTCTGCGTATTTCTTCACACCAGTGAAAGCCATTATAGAAAGGCAGCTTCAGATCCAGCAGGACAAGCTGGGGATCTCTGCGTACAAATTCCTGTATAATATTGGAAAAATCCTCCGCACAGGACACATCATATCCCCAGGACGAAAGATTCTTTTTCAGTACTTCTGAGATGATCTCATCATCCTCTACGATAAAAATACGATACATAGTTATCCTTTCCGGAAATTTCTTAAAATCCTTTGATATTATGAGCTATCGCCCTGATATCATCTAATTATATATGATGACAGATCGTTGTCAACCAAAACTCTACGACAACAATTTTAACTATTTTACTCTCTCCCGAAGTTACACCAGAGTACTTTAGCGGCATAATCATTCTCCACTACACCGCTATCGAGCATTTCATATTATTTTAGGAACATTACACGGTAATTTTTCTATCATTGATATAAAAATACAGGTATACAAAAAGTGAGACACACTCTTTGTACACCTGTATGATAAAGATGGTTTTGAGGAATTATTATTGGCATTAATCGATAAGTTTCTTAATGTATTACTTTTTATTATTTAATGAATTTTACTTCCGGATAAATAGCCTGTTTGGCTGCTTCTTTTCTTTCGTTGAAGATTACCTTATTCTCTTCGAAAAGGTTTCTTCCCTGCGCATCAATAGATACGATCAGCGGACCAAACTCTTTGACTTTACTGCACCATAATGTTTCCGGTATTCCCAGTTCATCCCAGTGATGTTCTGCGATTTTCTCAACTTCAGTGGCTGCTACAACTGCACATCCGGCCGGGAATACACAGTGGATCGCACCAAATTCCTTACATGCACGCTCTGTATTTGGTCCCATTCCACCTTTTCCCACGATTACGCGGACACCTGTTAATTTTGTAAATTCATATTCAAATTTCTCCATACGCATGGAAGTTGTCGGTCCTACAGAAACCATTTCATAATCATCTTCTGTCCCTTCGATTTTACGGACAATAGGTCCTGCATGGAAAATTGCTTTGTTTCTGATATCATATGGAAGTTCTCTTCCATACTCAACAAGACGACGATGTGCCACATCACGACAGGTCATCAGATCTCCGTCCAGCCATACAATATCACCGATTTTAATATCTGCCAGATCTTCTGCACTGATTGGTGTAATAAGAACTTTTTTATCTCCTCTGATTTCGATCATGATTTTTCCCTCCGTTTATGCATTGAATTTCCAAGTGGAATGTGTATCACAGGTTACTGTCAGGTCAGGATTCACTACAATATGACCACGACGATGTGACCAGCAGCCTACATTTACTGCAACACCGATTGCAGATGGATGGCGTGCTGTATTCTCGATATTTACGCCCATTACGGAATATTTTCCTCCCATTCCCTGCGGTCCAAGGCCGATTGCATTGATTCCATCTTCCAACAGTTTCTCCATCTTAGCAGCATTAGCATTGTCATTATGAGAGCCAATCGGACGCATCAGCGCTTTCTTGGAATTGAGAGCAGCAGTCTCTACAGATGTACCTACACCAACACCGACAAGGAGCGGAGGACAAGCATTCAGTCCATAACTGGTCATCTGATCAAGTACAAAATCTGTGACGCCTTCATAACCTGCACCTGGCATAAGCACCATTGCTTTTCCCGGAAGAGTGCATCCGCCGCCTGCCATGTATGCGTAAATTTCACATTTATCACTGTTCGGAACGATATCCCACCATACAGTCGGAGTTCCTTTTCCAACATTCTTCTTGGTATTATATTCATCAAAAGTTTCTACAGAATTATGTCTTAATGGCGCTGCAAAAGTAACCTGTACAACAGCTTCTTTCAGAAGTCCTTCCAGTTCATTGATATATGGGAAATTAGTTCCACATTTCAGCCAGAACTGAAGAACGCCTGTATCCTGGCAGCTTGGACGATTTAACTCGACAGCCAGTCCCTGGTTTTTCGTCATTGTCTCGTAGAGAACTTTCGGAAGTGCATCTGTCTCCTGAGAGCCAAGTTCTTCCAGCTTCGCTACTACGTCATCCGGTAATTTTTTTCCAATGTGGGCAACAAAATCTGCTACCATGTCTGTTAATACTTTAACTCCATTTTCCTTAGTCATGTTTTACCTCCTGATATACTTCAGATATTTTCGTGTTACCAATGTACTGGCAAGTTAAGTTTCCAATTAACTTACTCCTACATCTGTCACTGATCAAACAGCGACATTTGGACTGGACTGTAGATTCCGAACTGTCCTGTTTTTTGGCATTTGATTTTTGGGTTTTATTGAGTTATATGTAAAGCAATTTTTCTTTGCTTTTTAACTTAATATTTTGATTTCTTCCAACCGCCGGGCACGTAGCTGGCAAGATATCCTATTCCGTTTTTACGGATAGAACGGAAACAGAATCGGCAATAAAATCATACAGATTACAATAAAGATTACCAGCAGAAGAATGGTCGGATTCGGATCTGCTCCGAGAAGTCCTACGATCTTATCCGCAATCAGCTCACCGGCACCTGTTGTATCCAGGGCTTTTGCCAGTGTAAGAGAACCACCAAAAAGCAATACTACTTTCAAATCAATAGAAGCCAGCGCCTCTTTCTCAGAGATTACTCCTGTCAGCACCAGGAAAATCGCTCCGATACAAGCTGAAATCTGAATGCTGATTCCAATCAGCTACTTATATTCTTCAATATTGCAATGAACTTCAGGCCGACTATTCCAGTATGTCCAGAGTGAAACCACCCCTTCGGATTGGAATCCCACCTATGCTAAGTACTGTGTTTTTCCCAGAACTACTCACTGCATTTCACCAGGATCATCCTGAAATCGCAGTCGTGCTGGAAGAATACGGCTCTGTCCGCGCCTGTGATCTGGTTCAGAATGATACTCTGGATCTGGCGCTGGTCAATATGGAACAGTATAATATTGATAAATTTCACAATGTTGTTCTTGCTAATGATCAGGTTGTTTTCTGTGTGAATAAAGACCACCGACTGGCGGATAAAGAAATCGTTACTACAAAAGAAATGTCTAAAGAATTGCTGATTTTTTTCAATGCTGATTCTGTCCAGAACCAGCTGTTAAAAACAAGATTCGAAATGGATGGATACATACCCAATATTGTTATGCGTAGCAGTCAGATTTACACAACTCTGCAATTTATAAAAACAGGAAAATACAGTTGTTTCCTCTATTCCAGTATGCTTGATAAATTTACTGATTCTGAAATTACAGGAATTCCGCTTAATCCGCCAATCCACATTAAGATTGGTATGATCTGGAAAAAAGGAAAATATATCAGTGGAGATATGCAGACGTTTTTGAACTTTACAAGAATGTATTACAGAGAACATCCATTGACTTAATCTCACCAACTACAATGAACGAGAATATACCTCAAAGTTGTCATACTGCTAAGGATAGTTGCATGTGACAGTTCTTGTAGATAAGTGTGAACACTACTGAAATAATTTTATATGAAATTACTATATGCCTATATGTGAATTACTCGATAACTAAGTTACCAGAACATCTGAATTAAGGCGGGATGCGCCTTTTTCAGGGTGCATCCATGGCACCACTACTGTTTGCTCTTTAAAGCTATACAGCTACTTTTATTATTTCCGGTGTTTTCAGTCCGGTTACGGACAGTTCTTTTTTCCCCGGATTACGTCCATTTCCATCAACAGTTGTCGTATGTTCTCCGTAATAAGTAGTACTGTAAGTAAGATCATACGCAGGACTTAATCTCCATACATCCTCTGTTTCGTTATACAGATATGTGAAATTTTTCGAATGATCATCTCTGTTATGGGCAAAAACATTAAAACACATACGCCGGAACATATTTTCCACATCATTTTTATTATCCCTGGTAAGAATCTTCATTAATTTCATTAAACTATGATAGTCCAGACTTGGCTGTTCAAAATCAAGCTCCAACAGTGCCGCTGCTGTCAGCATATGAATTTTTTTACACCCTGTTTTATCCAATCTTCTATCAAATCTTTTAGTACCGAAATATCCCTTACATCTCTCAGATGGAAATAATCTTGTCTCACTCATTATAATTCCGCATTGCATAGCGCACCGAGAATACTCGTATTCCATTTTTCCAGCATTTACTCCATCTACATGAGCTGGAAATTTAATAATCCATTCTCAAGCCATTCTTCACAATATTGAAATGCAGTTTTATATTCAGCCGTCATAGCCAATGTTCCCACAAGTTTTTCATCGTAAAACACCTGTAATACATTATCTCGACTCATTTATAACCTCCTGGATATTTCGATAAGGCACCTGTGTAAAAATATTTCTGAGTTCATCTGCAATATCCAGTGCCATCGCAATCTTTGTCAAGGATACCAGCGATATCTGTCCTGTCGTTTCGAATCTTTTAATTGAACCATAACTTACTCCACTCATAGATGCTAATCTTTGCTGGGAAATAGAACGTCTTTTTCTAATATTCCTGACTCGCTGCGCTAACTTCTGATCTAGTTCTTCAGCTGTTTCCCATATTAATTGTTCCATATTAATTGTTCCATATTATCACCTCATTATAGATAATATTTTATTCAAAATTCGCATTTTATATCCATAATATATAATATATTATCTGATATTATTTTAGCATCTACAATCCAAAATGACAAGTTTTAGAATTAGGTGAATACTATTTTCAAACATAACAATAGCCTTGACCATACCAAACAATCAAGGCTATTATTCCCCTATTTTAATCCAGCTGTTTATTTTTATGAAAAAGCACGGTACAGATCAGTACGGTAAATGGCACTGAAAGTACGATTCCGAAACTTCCTGCAAGCCCCTGCATGATTGCAATTCCAATATTATTTGAATTAATAATCTGCTGATACGGAAGATCATATGCGTAATCAAGAAGAAGTGTACTGACGCTGCTTCCTGCAAATGCCAGGATAAGCGTATTACTGTCCGTTCCCATCATATCTCGTCCCACACGCAGTCCTGCTTTAAAAAGTTCTGTTCTTGTTAAAGAAGAATTCTGTTTATAGATTTCATCAATAGCACTGCTGATTGACATTGCAACATCCATAACAGCACCTAAACATGAAATCAGCAGACCTGAAAACAGCAATCCACCTACCTGGATGCGATTTGTATTCCAGAGAGTCATCAACGTCTCAATATCCGATACATTATATCCGGAAATTCCAGATGCCTTACTAAAACACCATGCGGAAATCCCGGCAAGAACTACTCCGGCAAGAGTTCCAAGCGTTGCGGCACACGTTTTTCGTGTAGGACCTCCGATAAGATACATGGTAACCAGTGTCGTAATAAAACATACAAACACTGCGGTCCAAAACGGTGAGTATTTCAGATACACAAGCGGCAGATATACAAAAATCACGCAGAAAAACGTAAAGACAAGTCCAAGGCAGCCTTTTATTCCCTGCTTTCCACCAATCATGCAAAGCGCTAACAGATAAATAAGTGCAAAAATATAAATAACCGATTCTCTATCCTGTGTATAAACACTGGCAACTGTAGAATCACCTGCAACACTCTGCATAACGATTACTTTCATTCCAGGTTTGCATGCCGCGCCAAATAAATACCCAGAACTACTTGTAATATCAAGCTCTTCTCCTTTTCGTACCCCTGTAAGCATGTGTACACGTACTTTCTGCTCTCCTACACGGGTTCCGTTTTCCTCCAGATTATCCTGAAGAATTTTCACCACTTTCGCTTTCTCAAATGTCTGCCCTGTCCGAACCACCAATTCTGTTTTTTCTACCTGATTCAGCCTGATAACAAAAACAGCGAACACACAGACAAGTAAAAAATAAATAAGATACCGGACTGCCTTTTTTCTGGTAAGTAGCCCGGTAAGTTTTATGTTTTTCATAGAATTTGATTTCTCAGATTCTGCTTTTAATTCTCAGATGTTTCAGCTACTGCATCTGTAGAAGTATCTGCATTATCTGCTGGTGTATCCGAAGAATCTGATGCTTCAGCGTCACTGTCTGTGGTGTCAGCAGAAGTGTCTGAGGTATCTGAGGAATTGTTCGTAGTATCTGTGCCCGTTTTTTTGATAGTAAATGTATCATCAATTGCTTCTGCCTTACCATCATCTGTAATCTGGTAAGTATCAATAGAGAATGCATCTGCTGTCAATGTAATGACAGAATAACTTGGAAGCCAGTTCTGGCTGCGGGCTGCCACATAATCCTGCTGAGTGGAAAGAAGTTCATAATACTTAGAACCTGAAGCGGAGTTTGCTGTCATGTACAGGATTCCCTGTGGATCTGTAACGGTATCTCCATCAACATCTTCGATTGTATAGCAGCTATTATCCTGATGGAATGCATCCAGTGCAGCCTGTGCATCTGTATCTCCTTCTTCCGGAGCAAGTGCGATCTGTTCCTGTGTATCTACATTTGTAGCATGATCCCAGTCATAATCTGTTCCATCTGCATTCAGACTGAACTCATATTTACCATGAGTCTGTCCATCACCATAAAGCATTTTGGAACGACTGTATGTATGGTCATGTCCCTGAAGGACAACATCGATATCATTTGCATCAAATACAGGAGTAAGCTGTGTACGAAGGATCATACCATCGGTATCTGAATGATCAAGACCAGATCCGTAAATATCCTGATGAATGGTTACGATACGCCATTTTGCATCCGGATAAGCTTTGACAGCTTCTTCGATTGTTTTCTGATGTTCTGCCACGTTATAATTATTGGTATTTAAAACAATGAAAAGTCCCTCACCATAACTGTAGTAATAATCACCACCAGCCTGAGTTTTTCCATTCTCTGTATTATTCGGATTATTAAAGTGATACATGTAATCTTCATTTAAAGAATCATGGTTACCAATCGTAGTTGCCACTGCAAGACCTTTCAGCGCATCAGCACTCAGGTAGGAAGCATATTCTTCCTCTTTTGCTTCACCTGTTTTGTTAACCTGGTCACCTGCTGAGATTACAAAGTTAATATCCGGATTTTCCTCAAGTGCTGTATTCAGAGTACGATTCCATGAAAAGCCATCATTCTCTGCTGCTTTATTTGCCGCACCTGATTCATTGGAAAGCTCTGCGCCATTCTGAGTCTGACCTTTGGAAGCACCAATCTGCGGGTCGCCTACATAAAGGATCTTTACAGAATCTGTACTCTGTGTTTTATATTCACATACGTCTGTCTGCTCACCGTTTTTCTCAACTGTGTAATAATAAGTTGTATTCGGTTCCAGTCCTGTAACTGTTACATGATTATATTCATAAGCCTTATCTCCCGTAAGACTCTGATCTACGTCACCGGCAGTTCCCTCGAATGTCTCAAGATTATCTTTATCTGTTCCAAAATGAACTACAGGTGTTGCATCGCTGTCACCTTTCTCACTATACCATGCGAAATTCAGCTGAGTATCATCAGCACCAGGCGTAAGAGATACCTTTGTAAAATCAGCTGCTGTTGTTTCCCATGCTGCATCCCAGTCAGACCATCCAGAATCAGCACCAACCACGCTGCTGTCTGTATAATGATCTGTAGATGCATATGCTGCCGGACAAACCACTGTCATAGAAAGAGCTGTTAAAAGACCTGCAATTAATTTTCTTTTCATAATAATAGACTCCTTTTCAAAAAATATTCTTGTTTTTCAGTCGTCGCATGAAGTATAGCACCCGAATTTTCCAAAAACAACAGATTTTCCTTATGTTTGACAGACATTTACATATTCCTTAACATAGAATCATAATTGTTAAAATCCGAAGTATAATTAACCATATTAGCCGCGAAATTCAGGTCATTTTATGGGACAGTCAGTAATTGTTCCAAATTATTTTGACAAAACAAATTTACCAGATTCAACCCATAAAAAAAGTACCTCCACCATGGGAAGTACTTTTTTAATAAACTTATACAAATGCCATCAAACTAATTATACACTTTAAATTATTTTATTTATCGCCTAACGCAACACTTTCTGCCACTGCATCCATCGCAAATTCTCTGGCGTCCTCTCCAAGCTGTACAAAGCCCGTATTATCCAATGCTTCTTCTGCAATGCTCACGCAGTTATCTGCTGCTCTTTCCAGATTATAAAGGATCCCGGAAAAGCCTATTGTTAAACCAGGATCACATTTCTGCTCTTTTACTCTGTTCAGGTGTGCCTTATTAAACTTCTTTTCCGCCTTGTTCATCTTTTTCTTATTCTTAAATACCTGTTCCGCCTGCTCGGCGCTTCCTTCTTTCACTGCTTCCATCGCTTGATTTAATAAATCCCATGTAATAGCAATGCAATTTCCCAACTCTTCATTTGCAGTCGCAGAAAGTTTCATTCCCTTACTTTCGATCTGATCCCAGATTCCATCAATATCCTGACATCGATCTGCTATCCTCTGAATATTATTCGTCACATAAAGCAGTCCCGCAGTCTGTTCCGACTGTTGTTCTGTCAGATTACCACTGGAAAAAAGTCTGGTAATATATTCTGTCACATCTTCCTGTAAATGCTGTACAGTTTCCAGTTTTTTCTTAAATTTATCATATGCGGCAGATGTTTTTCCTACGCTGATCACTTCTTATAACTGTGTAAGCATAGTTGCAGCAAAACCTGCCAGATTTTCCAGTTCCTGTGATACCAGATACATAGCAGCCACCGGCTGGTCAATCATCTTGTTGTCCAGATATTTCGGCTCATAAGCTGCCTTGATTTTCTTATCTTTTCCCGGAATAATCGTAGTTACAATTTTAACCATCAACGGAATCAGTGGCAGCCACACCAGTGTACATACCACATTGAAAGTCGTATGCGCATTCGCAATTTGACGTGAAATTACCTCTACTTCGTTGCCTTTTGGTGAAATATACTGTACGAATTTCGCAAACCACGGAATCAGCCATACAAAAACAAAACTTTCTGAAATGTTAAAGATACTATGTGCGATTGCAGTACGTTTCGCATTCTTTGACTGTCCAATAGATGCCAGAAGTGCTATAATCGTAGTACCGATATTATCTCCAAGCAAAATAGGAATCGCTCCTGCCAGACCTATCACACTTGTCATATCATCCGGTCCTGCCTGAGATGCAAAGTTCTGAAGTACTGCAATCGTAGCAGAAGAACTCTGCACTACCAATGTCATCGCCGCACCAAGAAGTACCCCTAATACCGGAATGGAAGAAACTTTTCCCATAAGATCAGTAAAAACCGGACTGGTTGCCAGTGGTTTCATTACACTGCCCATAATTTCCTGTGACCAGTGCTCCTGCAAGCGCTCCCATGACCGGGTTCTTCGTAAGAAATCCCAGAATCTTTTTCATCTTTTCCCCAGCAGCTTTTTGCAGCGCATCACTCATGCTGTTCATTCCATAAAGAAATAACGCCAGGCCGCCAATCAGTCCAAAAATCACTTTTACATTTTCGTTCATTACCTGTTTTCTCCCTCTTCCTTTTCAAATACGTTCTGGTATTTCTTTCACGTTCATTTGTAAAATAAATACTGATACAAGTTCCTCATGCTTCTTGGTTTGCAACTTTATTAATTGTATCAGTCAGAAGAGGTTCCCTCTATCACGCTACGGTTTGAATAAGGTAAAATTACTGTAAAATATTACATTATAAATTTTTCTTTCGATATTCCGATGGTGTCTGCTTCAAGTGTTTCTTGAATACTTTAACAAAATAACTGTTATCTTTAAAACCACACCGATATGCTATTTCGTTAATTGTTAATGACGATTTTGCCAAAAGTTCCTGAGCATATTTTAACCGGTATAAGGTAACATACCCCATTGGCGACTGTGCATAGTACTTTTTAAAACATCTCCCAGCCTCGCTTCTGCTGATACCTGCAAAATCCGCCAGATTCTCCAGTGAAATTTCTTCCGCAAAATGTTCCTGTATGTAGCGTAGCATTTTTTGAATTCTTATCTGTGTCTGTTGATTTCCTTTGCTTGAATTTATATGAGAGAGTTCATTTTGATGGCAATACAAAATCTGAAATATGGATATCAGTTTTTGATGTATTTCAATTTCAGGGCATGCTGATTCTATTGGCTTAATCACGCAACGCTCAGTACTATTATCATTAACATTTTCATTTTCCGAAAGAAGTCCGTATATCTCAAACAAATGATTCAATAACGGTTTCTGCCATTCTACCGTTGGAGAAAGAATAAGATAAGGCAAATCCTGGTTGTTGAGTACAGGCGCAAAATATTTTTTAAAAACAGTACTTGTCATTGGTGCAAGTACTTCATCTGCAAATACAATATTGGGACACAGACAACATTTTCCAACTTCTGTCATACGATAACTGTGCATCTGTTCAGCTCCGATCAAAATTGACTCACCTTTTAAAAGGCGCAGATGTTTCTGTCCAATCTGTACTTCAATATCCTGATAAATTGCTGAAAAAATCTCATATCCCAAATGCCAGTGCAACGGCACCTGATAATCCGCCCACTGTTCCAAATTATCTACATAATATTTTATTGGAAAAGAAGAATCCTCAAACAGAAACATTTCCTGAAGCTGATGATCAAGCAGTATCGTATCCATATCTCTTATCTCTCCTTCTTTTATATTTGGGTAAATAATACCATAAATTGAGCAGATAAACTATAGAATCGCCTATGAGCAGGTGATATTATCTGGTAAAAAGGTAACTGTTCACACGCTACTATCCCGCGAGGCGTTTTGGCATGAAAATGCCAAAATCCCGAGACATGCAAGCCAAAATTCCATTGCCGCAGGCAATCTGGAATGAATTTTGGCTACGTTACTGAGAACGGAGTGAACAGTAACGTAAAAAGCGATTATTCACAATAATATATCCAAACGATATTGATATTTGAAAAGCAATGCAAAAAGATACGGAGGTAACATATTAAAATGGCAACTATTTTACTTATTTTTATCTACATTTTTTATATCGGTCTGGGAATCCCTGATTCTCTGCTCGGTTCTGCCTGGCCGGCTATTTATGGAAAATTTCATGTTCCAGTCTCATATGCCAGCATCATTTCAGCAATTATTTCCACCGGAACAGTTCTATCCAGCCTTTTCAGTACAAGAATCATTGCCAAACTGGGAACAGCAAAGGTCACCGCTCTTTCAACGAGTCTTACCGCAATCGCTTTATTAGGTTTTTCATGTTCCCACAACTTTCTCTGGCTTTGTTTGTGTGCGGTTCCTTTAGGAATTGGTGCCGGTTCTATCGATACTGCATTAAATAATTATGTAGCACTCCGCTATAATGCAATGCAGATGAGCTTTTTACACTGTTTTTATGGCGTTGGTGTTACTGTCAGCCCTTACCTTATGTCACTTGCATTATCAGACAACCTGAACTGGCGTGGCGGATATCGAACTGTTTTTTATATCCAGCTTATAATTGCCCTCTTATCCTTTTTCAGCCTGCCTTTATGGAAAAAGGTCAAAGCAACGCAACAAGAAGACGACAATATTTGTGTATTGCCACTATTTCAGATGATAAAGCGTAAAAAAATATGGGCCTCCTGCGGTGTATTTGTTGGAATCAGTGCCTTAGAGTCCACCTGTCTGATCTGGGGAAGTACCTATCTTTCTGATACTATCGGATTATCCGCTGATATGGCTGCAGCATTGATCACCTTCTATTTCGCTGGTATGACTCTGGGCCGTTTTCTCTCTGGTCTGTTATCCTTGAAATTTTCTGACTGGAAAATTATCACCATAGGAGAAAGTATTATACTTGCAGCCGTATGTATTTTGCTGCTGACAAATACTGTTTCCTTTGCAGTACTTGGGCTTTTTCTGGTAGGACTTGGTAACGGCCCGATTTTCCCTAATATGACTCACTTAACCCCCATCCTCTATAAAAAAGAAACATCCCAGTCCATTATCGGAATCGAAATGGCATTTTCAAACCTGAGTATCATGCTTACACCGGTGCTTTTTGGTTTTCTGTCAGACATTACCGGTACTAAAATCTTCCCGGTTTTTATGGCAGTTATGTTTGCTTTTATGGCAGGATGCACGATTATACTTAAAACAGGCGATTCCAGGAGCCGTTAACAATCTTAACTCTATAAGCCTGATATTAATTTTAAAAGATTGCTGTTCTCACGCTACTATTCCGTACAAAATAAACAGCAACTTTAAAAGTCGATTTTGTGACTGTTTTTTACTGACATTTTTTCAAAAACACTTGACTTCCAGTACTCTTTAAGTACTAATATGTAATATACACAGGTATGTTTTCCGTATGTGTCAAACATATCTACATTGAATAATAATACATGTATTGACGCATCTATACTATGTTGCAATGCATGTATTATTGCATATAAAGGAGGAAATCGATAATGAAAACACGCAGATTGGGAAAGACAAATCTTCAGGTGAGTGAAATCGGCTTCGGTGGGGAATGGCTGGAACGTCATCCGGAAGAAGAGAGCATTGAGCTGATCCGCTATGCTTCTTCAAAAGGAATCAACATTCTGGACTGCTGGATGGCAGACCCGAAATCCAGAGATATCATTGGAAAAGGAATCAAAGAAAACCGAAGCCAGTGGTTCATTCAAGGACATATTGGTTCTACCTGGAAAGACAACCAGTATTTCCGTACCAGAGATATGAAATATGTCCGTCCTGCATTCGAAGATCTGTTAAAAAGACTGCAGACCGATTACATTGATCTCGGCATGATCCACTACATAGATTCCGAAGAAGAATGGGAACAGATTCAGCATTCCGATTACATGGACTATGTGATGGAATTAAAAAATACAGGTGTGATCCGCCACATCGGTATGAGTTCCCATAACCCTAAAGTAGCAGTCAAAGCTGCCGAATCCGGATTCGTGGAAATGATTCTTTTCAGCATCAATCCGGCTTTCGATATGCTTCCTGCAAGTGAAAATATTGATACTATGTTTGCAGATGAATTTGACAAAAATCTCAAGGGAATCGACCCGGACCGCGCACGCTTATATAAAGTCTGTGAACAGAACGATGTTGGAATCACTGTTATGAAGGGCTTTGCCGGAGGAAGACTGTTCGATGAAAAGCGTTCTCCATTCGGTGTAACCTTAACACCAATACAGTGTATCCACTACGCCCTGACCAGACCGGCTGTCTGTTCTATTATGTGCGGATATGATACAAAAGAGCAGATTGATGCTGCCACAGCTTACGAAAATGCTTCTGAAGAAGAAAAAGACTATGCATCCATACTTGCAAATGCACCGCTGCACTCCTACCGCGGCGAATGTACTTACTGCGGTCACTGCAAACCTTGCGTATCCAATCTGGACATCGCAATGATCAATAAATTCTACGATCTTGCAACTATGCAGCCAGCCGTACCGGCAACTGTACAGTCTCATTACGAACTTCTGAAACATAAAGCTTCCGAATGTATCGGATGTCAGGCATGCGAATCACGCTGTCCGTTCGGTGTTCCGATTGCTGAACGAATGAAAAAAACTGCTGAATTATTTGGATGCTAAAATAATTTTTCTATGAATACAAAAGCAGACAATTCCCGGAAACTCCAGGTTTTGTCTGCTTTAATATTCACTGTATCAGATTTAAATCATGAAATCTTCTTACTATTCTTTTGTTCTGCGCGGTTAAGATATACATAAAATCCAATGTTCAGCACAACTCCCACCATAGTTGAAATCGGTGCTGCCAGACCAATCTTTGTCAGGCTGGCGTTTGGCTGGATACTCATAAAATATGCCAGTGGGAGACGTACCAGAAGTGTCTGGATCAGTCCCTGTGTCATAACCCAGATGGTCTTATTGTTTCCGTTGAAATAGCCAACCATACTGAAAAGAATCGCTGTCACAATGGTTTCCAATGCAAAGCCTTTCAGATAAGCATAACCATTCTCAATAACAGCCGCATCTGTGGAGAAAAATCCTGCAAGCACATCACCTTTGAATATAACAAGCGCAAATACCAGACATCCGACAACCAGGCCGACTCCAATACCTGTAAACATAGATTTCTTCGCACGTTTTTTCTTTCCTGCTCCTATGTTCTGGGAAACAAAAGATGCCATGGACTGCATCAGCGCACTCGGCACAAGCATCGCAAAGTTTACGATTTTACATGCAACTCCGTAACCTGAAGATGCCTCCAGTCCCAGACGATTGACAAACGCACATAATGCCAGAAATGAAACCTGTGTCAGAAACTCCTGGAGAGCCAGTGGTAATCCGATTTTCAGAAACTTTTTACACTGTGGATTCAGACGGAAATCTTTTCTTGCAATGGTAAATGGAAGATCTTTCTTCATTAAAAGAATTACTGCAAATACCACACTGAGTGCCTGTGCAGAAACTGTCGCAATCGCCGCTCCTGCTGCATCCATATGTAATCCAGCCACAAGAGCCAAATCTCCAATCACATTTACGATACATGCAACCAGAACAAACAGCAATGGTGATTTGCTATCTCCAAGTCCTCTGAAAATTGCAGATAGTAGATTGTAAGCTACAATGAAAAAAATACCGCCTCCGCAAATACGCACATAGCTGGCAGTCAGATCAACCGCCTCTTCCGGTGCCTGCATAAGTATAGAAATCGGATGAGCAAAACATACCATTACGATAAACAAAACAACCGAGATGATGGTAAAAACAATCGCTCCTCCACCAATAACTGCTCCTATCTTTTCCGGCTTCTTTTCACCAAGATATCTGGCGATCAGAACCGTAATACCCATAGCAAACTGAACTACCACAAATGTAACCAGGTTCAGAACCTGACTTCCTGTGGAAACAGCTGAAAGTCCGGAAGTTGAACCAAATCTTCCCACTACTAGCAAGTCAACAGCACCGTAGGCTGCCTGCAAAATTAATGCCCCAAGAACCGGCATCATAAAAGCTACCAGTTTCTTCAGAATACTTCCCTGCGTGAAATCCGCTTTATCACTTTTCATAATGTTCTCTCCTCTCACTCATAATCTCATAAAATTTCCCGATCGTACGGATCATGCAATCTGCATCTTCCTCTGAAATATCATCCAAATACGAAGATAGTTCATTGAAATAATGCTCATTATACTTCCGGGACAAAGCTTTTCCCGCTTCCGTAAGAGTAATAAAAGTGACACGACCATCATCAGGAGAGGATAATTTCTGGAGATATCCTTTCGTTTCCATTTCTTTTACTGTTCTGGTAACTCCCGGGCGCGGAATATTCAATGCGTCACTGATGTCTGATACTTTTACACAAATGCCCTGTTTTTCCAGCGCCTGGATTTTGTCCATATATTGAATGTAAGATGGCATAACACCTTGTGGCAATGGCGGAAGCATTTCCCGTATCCGCTTTGCCAGATAACAGGCATCAAACATTCTTTTGATTTTCTCATTTGTCATGTTATATGCTCCTTGTATAATTACCTTAGTTAATTACCATTGGTAATTATATGGGTGTTTTTCCGCTTTGTCAAGCAAAAAATATTACTGTTCACTCCATGTACAGTATCCAAAAAACTCCTATCCTACCCGATATACATAATTCTGACCATACCTCATTATTCTTGCATTATTCTTGCATTATTCCTGGATTTTTATCGAAATTTCCGTAACATAGTCCTCAATCTGCTTTGCAGTGAAATTATCCACAACATAATATTCCAGATAATTTCCCTCTGTCTTGATCTTATGTTCTTTTATATATGCTAAAAGCCGTTCATAAGTCTCTCCAATATTTTCCCAATGACCAACATGATACGCACTGAGGTAATTTCCTTTCGGAAGCACGCTTACACTGACATCCTGTATTTTCTTCTGCAACAACAGAATGGCATTGTGATATCCATCATAAACAGAGTTTTCAATTTCCTGAGGAAATTGCATATAGGCAACATCATAGTCATATCCCCTGTCCAATTCTTCCAGCTTTGAAATCAGCTTATTAATTTTCAACATAAATTCTTTATCCGTAGTATCTGTATCGGTAAATTCTTCATATAAATAATATCTTTCCGGATGATAAATTACTTTTATCTCTGAAAAATCACATTTTTGCATATATTGAATCTTCGCTTTTCTCTGACTCATCCATTCTTTCATTGCAAGAAGCCTGCTTATTTCCTGGTCAATCTCTTTTTGTTTTACATCAAAAATCTTCATAAAATTTTCCGAACTTCTATGTTCCAGAAAATCCTTTATCTCTTGAAGTGACATCCCGGATTTTTTCAATAAAAGAATCGTATCCAAAGTCTCCATCTGGTAAATAGAATAATAGCGGTATCCATTCTCTCCAAGTATCTCCGGGCAAAAAAGTCCGATATCATCATAATGAAAAAGTGTATGCTTGGAGATCTTCATTAGCTTTGCAAATTCTCCTGTCGTCATATAAGTATCGCGAATCATAAAAAACCTCCTTGACTATAGGGTTACCCTATAGTATATGCTGAGAAAAGTCAAGAAAAATAAAAATGGAGGAATTTATGAGTACATCTATAAATCAGAACTTTACAACCCGAAGTCTGTTAAAGTTTGCGTTGCCATCTATTATCATGATGGTGTTCATGTCATGTTATACCATTGTTGATGGAATATTTGTTTCCAGATTTGTCGGAAGTAATGCACTTTCAGCAGTCAATATCGTATATCCGATAGAGGGTATTGTTGTTGCCCTTGCGACTATGCTTGCAACTGGCGGAAATGCCATTATCAGTAAACATTTAGGTCAGGGAAAGCCAAAAGAAGCGCGCGCATTTATGACCCAGTTCATTTTGATCGGATTAGCTACGAGTCTACTGATTGCCATTCTTGTTCTGCTTTTTCTCACACCTATCTGCAGGGCACTTGGCTCAACAGAAGCTTTACTTTCTGATTGCCAGAGTTATTTAAAAGTATTGATATTATTTGCACCAGCCTGTGTATTACAGATCTTTTTTCAGTCCTTTTTTGTTACAGCAGGAAAGCCTAACTTAGGACTGTTTTTGATGATTGGAGCCGGACTTTTAAACGGAGTTCTGGATTATATTCTGATCGTGCCTCTGAATATGGGTGTAAGCGGAGCAGCTATTGCAACAGGAATCGGCCAGTTACTTCCTGCGGTTGTGGGAATCCTTTTCTTCCTGAAACCACGAAGTGATTTATATTTCACTCCATTTCGCTTCCATTTAAAAGTGATCGGAGAGGCTTGTTATAATGGTTCTTCTGAAATGGTCAGCCAGCTATCCAACTCCATTGTAACTTTTCTGTTTAATATCATACTGATCAGGCTTGCAGGTGCATCTGGAGTTGCAGCTATTACTATCCTTTTATATGGACAGTTTTTATTTAATGCCTTCTTCATGGGGCTTTCTATCGGCGTCAGTCCTGTAATTGGTTTCCAGTACGGAGCCGGGCAAAAAGAACATCTTCGAAATACATATAAGATCATTATGAAATTTACCTGCATTTGTTCTGTGTTCATGGTTGTGTTATCGGTTCTGTGTTCCGGATTTATCGTATCCGTCTTTACCAAAGATTCGGCTACCTTTGAGCTTGCATCTGTCGGATTCCGCATTTTTGCGGTAAACTTTTTGTTCAGCGGAATTAACATCATTTCATCTGGGATTTTTACCGCATTATCGAATGGAAAAGTCTCTGCGATTATTTCATTTTCCAGAACGCTCTTTTTCCTGGTGATCTGCCTTGTGACCTTTCCGTATTTTCTTGGAATCACCGGCGTCTGGCTGGCTGTTCCAGCTGCCGAATTTCTGACATTGATTCTGTCGGAATGGATGCATTGGAAATATTTTATAAACAAAGAAAATAAACAATATTTTTAATAGTCATTTCTGAATTAGAGTAAACATCTTTTTTGTTTAAAATAACAAAGGCCTGTCTTGTATATTCCGGCAAGACAGGCTTCATATATATGTGTATGAAATTATTGGCTTTATTCGAATTGTGCTTGATACAGTTCTTTATCCTGTTCTTTAAATACGTTAAAGATTACTCTGTCAAATTCTTCCCCATGTTCTTTCAGAAAAGCAGTCACTGTATCAACTGCAATCTCAGCGGCCTCATCATTCGGGAAATGGAATTCTCCTGTGCTGATACAACAGAATGCAATGCTGCGGATGCCCTGTTCTAAGGCACATTTCAGCACACTTTCGTAGCAATTGCGCAAATCCTGACGCAGTTTATCTGTCAGTTTATATCCTACGATAGGACCAACAGTATGGATTACGTAAGCACATGGAAGATTATAGGCATGAGTCAGTGTTGCTGTTCCTGTCGGTTCCTGATAGTGTCTGCCATACTGCATCTTTTTATTTTTCATAATCGCATCACATTCATTTCGAAGCTGGATACCTGCTGCAGAATGGATGGCATTATCAATGCATCTGTGGCAAGGCACAAAGCAGCCAAGCATCTGGCAGTTCGCGGCATTGACAATCGCACCTACCTCAAGTCTTGTGATATCTCCCTGCCAGACTGAGATTTTATCTGCAAATGGATGACTGCTTCCATACTGTTCTTTTACAGTCGGAATACTGTCAAGGGAAACGATTCCTTTCTCTTTTGCATCTTCTGTCAGAAATTCGTTCTGAATCTTCAGGACAGTTTCACTGATACTTCCAGGCATACGGATATTCATCAGTGAGCGAAGTACAGTGCGTTTCTCTTCTTCTGAATCTCCCACCTGCAGGTTTCTGTACTCTCCCGAATCTTCCTTAAAACTCTCTACTAAATAATTTAGTCTTTCCTGCTGATTCATTTTTCCACCACACCCTTCTATCTTTTTTCTACAGCATTATAAGAACAGACAGCCATACAGTTTCCGCAATGCAGGCAATGTTCCTGGCTGATTACAAAAGGGGGTTTGCTTGTGTCGATATTTCTAACCTTTCCACGTACGGAAACTGCCTTTTTGCTCATAGAGCCTTCGCCGCCTGTCATTCCGCTGATTGCGATAAACTTCTGTTCCATCAGCTGTTCGTAAAAAACTTTTCCCTTTGCGGTCAGGAAATATAATCTGTTGTCATCGTGCAACATCATATCGATCACACGAGTTACAGGATGTCCCTCCGCGTCTACTGTTGCTACAACTGTTGAATGTATTAGAACCATAACTTGCCATCTTTTTCAAAACAGAACATAAATGGACGACATTTTTCTTTTATTTATCCTGTTTATCATCAGCAAGATAATGTTCCAGGTCTTTTTTCACATCTTCCATTTACTTAAGTTCCACCACTCTGGTACACACTTTCTCTACCAGTTCCGGACTGTGGCTGACTACGATCATACCAATTCCTCTTCTCTGGGTTTCTTCCATAAGGAAATGCCAGATCTGGCTTTGAGTAATGAGATCGAGCATTGTACTGATCTCATCTGCCAAAAGAAATCTTGTTCTTTTTCCAAGCGCTCTTGCAATACAGAATCTCTGCAATTCTCCCCCGGAAAGTTCCGTTGGAAAGCGATTCATCCAGTCAGGCTCTATTCCCAATTTCTTTATCAGTTCCGTCTCTACCTGATCTCCTTCTTCAAAAACATTTCTCATCCGAAGTCTCGGATTCACCGCCTGCTCCGGGTGCTGCCAGATCATCTGTACCGGACAATAGCCTTTATACGAATATAATGATTTTCCATCCATCAACACTGTACCTGTCTCTGGTTCTTCGTATCCCGCAAGGATCTTACAGAGAGTTGTCTTTCCAAATCCACTCGGTGCCAGAATTCCCACACGTTCGCTGCTATCTACCTGCAAACTGAACTGATCAAGTATTTTTCTTCCGGATTCTTCATAACGAAACGAAAGATTTTTTGCTTCAAGTATCATAAATGCACCTCACATAACCATTCCCTGACTGGTGCCATGGAACTTCTTCCTTACATTTATCTGTACATTTCCCGCAACGTGGTGCAAACGGACAGCCCTGCTGCATATCCCTTGCATATGGCTGAACTCCGTCTATATAGTGAAATCCATGTCCTGGCATAGCACGCCATAATGCCTTCGTATACGGATGGCGCAGAGTTTCTTCCTTCGCAAAATCCTCTGCCGGTGAATCCTCAATCGTATATCCTGCATAGAATACCTGAATCCGGTCCACAGTCTGCAATGCCAGCTCCAGATCATGCGTAATCACCAGTACCGCAGCTCCCATATCTGCAAGTTCCCTGAAATGTTCCATCGCCCGTCTGGCAAGCTTTGGATCCAATCCGGGCGTCGGTTCATCCGCGATCACCAGCTTCGGAGTTTCGATCAGAGCTGTTGAGATCATGACTCTTCTTGTCATTCCCCCCGACAGTTCAAACGGATACTGTTCCTGAACATTCTTACCCAGTCCATACTTTTCAAAAATAGAATCCAGTTTTCGCTTTTTTTCCGGAGTTTTCTTCCCCTTACAGATCTGCTGCCCCACTTTCATAAGTGGATCCAGATAAGAAGTACTCTGCGGCACCAGAACAATCTCTTTCCCACGAAGCTGCTTTATCTTCTTTTCGGTAAGGTTTTCTCCACAATAATAAACCTCTCCCTCCATCGTAGCATTGTATGGCAAAATTCCCATGATTCCATGTGCCAGAAGGCTCTTTCCGGAACCCGATGATCCAACAACAGCCACTATCTCTCCTGCATGAACTGTGACGTTCAGATCTCGGATTACCGGAAGCTGTATCTGCTGTATCCCCCTCTGATACTGACAGAAAGCTATCTGCATATGACTGATTTCCAGAATTTTTTCTCTCTCCAATTCACTGCCTCCTCTATTCATGCGCACTGGCCGGATCAAGCAGCCTGCGGAGATTTTCACCTGTAGTGTAAAAGCACACAACTGTAAGAATTAACATGATTCCCGGAAAGAGTGCAAGCCACCATTTACCGGTTGCCAGATATTTCATCGCTTCTGAAAGGATGATTCCTATGGCTGGCTGTTCATTTGACAGACCAAAACCAAGAAATGTAATGCCGGATTCATGAAGAATCGCGTGCGGAAAAAGCAGCACCAGTCCCACAATAAACTGTGGAAGCAGATGCGGAACCATATGTTTCATAGCAATATATAAGTTACTCTTTCCAAGCTTTCTGGCAGTTTTGATATAAATCTGCTCTTTTAACTGAAGCACTTCTCCTCTGATCAATCTTGCCAGAGAAGTCCAGTGTGTCAGTGCAACGCCCAGGATCACGCCTTTGAGCCCTCTTCCACATGCCACACAGATAAGAATCAGCAAAAGCATATGAGGAATTCCCATGATCAGATCAATAAACCATGTCACGATCGTATCTGCCGTTTTTCCCATTGTCGCTGACACAACCCCAAGGATAAATGCCATTACAGCACTAAATGTCGCTGCACAGACTCCTATAATAATACTGATAGATAATCCTCTTACTGTCCTTGCAAACATATCTCTTCCAAGCCAGTCTGTTCCAAATGGATATTTCAGACAAGGCGGAATATTCTTCCTGGAGAAGTCTGTTACCTTCGCAGCTTCGCTGCAAAAACTTCCGCCGATACAGACAGCTGCAAGAAACGCAACCGCAATCACCAACCAAAGCACCAATGTCTTCCTGCGATTCCACTTACGTCTGATTCCCTTTCCTGTCAGATTTCCTGTCTCCTGCTGTCTTTCTTTTGAGGATGCAGTTATATTTTTCATCTTCCCACACCCCCTTTGCGAACTCTCGGATCAATGACTCCATAAAGAATATTGGCGATCAGATTTCCGCCAAATACAAACAACGCACTGATCATGGTGATTGCCATCAGAAGTGGCATATCACTTCCAAGTCCCGCACTGACTGCTGCCTGCCCAAGTCCCGGATAGGAAAATACCTGCTCTACCAGAACCGAGCCACCAAAGATTTCACTGATAGAAGCAAACTGCAGTGTCATCGCCGGTCCCAGTACATTCCGAAATCCATGATTTCTGAAAATTTCCCAGTTACTTTCCCCTCTTGCCCTGGCAAAAAGTACATAGTCACTGTCACAGATGTCTATCATTTTTTCTCTTGTATGCATGGCAATATTAGAGATTCCCGTGATTGATAACGTCAGTGCCGGAAGAATGGCATGACGCACACGATCCAGAAATGTCACCCCACTGGCTTCGACCCCAATCGGAACGCTTAGTCCAATAGGAAGAATTTTCAGCCATACGCCAAAAATCATCAGAAGCAGCATGGCGATCCAGAAAGCAGGCGTACTGGATATCACCAGACAATAACCTTTTATTATTTTATCAATTGGTTTTCCACGTTTCATTCCTGCCAGTATTCCAAACAGGAATCCTATCAGCCCGGAGAGAATCCAGGCAATAATCATCAGAAACAGTGAATTGGCAAGTTTAACCGCAATCACTGTTGTTACCTTCTGACGATAAAGGAGAGATATTCCCATATCTCCCCTTACAAAATCTCTGAACCATGCAAGATAACGCTGCACCGGCGGCTGACCTACGCCCCAGTACTCTTCAAGCTTCGCAATCTGATCCTGACTCATACTTCCGAGGGCAGCCTGCCCCACATTGGCCTTTAACGGATCAATGGGGGAAGCTGTCATAAGTGCAAATGCAACAATACTCACAGCAAACAGCAAAAATACCATCTTGATAAAATTCTTTAATATAAATTTTTCTGTTGTTCTGTTCAAGATATTCTTACTCCCATAATACTGTATCAACAAGTTTATTCTTCGAATAATCTTGTCTGTACACTACACTTATTCCCATGTCCACTGATCTACATTGTTTACGATTGACCAGCCATGTCCATGCGGATGGATCTTCTGATCTGCAATCTTAAGACCATTTTTTACAAAGTACAGGTGATCGATGTTGCAAAGCCAGATCCACGGAATATCACCTTCCTGAGTAATTCCTGTTTCTCCATCCCACTGTGCTTTTTTCCAGAGATCATAAGAGTTTTCCAGATCACTGGCTGCGAGAGCTTCGTCCATGTATTTATCAACAGTTTCATTTGCATATGGAGAATATTCTGCCAGACCGGTTTCATCCATAGTATGATAAATATTATAAAGTTCCATCGGTGTATGTGCTCCCCATCCCCATACAAGAGGTTCAGATTCTGCTCTGGTATAAGCAGTATCCCAGTCAACACCCTCTGTGGTCACCTCGATTCCAAGTTCAGCAAGCTGATTCTTGCTGTCCTCTGCCAGTGCCTGACGAACGGAATCAGATGCCGGGTAAATCATGGTAAATTCTGCACGGACACCATCTTTTTCGCGGATTCCGTCATCGCCTGCTTCCCATCCTGCTGCATCGAGAATCTCTTTTGCTTTATCCTGGTCATATTCTACTTCTGTTTCTTCATTGTACCATGGCATTTTGTCACATACACTGTACGCCGGTGTTCCATATCCATTCAGTACATTCTGGATCATTTCATCACGGTCGATACCAATGTTGATCGCACGTCTGACTTCTACATCACTGGTAAAATCATTTCCATAAGTTACTCCGTCAATTTCCTCTGCTGCCGTTGCAGGAAGATTAAATCCTCGGTTATCAACTGTCTGAACGCTGAACAGATCATAACCATCTACAGACATATCGGAATAGGAAGCAGCTGTATGTGCCACATCCACAGTACCGGACTGAGCAGCTGCCAGTGCCGCATCCTCTTCCATGAAAAGTACGGTTACTTTTTTCATCGTCGGTGCTTCTCCATAATAATCCGGATTCGCCTCGAAGATTACCTGCTGTCCTTTATCCCACTGTTTCATAATATAGCGTCCGGAACCGATTGGATTCTGTCCGTAATTTTCATCATACGCATGTTCCGGAACAATTCCAACGATTGCCATGGTGTAAGGCCATACCGCAAACGGTGTATTCATATGGAATTCTACCGTTGTATCATCTACTGCCACTGCTTCTTTCAGCATGGAAAAGTCATTGACAGAGCTGTTATCACGACAGTTATTGTAGGTAAATGCCACATCTTCTGCAGTCAGTGGTTCCCCATCTGTAAACTTTACGTCATCACGGATCTTTACCGTCCAGGTAAGACCGTCCTCACTCACTGAATAATCAGTTGCCAGATCCATTCCGATGGACAGGTCCGTATTCGTAACGGTCAGGGTACTCTGGATCAGAGGCTCATGTACATGTTCTCCTGCTCCCCATCCGTATGCCGGGTCAAAACCTGCTTCCGGTTCTGATGTCGTCGGCATAGTCACGATCACTTCATCTTTTGCTGCACTTTCTTCCTGAGCAGCCCATATCGTTGCAGATCCTCCCACAAATGTTGCTGTCATACATACCGCTGTCAAAATTGCCAGTAACTTTCTCTTCACTATCTTCGTTCCTCCTTTTATTCTTCATTTGCGCACAAATGAGTAGCAGAGTCAGTGTAACATTTTTTACCATACTGCATAAGCACCCCAGGGGGATATTTACTTATTCATATATTGCATGGTTTCTCGCATTTTTTTCATGTCTGAAAATCCCCCCGGCAGGCTTGTTCTTTCGTGTCATTTTGTTAAAATATAGTCAACACAAAGATTTGTGTCAATTAACAAATAAGGTACACAGACCTCCGCGCAATGCGTACCCTTAAACCTTAAAGGTAAAAACCCATTAAAAAAAGTACTTCTGTCCGCAGGAAGTACTTTTTTTATTCTCTATAACATATTCAGTTCATGTTCTTCATTCATCACCGCAAATCTTGTTCCTATCGTATGGGCAAGCTCTCTGTTATGCGTAATCGTAATCAGCGTTTTTCCCGATTTATGGAAATTCTTTAAAAATCTGATCAAAAACTCCTGCGTTTTTTCATCCAGACCTGCAAGTGGCTCATCAAGGATCAATACCTCAGGATTCAGTGACAGGATACAGGCAAGAGAAACCTTTCTTTTCTCTCCACCACTTAAATGATATGGAGGTCTTTCCCGGAGCTTCTCAATGCCAAACAGATGCAGACAATCCTCTGTCCGTTTTTGAATTTCCGCCTCCTGCAGTCCCATCTGTGTCGGTCCAAATGCAATTTCTTCTTCTACACTTCCGCAAAACAACTGTGTATCGGCATTCTGAAACACATATCCCATCTGCTGATGAAACCACTTCGCAAACCGGCTGTCTTTGAGTGCCTTTTCATTGATCTCATGCCCCTGATATAAATATCTGCCTTCTGAGGGAAAGATAATTCCATTCAACAATCTGATTAACGTTGATTTTCCACATCCGTTAGGTCCCTGAATTACAACAGAGTCTCCTTTTTCTATATGAAGATCAACATATCTTAAAGCAATCTCCTTTTCGTATGCAAAGCACACATTCTCAAGTTCAATCATAACTGCCTCCATCCGTCCCGGATCACATATTTCTGTTCAGGTAAAAAAACAGTCCAACGCATCCAAGCATTAATAATGTATAGAAAAAATCCGGCAGACGCAATTTGTATTTTTTTCTTATCTTGTATTCCCCTGTAAATCCCCGACAGCACATTGCCGCATACATTTCCTCTGCCATTTCTCTTGATTTCAGAAAAGATATTCCCAGCACTCCCGACAAAGCTTTTGCCTTCTGCGGATTTTTCCCGACCGATCTCAGGCTGACAGATGTCAGAATATCTGCACACATTTCTCCCAGTACAGAAATATATTTTAAAGTAATATCCAAAGTAAAAATAAATAATGAAGGAATGCGAAATGTTCTCATACTGCCCGTCAGTTTATTCCATGTAGTTCCAGCTGACAAAATACCGATCAGCGTTACTGATACATACACTCTGGATGTAATATTCATCAATGTCTGTGGATTTCCCATAAAGACAGATGGAAGAAGAATAAATACAGAAAGAAGAACGGCACCGGCTGTCCCGCTTAAAATCTGTCGAATAGATGCTGCCGAAAAAAAAGCAAGCCTGACTGTTACTGCAGCACACATGATCAGGGTAAAAAGATAATTTCTCGAACATGCCGTAAGAATAATAAGCAAAATCGTATAAAACAATTTCAGAGAAGGAATGGCAGAAAATTTGCCATCCTTCCCTTCACGAAACCGCAGCTTTGCAAGTACCGACAAAACTGATTTTGTACTTTTACTTAAGAATGCTTCTTTATCTTCGGAAGGTGTATAGGCTTCCTGGCTGAACATCCAGTCCGGAATCATAACTTCCTCGTTTTTACTGTCATTCATACTTATGCTGCTTTCTTTTTAAAATCAACCTTATCTTTCATCAGTGAAGAAATAATCTTGAAAAAGATCACCAGAAGTGCCACTCCCACAACTGCTGAAAGAATGTATCCCGTCCATTCAGGTAAGCCTGACATAGAGTAATCTGGAAACAGTGTTGAAAGTTCAAATCCGTTTTCCATTCCTGCCGGAGTATATCCCAGCTGACTTCCTCCACTTACAAGAGTTGCCATTTCATCAACTCCCCATTCGCCCCAGGCTGTACCTGTTGCCAGAAGTCCGATTGGTGTCAGCACGATCAGAACAGACATCAATATATACAATGGTTTAAATGCCGTTTTATCCGGAACTGCATCTAAAGCTTTCGGTGTAACCTTTTCCACAAAAGCCAGAACCACTACTGTCAATACAATCTCTGCCAGCCCAAATAAAGTGATATGTCCGATCATCATTGCCGGTATTGATATACTTAAAGGGTACGGGCAGTAAAGAGCCTGACCTGCTGCGTCTTTAAACAGTAATGGCTGAATACCAAATTCAACAGCTGCACAAAATGCGGCTGCATTAATTCCTATATAGGCTCCTATGGCAGCACTCAGCTTACGCATACCTGTTTTCTTCAGAAGCAACTTATACAGGAAATACCCCAGATACGGTAATACAAATGCCATGTTAAAGCAGTTTGCCCCAAATGCAAGAATACCTCCGTCCCCAAACAGCAGTGCCTGTATCAGCAAAGCAATGGAAACCGATATACAGCCAGCCGCCGGACTGCCGGTAAGAATCGCGATCAGTGTTCCTCCTACAGCATGTCCTGTTGTACCTCCCGGAAGCGGTACGTTAAACATCATTCCAAGAAATGAAAACGCTGCACCAATACCAAGAAGCGGCATTTTCGCTTTCGGTATCTCCGTTCTTACTTTGTTGATCGAATACCCCCATACCGGGAGCATAGCCGCTGTCATCACTGCACATGTCGACGGGCTTAAATAGTTTTCAGGTATATGCATAGATATCCTTCCTTTCCAGTAAAAAATAATTTTATCTGGCGCGCACCTCATGAATAACTTTATTATAGTATCGGATTAAAGCGCCAGCAACCCACCCAGGGGGATATTTACTTATTCATATATTGCATGTCTTACAGTATTTTTTTCATATCAAAAAATCCCCCTGGGAGGCTTGTACTTCAGGAACATTTTGATAAAATATAATCAGCACAGCGAGATAAACGCTTCCACAAATCAGTTTTATACTCGTTGCATCCGGCACAAAGATTTGTGCCGGTTACCAAATAAAGTGCACAGACCTCCGAACAATGTGCATCATCGAAAAAAATCATAAACACATAAAAAAAGTACTTCCATCCGCAGGAAGTACTTTTTTTATATCTTTCATATCATGATAACACACTACGATCACGCAAATACCGCCTCTACCAGTTTCTGTGTATATTCTTCTTTCGGATCATTAATAATATCATCAGGAATTCCTTTTTCTACTACTTTTCCTTCATACAAAACCAATACTTTATCGCAGAACATCTGAACCAAAGCCAGGTTATGACAGATAAAAATGAAAGACAGACCATGCTTTTCCTTTAATTCCTTAAGAAGTTCCATAATCTGCTTCTGAATGGTTACATCTAAGGCACTAGTAGCTTCATCACAAATCAGCACTTTAGGCTCTACTGCCAGTGCTCTGGCAATTGCAGCACGCTGACACTGCCCACCACTTACTTCATGTGGATACCTTTTTGCATATTCTCTGTCAAGTCCACACTGTTCCAGCAGTTCTGCCACCCTTTTGTCTACTTCTTCTTTTTTTACATTACGGTTGCGAAGGCTCTCACCGATTCCATATCCAAGTGTCTTTCTTGGATCAAAGGAACCCACAGGGTTCTGGAAAACCATTTGGATATTTCCATATACTTCCTTCAGCTGGCTTCGTTTTAAATTTGTAATATCTTTTCCTTCAAATTTCAATGTGCCTTCTGTTATATCAGTCAGACGGGTAATCAGCTTTGCAAGCGTACTTTTACCGGATCCGGATTCCCCTACGATTCCAAGCGTTTCTCCTGCTTTCAGCGAGAAACTTACATCGTCTACCGCTCTAAAAGGTTCTTTACCTCTCTGCGTAAAGATCTTCGTTAAATGTTCTGCCTCTAAAAGTGTACTCATACTCTGACCTTCCTTTTCAGTTTCGGTACAGCTTCCAGCAGTTTCTTCGTATATGGATCCTGTGGACGATCCAACACAATTTCTGCCGCACCGTATTCAACTGCTTTTCCATTTTTCAGCACCAGCACTGTGTTTGCCATTGCACGTACTACACCAATATCATGCGTTACGATTACAATTGCGGTTCCAAACAATTCCCTTAATTTAAGCATTTCCTTTACAACCTGACGCTGTACGGATACATCAAGCGCACTGGTTGGTTCATCCGCAAACAAAATCGGTGGATTCATAAGCATAGCAATCGCAATACCGGCTCTCTGGTTCATTCCTCCTGACAGTTCAAAAGGATAACTGTCCCATACTCTCTGACTGTCTTTGAAGTTCAGTTTATCAAACAGTTCCATCGCGCGGCTCTTAGCCTCACTTCTGGTGACTTTTTTATGAGCACACATACTTTCATAAATCTGTTCCCCAATTGTACGGATCGGACAGAGAGACGCTCCTGCATCCTGAAAAATCATGCCAATTTTAGCACCTCTGACTTTTCTTTTTTCCTTCTCCGGTATATCCAGAATATTTTCTCCCATATATCGGATATCTCCCTTTGTCACAAGACCGTCAGAACCAAGAAGCCCCATTGCAGCTTTGATCAGAGTACTTTTTCCACTGCCGGATTCACCGACAAGTCCCAATATCTCTCCTGGTTTGAGGGAGAAGTTCACATCATGAACCACAGCTTTCCCGCCAAATGATATCTCCACAGAATCATAGGTCAGTATTTTATTTTGCATTTTTTGTAAACTCCTCCTTGTTTAAACCTCATTTGCTGCATCTGCCGCATAAGAACAATGTTTCTGATTTCTGTCATTAATTAATATCAAGATCTGCTGTCAATTCGTAATAATCGCAAGGATGTGCAACCAGTCCTGTTACATTAGACTGCATAATCATGCTCATTCTCAGATGAGAGCAAAATACATAGGCATTATCATCCAGAACAGTCTGCTGCATCTGAATTCCCAGTTCTGAACGTTTATCTACGTCAAACTCATTTTCCATCTGATCTGCAAGCTCTTCCAGTTTGTCACTATGATAATGTCCGTTATTGTTTACAGACTCATCAAGTGCACAGGATGTAAAGAAATACTGCGGATCTCCTGTCGGTGCTGTTACCATAGCACTTGCATATACATCCCATAATGTAGGATCTTTACGAATTGTATTGTTATCAGATGTACAGTTTACCTGAACATCCATGCCGATTTCTTTTAAAGTAGCCTGTGCTGATTCTGCGAGAAGAGGAAGCTCCTGGCGGCTTGGATATGTCAGCCAGCGGATTTCCAGTTTCTGTCCGTCTTTTTCACGAATACCATCACCATCAGAATCTACCCATCCGGCATCTTCCAGAACCTGTTTTGCACCTTCCAGATCATAACTTTCTGTTGTCAGATTCTCTCCACCAAAAGAGAACGTATCCGGAAACGCGCCAACTGCCGGGTAACCATATCCATTAAGAAGAACTGATACGAAACTTTCTTTATCAATACCCATCGCAATTGCTTTACGCACTGCCGGGTCAGATGTTACAGGGCTTTCAAAGTTCATCCATGCATAGAAAGCACGGCTTGTCGCTGTACTTGAAAATGTGAAATCATCATTTTCAAATAATGGATAACTTGCATATGCCATACCATAAGCAGCATTAATTTCACCTGCCTGAAGCGCCAGTGCCAGCGTGTCGCCATCAGAAATTGTACGGACCGTAATCTCATCTACATTGACATCCCCGTTCCAGTAATTTTCATTCTTTACAAGATTCAGATGATCATCTGTTACCAGATCTGTCGCTACATATGGGCCTGTTCCAATTACAATACCATTGTCTGTGATTCCGGCCTCTGTATCAATAATACAGCCATATGGATCACTGAGATAATTTATTAATGCCGGTTTCGGCTCTGTTGTCTTTATGGTAATTGTATTTCCATCTGCCTCAATACTGTCAATACAAAGATCTCCGGCAGCACGTTCATTATTTGCGATCAGACCTTCCAGAGATTCCTTTACAGCTTCTCCGTCACAGGCACGTCCATTAGAAAAAACAACGCCATCATTTAATGTGATTTTCCATGTCAGCTCATCTACGTTTTCGTACTCTTTTGCAACCCATGGTTCGATTTCCATTGTATCTGAATAACGGAAAAGAGTTTCTCCAACGCCATAACGGATACACGCCCATCCTGCATAAGTATTCTGCGGGTTAATATCCGCCTCTTCATTCTCCGCATTAAAAGTAGTATCACCAAATACGAATGTCTTTTTGTCAGCAGCCAGTGTTGGCACAGCTGTCGCTCCAACAATCATTCCCATAGCGATTGCCATTGCTAAAATTTTTTTTGCTCTCATTTATAATCCTCCTTCTTTTATGTTCAAACTCTTGTGTACCGGCTGTCAGTACACTATAAGAGTCAGCCACCATTATCAAATATCATCCTTGTGAACGTGTATTTTTCGGATCCAGATAATCTCGAATCGTATCTCCAAGCAGATTAAAAATTACCACTGATACAAAGATTGCGATTCCAGGTGATAATACAACCCATGGATATGTCTGGATCATACTGCGTCCACTACTCATCATACTTCCCCACTCTGCCATAGGAATCTGTGCACCCAGACCGAGGAATGACAACCCTGCCAGTTCCATCATCATGGTACCAATATCCAGCATAGCGGTTACCAGAACAGGTCCCAGCATATTCGGAAGAACATGCCTTATCATTATCTGGCCTGAATTGTCACCAGCCAGCAACGCAGCATGAATGTATGGTTCATTTTTCAGTGCCAGTGTCTGACTTCTTGCAATACGCGAATATTTCGGCCAGCTGATTACTGCCAATGCTATAATTGCATTCTGAATACCGCCGCCAAGAATAGCTGCGATTGCCATTGCAAAAACAAGTCCCGGAAAAGCAAGACAGACATCTGAGATTCTCATCATAACAGAATCCATCACCCCTCCGTAATAACCACTACATACACCCACTACTGTTCCAAATACAGAAATTACTGCCACAAGAATAAATGTTGAAAAAATACTTGCACGCGCACCACTGATCACTCTGGACAACATATCTCTTCCATATGTATCTGTTCCCATAGGGTGCTGCAGACTCGGCGGCTGCAGGGCACTTGCCAGCTCCTGTGCATAAGGATCATATGGACATAGCTGATCTGAAAAAACCGCAAGTATTACAAGTCCTATCGCCAAAACAAGAAAAACAATTAACTTGGTTTTAATATGACTTTTCTTTATTTTCTGTGCTCGCACGGTTACGTCTTTGTTCTGCTTTTCACTCATTGTTTTACACCTCCCAGACGAATTCTTGGATCCAGGAATCGATATGACAAATCCGTAAGCAGATTTACCAGAACATAGATAATCGCCATCCACATAACATATGCCTGAATAATCGGATAATCACGCATGGAAATAGCATCTACTGCCATTTTTCCAACACCATCCCACATAAAGATTGATTCTACAATTGCAGTTCCTCCAAGCAGGTTACCCACTGACAGCATCAATAAAGTAATAACTGTTACCAGAGAAGCTTTCATAACGCTTTTCCAAAGAGTAACAGAAAATTTCACACCTCTTGCTTTCGCTCCTGCCACATAGTCCTTGCTCAATTCATCCAGAACTGTAGCACGAACCTGTCGAAGATATTTTGCCGACATCGCTATTGCCAAAGTAATCGCCGGCATCGCCACACTCTTTAAACTTACTTCCTTCGCAATAACCGGGAAAATTCTAAGCTTAATCGCCAGGAAATACATCAGCAGCAATGACACAAAAAAATTAGGAAGGCTGTTCCCTATAAAGCTGCACAAACGAATCAGATAATCTATAATCGAATTCTGCTTTATCGCTGACAAAATTCCCAGAGGAATAGATATAATGATTGTAAGCAGAATAGATGTAGCTGTAAGAAGTAATGTAGCCGGAAGTTTCGATATAAACGTATCAAAAACCGAAAAGCCTGATACATAGCTGTTTCCCATATCTCCACGAAGCAGTTTTCCAAGCCAGACAAAATACTGAGTCAGAAATGGTTTGTCCAGTCCCAGCTGTTCTCGTGCTGCATTTAACGTATCTTCCGATACAACCTGCCCTGTATTCTCCATTTTTTGCGTTACAACATCACTTCCGGCAATTCGCATCATGCCATAGGAAAGAAAGGTAATCGCAAACAAAATGGGAATCAGTTGAAGCAGACGTCTTAACGCATATTTTTTCATTTGATTATCTCCATCTTATAATTTTATTACTGCCCACTTCACTTTCAGTAATATTTTTCACAGGATATTACAAATATTAAATGAACAGTAGCCTGATTTTGTTCTGGAATTATTAATCCCAAATATCCGGTTAACAGTCTAGCAAAAACAAGAACAGCTCACAACCCACCCCAGGGGTTATGAGCTATTCTTATTTTGCATAGCTTTTGCTGTTTTCGGAATATCATATAATACACCAAAATATGTCTGCCTCTCTCTGATAATCAGTATGCTTTTGTTTCATTCATTTGTTTTGTAATTCGGAAGTCTCTCTTTTAAAAATTCCAAAAACTCTTCTATACTCTCATCTATTTTCTCACCCTTATGGAGAATATATCCGAAAATAACCTTATTATCGCCAAGTTCCAGCGGGATTCCCGGTGTAGTTCCTGTCTTGTTTTCTGAGAGATAACTTCCACTCATATTTGAAACCTTACTGTTCTTAAGCATTTTTTCCATAATATAATCGCTGTTCGTCAGCACAGAAATATCAATATCTTTCCATTGAAATGCTTCTTCCTTCACTGCGCCAATATCAAAAAACTCGTCCTGATAATTCTGTATGAAACGGATTCCTTCCAGATCCTCCAGATTCGCACTTGTCTTACCGGAACCGTAAAGTTTTGTCAAACGTCCTGGGTACAGGATCAGATTTGTTTCATACATAGGTATAAACTGCATTTTATTCTTTGCAAGTTCATGCAGGAAATTCTCCTTCTGGTGACTCAAGATATATACAAATCCAATATCATCCATATAATCCCTGACTCGTTCCATCACACTGCGCACACCTGCTGTTGTCAGTTGAAAATGGTATCTTTTTTCAAATGTTTCATTATAAAACTCTACAAATTGATTGGCAAACCAGGAACTTGGATTCATGGAAATCCGAATCCATTTCGTCATTCCACGCGATGCCATATTCTCAAGAACATCTATCTCATTTATAATTTTCGACGCGTACTGATAAACTTTCTTTCCCTGTACCGTCAGACGGATTCCTCTTGGAAGCCGTTCGAAAAGCTGCATTCCAAGTGTATCTTCCAGACCTTTGATTACCTTGCTGACACTCGGCTGTGTTGAATATAGATTTTTGGCCGCCTCACTGAACGACCCGGTCTGCGCACATACCACGAAATACTGTAACTGTTTTAAATCCATTAATGTAGGCTCTCTTTCTGGTTTATTTTAAATTCTCCCAGTCGATTCTTTCATTTCTGTTTCTTGTCCTGTTCTGACGGACGCAACTGATTAAAAGGAACAGCCAGAGACATCTTTACCCAGTCATCTTCCTTATATAACGGCGCTGTTCTCCCATAAGATTTCCTTTTTCCTGTCCCAGGCACATGGTCAGTAAATCCCGGACTGTTGCAGATTTCAGGTTATCATCAATATTCTCCGGCATATCTCCTGAAAATGCTTCTGTAAGCTTTTCATTCAGATCAATCAAACCTTCCTGAACAGCAAAACCAACTGCACAGGATGTAAAGCTTTTCGTTGCAGAATAGATATTTCTCCTGCATTCAGGCTCACTGTGCCACTCTGCTGCCAGTTCTCCGTCTTTTGTAATTTTAATTCCAAGAACGTTAAGATTCTTTGCTACTTCTATAAATTCAGAAATATCCATATCAAAGGCCCTCCTGTTAATTTTCTTATGATATATTCGTATTATTATATAACACATTCTTATTCTGAGGCAAGGTATAAAAATTCCCCTTGCTTTTTATAATTAAAGCAAGGGGAAAAGAAAATACATATGTTCCTTTTTGGCTAAACCCTATTTCGTTTCCGATTTAACCACGATTATTTATTTAATCCTTTATCAGAAATCAACTTCTGTTCCATAATATGTGCATGTCAGGAGTTTTTCCATATTTGCCGGATCGATTGCTCTTGGATTTGAGCCGGTGCATGCATCACCTACTGCAAGTTCTGCAATCTTTGCAACTTTTTCCTTGAACTCATCTTCCTGAATTCCAAAATCTTTTAATGTTTTTGGGATATTTAATCTTACATTGAATTCATCAATTTTTTCACAGAGACTGTTGATCAATGCCTTCTGGCATGTTCCTTCCAGTCCCATTCTTCTTGCGATTTCTGCATAACGCTCTGCCGCTACAGGATCTTTCGCATTATATTTAATTACATATGGAAGATAGATTGCATTTGCACATCCATGTGGAATATGACCTGTAGAAAATGCAGCTCCTGTTTTGTGAGCCATTGAATGAACAATACCAAGCAGTGCATTGGAAAATGCCATTCCTGCCAGACACTGTGCATAGTGCATCTGCTCACGTGCTTCCATATTTTTATTATAAGATGCCGGAAGATATGTCAGCACCATCTCGATTGCCTGCAATGCAAGCGGATCTGTATATGGACAGTGTAAAGTAGAAACATATGCTTCAATTGCATGTGTTAATGCATCCATTCCGGTATACGCTACCTGTTTAACCGGAAGTCCTTCTACCAGTTTCGGATCAACAATTGCCACATCTGGTGTGATATTAAAATCTGCCAGAGGATATTTAATTCCTGTATTATAATCAGTAATTACAGAGAAAGCCGTAACTTCTGTAGCTGTTCCTGATGTGGATGGAATTGCCGCAAATCTGGCTTTCTGTCTTAATTCCGGGAATCCAAAAGGTGTAATAAGATCTTCAAATTTTGTATCCGGATATTCATAAAATGTCCACATTGCTTTCGCTGCATCAATTGGTGATCCACCGCCCATAGCAACGATCCAATCCGGCTGAAATTCCTGCATCACTTTTGCACCTTTCATAACCGTTTCTACTGATGGATCTGGTTCAACGCCTTCAATCAGCTGAACTTCCATTCCGCCTTCTTTTAAATAGTTGACTGCTTTATCCAAAAATCCCTGACGTTTCATGGAACCACCGCCAACAACAAGGACTGCCTTCTTTCCTTTTAAATTTTTCAGTTCTGCCAGACATCCTTTTCCATGATAAATGTCTCTTGGTAATGTAAATCTTGCCATTGCTGTTCTCTCCTTTAAAATTATGCCAGTTTACATGCTGCTGCAGAAGGCACTCACCTCTTCTGTCAGTTCGCATTATATCATTGTTAATTTTATAACGCAATAGTATTTTGAATTATTTTAATATTTGATATTTTTTGTCATTTACTCTATATTATTATCATATATCTGCTATTTTTCTATCATATGTCTGCTATTGTGCCAATATTTTCCATGTATTATTTGTTTATTTTTTAACATTTTTTAAAATTATAAACATCTCAATCCTGTTCTTATAAATCAAGAAATCGTATACTGTATAACATATAAACAAAAAAAGCCAGAAACACAACCTACCGTTGCATCTCTGACTTCCCGTTCTGTAAATTTATTTTTGTCTCTACAAATTACTCAGCCTTGTTGTCCGTTCGCCTGACGAATCATTATTTAATATCCATGCAAATGCTTTCGCAGTTCTTATATCTGCTTCTTTAAAGTGGTTTCCTTTATTCCATTCCAGTATACAATTAATTCCATTTTCCAGCAAACAGCGATATTCCTCTTTGATGCAATTACCGATTTGTGCCATAACAGGATTTCTTGTCTTTTCTTCTCTATCTCCGAGACTTAAATAAACGTTCTGACTTTTCATCTTATATGTCTTCATATAGTCAATGAAGCCAGGAAACCATACAGATGGGGATGCTGCTGCAACACCTGAGAATATATCTGTCTGGCAGGCTGCCCATAACGCAAATAATCCTGCAAGGGAATATCCACCTATATAATATTTTCTGTTTTTATCTGCGCAAAGTGCGATAATATTCTCTAACGTCTTTGACGCACCACCACAAAAATCCTCCGTCTTAAATACCGCCGGTGCTTTCCATGGAGACAGATCATCATTCCAGTTTTCTACCTTTGTCGCAATAAATCTGAATTCCTTAGAAGTCCTTTTTTCAATTTCTCTGACCTCATTCTCAAGACTTGCCATTTCATGTTCACCCGTTGGCTGAATCAGAACAGTATCTGCTTCTGGATTTCCATATTCATATGTGATCATCTTCTACCTGCCAATTCTTTTATCACAATTTCTATCCCGCCTGTTGGTGCGCAGAATCTCGGATCGCGTTTTTTACAGTTTGCATATGCTTCTTCCAGGTCAAACCATTCTACGGTTTCCACTTCTTCTTTCTGGAGAACCAGCTTTGTCTCATCTACAGGCTGACTGTAAATATACACAAAAGCGATTTCATTATCCCGGAACATTTTTCCGTAGAATTCTTTCTCATAGGATATACGAAAATTTCCGGCAAATTCCAGTTCCTGCGGCTGTGCACGGATTCCCAGTTCCTCGTGAAACTCACGTAATGCCGATTCCAGAGGCTCATCACCTGCCTGGATATGTCCCGCTGATGAGGTATCAAACATTCCCGGAAAGGATTCTTTATTCATAGCCCTTTTCTGCATAAGAACCTGATATCTGCCATTTACTTTCCGCACGATCCAGATATGTGCTGTCCTGTGGCGGATTCCCTGTGAATGAGCAATCGAACGCTCAACTTTTTCCCCTGTTGGATTTCCCTGTTCATCTACAATATCTATGTATTCCATTTGTTATTTCTCCAGTTAATTTTATTTTTTCATTTATTACTTTACAAGTTTAATCCTTAGAGCAGGGATACGCAATAAATATTCTGTAATTTAACCGAAAAGTAATTCCACTGACAGACCCGGAAACCAATGTCACTTATCATCTGATCAGCCGCAAAGAACATAAAAATTTACTTCCATTTTAACAGGAGTGCCGAATTAATAATTACAAGTACTGAACCGGCATTGTGTACCAGTGCTCCAACTACAGGGTTCAGAATTCCCGTGATAGCAAGAACGATTGCCAGAAAATTCAATGCCATCGCGGACACAATGCTTGATATGTCCTTCCAGAACTACTTTTCCACATCCATGTAATGCAGATTTCGCTGCATTGATCTGTGAAAGGACATCTTCACATGGAATATCCTCATCAATCATACGGTCAATTGCCTGTACCTGTCCGATGATTTTCTTTAATCTGCGGTGTAAATTATCAGTATCCATACACTGTTTCATATCCGACCTCCTGTTTACGGGGATATTTATCAAAAAATATCTGTAATTTGTTTTACTGCTTTCTTTTTTAACTATAGCAATTATCTGTTATGTCTCTTTTTTTGTCAAGTATTGACCTTGCCAGACTCATACTATTCCCCGTTTTTTTGTTCACATTTTCACTAATCCAATCAATCTGATACGAAAAAGAACCGCCTTTTTTTAGTCCTATAATCAAACTTTATTCAGGATACCTGTAGATTGTAAGAACAGTACCAGCATAATAATTGGCATCAGATATTTGATCATAACTATATACAGTTTCTTTCGCCCGAAGTGTTTTCCACCTCGCTCCATTTCTTCCACGATCCAGTTTGGTTTCATAACCCAGCCGATAAAAATAGCCGACAACAGTGCAATGAAAGGCATCATAAAACTGTTGCTGATGTAGTCCATAATATCCAGCAGCTGTCCGATGCTTCCGTTTGGCAGCATAACCTCAACATAGAAAACGCTATAACCCAGTGCAATAACAGCAGTTGCAACCAGATAAATAATGGACAGAACTCCCGTTGTTTTTTTACGTTCTGTATGGAAAATCTCCATACAGTTAGCGGTAATGGATTCCAGAACCGAAATACAGGAAGTCAGTGCCGCAAAAGCTGCAAGGACAAAGAAAAGAAGACCTATGATTCTTCCCGCAACACCCATTCGATAAAACACCTTTGGCAAAGAAATAAACATCAGTCCAGGACCTGCTGCCATTCCGTCCACGCCAAAAAATACATATACAGCCGGAATAATCATAACTCCCGCCAGAAGTGCAACACCAGTATCCATAACTTCGATCATTGATACGGATTTTCCCAGATCAACCTCCGGTTTTACATAAGAACCATAAGTAATCATAATTCCCATTGATACGCTCAATGAGAAGAACAACTGGCTCATCGCATCCAATGCAATCTGCAGAAATCTTGATACCGTCATGCCAGACCAATTCGGAGTCAGATAGACCTTTAATCCCTGCATACCTGTTCGGATACTTCCATCATCCGCTGTACTTTTTAGTGTCAGGGAGTAAATAGCGATTCCAACCACAATCACTAACAGTATCGGCATCATAGTTTTGGACACACGTTCAATTCCTTTTTCCACACCGTTATATACAATAAAGGACGTAATCAACATAAAAATTAATCCATACCACACAGAACCAGGTTCTGTGATAAATGATGTGAAACAGTTGTCCTGTGCTGCTGTTTCCACATTTCCGGTTGCAAACAGCAAGATATATTTGAGTATCCAGCCGCCGATTACGGCATAGTATGTCATAATCAGAACAGGTACAAAGAAGGTGATCACACCAAGAAATTTCCATTTCCGATTCATACTTTCATAGGCATAAATCGCACTCTTACCAGTTCTGCGTCCAATGGCGATATCGGTGGTCAACAGCACAAAGCCGACCGTAAAAATCAACACCAGATAAATCAGCAGAAAAACACCGCCGCCATCCTTTGCTGCCAGAAAAGGAAATCTCCAGAGATTGCCCACTCCAACTGCACTCCCAGCCGCCGCAAAAACAAATCCGAGCTGCCCTGTAAAACTACTTTTTTTCTTCATTTACTTTTCCCCATTTCATTACTTAACTTGACGTATACCAATCATAACCTTAAAATAGTAATAAATAAATATAAAGTTATTTATTTTATACTTTATTTTTTTTTATCTTATAATACCAGAGTCAAAAGTTAGGAGTAAAAAGCTTTTGATTCTAATATCATCTTATAATGCGAAAGGGATAAGTCATGGACACTTTCAATTACCGTGTATTTCTTACGATAGTTCAATACAACAGCTTTCAAAAAGCAGCGGAGCTTCATAATGTTACACCTCCCGCGATCAGCCATATTATAAAGCAGATGGAACAGGAATTTGGGGGCACTTTATTTATTCGAAACCGACGCGGTGTCACTTTGACCACCACTGGTGAAAGTATTTTGCCACTGGTTTCCTCCATAATCCAAAAAGAAGATATGCTGTTTCAATATTTGTCAGATTTGAATGGTCTTGAGAAAGGTCATGTCCGTCTTGGAATTTTTAATTCCATGTGCAGATATCTGCCTGATCTGATCTACGGCTTCAAGGCACAATATCCCAACATTACTTTTGAAATCTATCAGGGGTCTTACGAAAATATCATTGATTGGCTGAAAACCGGAGTGGTTGACATCGGTTTCCTGTCTGAGACAGTGAACCCGCATTTTCCTTTTTATCGGATTTTCGCTGATCCGCTGATGTGCATTTTACGCAAAGGGACTAAAACTGCATCTGATTCTGAAATTTCACTTGAAAGTCTTGCAGATGTACGCTTTATCATGCAGCGTGAATCCTGCGATGCGGATGCCAGTCGTATTATAGACAAACTGAATCTCGATGTCCGCACCGTATGCCATGTGGTAGATGATAAAACAACGGTTGAAATGGTCAAAGCCGGATTTGGCTTTGCAATCATGCCGCTTCTGACCATGTATGGTTTTGAAAATGAAGTAAAAATGCTACCCATCTCACCAGCGGAAGAACGTGTCATTGGCGCATGTGTCCGGGATATGCATGATTTGGCCCCGGCAGTCAGAAAAGTGCTTGAGTTTATCAGAAACTATGACTATGGGAAGGTTTATTAAAAATTACTTGTCCACCTGCAATTTTTCTCTTTTAATCTTTCAGTACTTTTCTAATCCTCTTCAGCATCTTGTCGATTTGGATAGGTTTCGCAAGATTCTAAATGGAGAAACCGGCATATTGTGTCATATAAAGTTCATGATATTTACCCTTTCTCTCCAGTAGTTCTTCGTGTGTTCCACATTCGACTATTTCACCATGATCCATTACAACAATCATGTCTGAATCTCTGATTGTGGACAGACGGTGGGCAATTACAATACTTGTGCGCCCCTGCATAGCTATCTGAATTTTTTCTCTGTGCGTGTATCTACATTAGATGTCGCCTCGTCCAGAATCAGTATCTTAGGATCCGCAACAAATGCACGGGCTATCGCAAAAAGCTGACGTTGTCCCTGACTGATATTATCTCCCGCGCCATATAATACAGTGTCATATCCTTGCGGAAGACGTTTTACCATATCCAGGCATCGACTCATCTCTACAGCCTTTTCCAGTTGAGCCTCCGTAGCACTTTCGTTGCCATATTTCAGATTACTGCGTATGGTATCTGAGAATATACATGATTGCATTCACAATTGGGTTCATGAACGCAAAAATCACAAGGGTCTGCAACTGTGTCTTTATAAGTTCGTCATTGGCTTTTCCAAAACGTGCCTTCTCATATATTTCACGCACACATGCCTTAATAATTCTAATACCTGAAATATCCTCCTGCATGATTGCATTGATATCATCCAACTTTCCCTGTAGTTGCGAAACAAAGGATTTGCCTTACACAGACATATGATAAGCGTACCTACAAGAAAAGGAAACGCACACAACACAATCAGCCCAAATCTGGAATTCAGGCGCCACATGCAGAATATACTTCCGAATGTAAGCATCATTGTTCTAATCATTCCTCTGACAAACTGCGATACGAAATTTTGTACCTGTGTAATATCATTTGTCACCCGCGTCACAAGAGAACCGCTTCCAAAATAGTTCATCTGAGGGAATGAAAATCTCATTATTTTACGAAAACAATCCTTCCGCATGTCATTTCCTATGTTTTGCCCTGACATATGAACGAAAATATTGTTGAGTGAACCGCAAAGTCCTCCAAACAATCCTACATCCGACTTACCAAAGGGCACATCCCCAAGCTTCTCGCATGCGCGTGCAAGCTTGGTCTCCTGATGATCAAATGCAGCTTTTGCGCTGTCAAAAATGCTACTTCCTCCAGATGTACTTTTTTAAACCGCTAAAGAAATCAATCGAAACAAATTTTTCAAATGTTACTGCAGACTCACGAGAAAGAATATCATACAGTGTCATTGCTTCATTGTAATCTGCTTCGATGCCATTGTCTGCACGCAGGATAAGCCCGCTTTTTACATTAATGGTGTAATCTCTTGCAATAAAACGAACATAAATAACTTCATCATTTATATCAAGATGCCATTTTTCTGCTGCCAGTGCAAGATTTCCTTGTGCAAATACATCTTGCATTTGATGTTTCATAATCTCATAGTTGGATTCTTTCCTCATATTTCTTTCCTCATATCTGCCAAAGTTTTCCTATACACTACGTTTTATTATTTTTCTTTATCCACAAGTCGGATAATATTTCGCTCAATCTCTCGTATTACGCTGATGAATACTTCATCACTCTGACCTGTCGGATCCTGCAGTCCCCAGTTTTCATCGAAAGCTCTGCCGATATACGGGCACCCTACATCACAGCCCATCGAGACAGCAATATCCGGAACAGGTATCTTATCAAATGTTTTACTGTACTGTGTCTGTTCCATATCAATATCGTACAGTTCTTTCATCAGGCGCACCGCATCCTGATTGATCTGGGGCTTTGTTTCCGTTCCTGCGGAATAGCATTCAAACACATCTCCTGCAAGTTTTTTCCCAAGTGCTTCTGCAATCTGGCTTCGGCAGGAATTGTGAACACAGATAAATGCAAGTTTTTTCTTATTCATGGAATTTCTCCTTTGATTTATTAGCAATTTTTACAAGTGTTAACATTGCTGATACTTCCACTTATTGCAGCACCCACTGCCGCTTCCTCTTCGTATTCCGCTAGAACAAGTTCTGCTCCAAACATTTCCTCAACAATTTCACAGAGTACTTTATTTTTTCTGAGGCCGTTTCCTGAGCCTGTTATATGTTTTACTTCGATATCAGTTCCGTTGTGAATGGTCTGATACATATTGTAAAGTTCTCTGCTCATTCCCTCCAGAACTCCATAGGTGAAGCTTTCCGGTGTGAAGTTATCAGAGAACAGATTCGTAATACTGCCGCCAAGTTCCGGGCTGACTCTTGTGCCATCGAATGTGGTTTCTATTTTAAGTCTTCTGTTCTCTAGCTGTCTGGCATCAAATTCTTTTCCTTTTTCCGCCATTGTTTCCATTATTTTGTATAATGGCTTATCCTGCCCTGTTGCTTCTTTTACAAATTTTCTGAAAAAGTTTTCAAGTAACGCATATGCTTTTCCACCACATAAAGACGCACCAGCCAGCAGATATTTTCTATTCAGAAAAGGTCTTGCTTCGATTCCATCTTTTTCAAAATACCAATCAGAAAGAATGGAAATCTGTCCACCTGTTCCCATGTTTACAAGTAAGGTATTACTCTTATTTCCTACTGAACCGAGGAAGCTTGCCTGATTATCGCCTATTGCGGCTGTCACTGTACAGTTTCGATATGTACCCAGTTTTTTCACATCAGTGCAAATCTCTGGCAGCCACTTTTCTTCAATTCCCATTTCATTTAGTTTTTCTGTTTCAAAACACATCTTACGTCCGTTAAAGAAGCCGAAGCTTGCAGCGTTGCTGACATGCACAAGCGGTACTTGTCGTCCTGTCAGGCACATTCCAAGATAATCCATAATCGTACAGAAACTTGTCGCTGATTTCGGAATCAAGCTATGTCTCATATTGTAAATGTGCGTAACCAGCCCATATCCAGATGCTGTTTTTAACTTACACTTTTGTTGGATTTCCTCTATCAGAGATATTCCTTTGGTTTTCTTTATTTTAACTTCATTTATTTTCTCTTCTCCGATTTCATCATAAGCATTTTCTTTTTCACCACAAGAATCTCCATTTTCGCTATAAAGATTCCCTCGTTCATCCTGCCATGTATACAACGGACTGACACATTTTCCATTCTTATCAATGTACACAATTCCATGCATCTGCCCGGTAAGTCCGATTCTCTCGACATCCTGATATTTATCTAAAAAATAGTCTGTTAAATTCTGAGCCTTTTTTACTATCTGTTCTGCATCCTGTATTCGTTCCCATTCGTGTTCTGTTGGGATAAAACAGCCATTTTCTATAGTCTTTGCCTCAACAATTGCCAATTTTTCTTCTGCTTTAGTTGTTATTTGACCTTCTACTTTATTCTCCAGAACAACACCGCTGATTGTTGTTGTTCCAATATCAATTCCAATTATTTTCATAAAACAATCCCTTCATTCATCATTCATAAAAACCCTATTAATTTAGATAATATAAAAAAATGCAAAACCTATCGCCTATGGTTCCATGCTGATTGAATCTGCACTTGGTATCGTAGCTCTGATCGCAGTTGGTATGGTATTTGATAAATATACAGGCGGAGCTTTCGGTGGTCCTCCGGCAGCATTTGCAGCAGGTATCGCTCTCATGGCCGTCTGCGCATGGCTTGGACAGGCAGGAAAGAACAATAAAATGTTCTATGTCCCAATGGTATTTATGCTTGCAGCAACACTCTGCAACCTGCTTATCACTGTAAAAAATAAGATCGTTATGATCGGTGCAGGACAGGCTCTCTGGGGTGACTGGTTCCAGCTTATCTTTGCGGCAGCGATGGCTATTCTGGCTCTCTTCCTTGTAGCTGAAGGAATCCAGACATTTAAGAAGCAGAAACTTTCCAAAGCCTCTGCATAAAACTAACCTGAGACTTCACTTCAGATTATTTCTGAAGCAACTCTCTTAAAGCCAAAATTTATTTAAGAGATTACAATTGTACGCTTCCAGACGTACATAAAAATGGGCTGTCGGGAAATAGACAGCCCATTTTTTACAGTTTTATTATCCCGCCAGATGCAACATTTCCAGTAAAAAAATCCAGCTGAGACCATAGTACGTGATTACCGCAACCAGGTCGTTCACCGTTGTAATCAGCGGACCGGAAGCTACTGCCGGGTCAATATTAATTTTCTTAAAAAACAGCGGAATGCAGGTTCCCACTGCACTGGAAATCAGCATTGCCAGTAAAAGTGCCACACCGATACAGCCTGACACTGCGTAAGAAAACAGCAATGTTTTTCCCTTAAACAGATAAATATACAACCCAATCAATACGAAAGAGAAAAATCCCAGAAGGCTGCCGTTGCACAAGCCGATTCGCATTTCTTTCCATACAAGTTCCAGTTTCTGTTTTCCTGTAAGTGATTCATCCATCAGCACACGGATCGTTACAGCCAGAGACTGTGTACCTACATTTCCCGCCATGTCCAGGATGAGGGACTGGAAACACATCACAATCGGAAGTGCCGTTACTACCTGCTCAAAGAGACCTACAACAGAAGATACGACCATTCCAAGACCTAACAGAATGATCAGCCATGGCATACGTTTCTTCATACTCTCTTTCAGAGGTTCTTTTAAATCTTCTTCGGCAGTCAGACCAGCCAGCTTCGCATAGTCATCTCCCATCTCGTCATCAACCAGATCAATGATGCTCGCAGATGTGATAACACCCAGAAGCTGGTTATCATTATCCAGTACCGGAACAGAATCTTCTGAATAATCCTTCAGTTCTTCAATACAGTCATCAATATTCTCCTCCGCATACACATACGGATATGATGTCACGACCAGATTCTCGAGCAGATCATCCTGTCTGGCAATAATCAATTCTTTCAAATCGATCGCACCGTAGAATTTCTGCTGCTCTGTTACTACGAAAATCGTAGAAATATTATCGTTCTTCGCTGCCTGTGAAATCAGACTGCTCATCGCCTGCTTTACGGTGAGCTTATCTGTGATCACAATAAAATTTGTAGTCATGCGGCTTCCGATCTCATCCTCATCAAAAGATGCGATCATCTCCACATCACGCCGAACCTCAGGTTCTAACAGATCGATCAGTATTTTCTTTTTTGCTTTTTCAAGTTTATTTAATACATCTGCCAGGGCATCTGTCTCCATTCTGGATAAAATGGCTGCCGCCTTTTTTACATCCATTTCGTTCAGATACTCTGCTGCGTTCTCTTCTTCTGTGTACTCAAAAATATCAGAGAGCACATCTGTATCCAGAATACGGTACAGTTTGCACCTTTCCTGTACAGTCAGCATTGGCAGTACATCTGCCAGGTCATTCTCATGATAATCCTGCAGTCTTCCTGCCATAACAGCCGGAGAGGTATTGCTGCGGATGATTTTGAGAATTTCTTTGGAATAATCCTGTACTCTTTTCTCCATCATTTTTTCCTCCGTTTTTGTACATAAATTGCGCACCAAAAGAAAGCAGTCTGTCGTTACTGCCACTTTCTCTATGCACTTTACAGCACAATAAAACAGTAAACTCTTCCAATGTATTGCTTACTGATTCTTCACTGTTCAAATATGTAATTGCATGATTCGGGGAATTTCATAAATACAGGATAAGAAATCGAAAAAGATGTGTAATATATGACTACAGCAGAACAGAATGTCTGCAATACTCATATACTCTTTTTATTTCAGATCCTGTGCTACTACTTCGCCCATGAGAATCGCAATTATCCATTCTGTTCCACCTGCCTTTTCTCTATATTTTTCGTTCAGAAAAACTTCATTCTTTCTGTGAACTGATTTCCTGAACGCTCAAAACTTACACTGTTCTTTTATGATAAAAACAGTCTTGTTTCATTTGCATTGTTATTGTAACCGCCCTATTGTGAAAAAGCAACCCTGTTTTTCTATTTTTTACATTAATTTTTGTTTATATTAACGTTACTGGCACAGAGCGAACAGTAACAATACTAACGTAAGGCTTTCCTTTAACAGTTTATATTAGAATTTGCTTATTTCATGAGTGAATGTTAGAATATAGTTAATGCCGGAGGGCTTATTATTTCATAATTATAGGAGAATAATTCTTATGTCATTTATCAGTGCATTTGATGTAATGGGACCGAACATGATCGGTCCTTCAAGTTCACATACCGCAGGTGCGGCACGTATTTCTTATCTTGCCCACAAAATGATCGAAGGTCCGTTAAAAAGGGCTGATTTTATTCTGTATGGTTCTTTTGCCAAAACCTATCGCGGACATGGTACAGACCGCGCTTTACTTGGAGGAATCATGGGATTTTCTACGGATGATATGCGTATCCGAAACTCATTTGATATTGCCCATGAAAAAGGTCTGGAGTTTTCATTTACTCCTAATGACCAGGAAACAGACATTCATCCAAATACTGTAGATATCTGTATGGAAAATGAAAAAGGCCAGAAAATGACTGTGCGCGGAGAATCCCTGGGTGGTGGAAAAGTCCGTATTGTTGAGATCAATCACGTCCAGGTAGATTTTACTGGCGAGTACAGCGCAGTCATCGTTATTCACCAGGATACTCCGGGTGTTGTGGCCTATATTACCAAATGCCTGAGTGACCGAAATATCAATATTGCATTCATGCGTCTCTTCCGCGAAGGAAAAGGCGACATTGCTTACACAATTGTAGAATCTGATGGTAAGCTTCCGGAGAATATCGTTCCTGCTATCCGCGAAAACCCAAATATTCATGAAGTCATGATCGTACAGATGTAAAGAAAGGGGGATTTTTATCATGGACTTTAAAAACGCAAACGAACTCTTAACACTCTGTGAAGAAAAAAATCTTCCTATTTCAGAGATCATGCGTCTTCGCGAAATTGAACTTGGCGAAACAACCGCTGAAACTGTAAAGGAACGAATGAGCCGGGTTCTGGAGATTATGAAAGATGCCGCACGTTCTCCTATTGAAAAACCTGTAAAATCCATGGGCGGTCTAATCGGAGGCGAGGCAAGAAAGCTGAGTATTCACGCTCAGAATAGTCAGGGACTTTGTGGTGATCTGCTTCAGAGAGCAATAACTTACGCCATGGCAACACTTGAGACTAACGCTTCTATGGGATTGATCGTGGCCTCTCCTACTGCCGGTTCTGCCGGAATTGTCCCTGGACTGATGCTGGCAATGCAGGAGCATTACCACTTCTCTGACGACCAGATTATTCAGGCGCTTTTCAATGCAAGTGCGATCGGATATCTGGCAATGCGAAATGCCACCGTCGCCGGTGCTGTCGGCGGATGTCAGGCAGAGGTCGGCGTTGCTTCTGCCATGGCTGCTTCTGCCGCTGTGGAACTGATGGGCGGCACCCCAAAAGAATGTACGTATGCTGCATCTACTGTCCTTATGAATATGCTTGGTCTGGTATGTGATCCGGTAGGAGGTCTGGTAGAATATCCTTGCCAGAACAGAAATGCTGCCGGTGTTGCAAATGCGATCATTGCCGCTGAGATGGCTCTCGCCGGAATCCCTCAGCTGATTCCTCTGGACGAAATGATCCAGACAATGTTTACCGTAGGGAAGAAGCTTCCTGCAGAGCTGCGTGAGACCGCGATGGGTGGATGCGCTACTACGCCATCGGCTTGTGAGGCGTGTCATATGTGTAGTTAACTCTGAAACGAATGATTTCTTCATCTGCAAGGCGGAGGAATGGGGCGTAGCGGTGGCTACGGCGATTGACGACAACGCCGCAGATGAAAAATCAGACAAGTCAATATAGCGGTTACTTAATATTCGCTGTACTAACATAGCATATGATTCATTTTCTGCAAATGGCATAGATAAAACTTCAGATAAGTCATTTTGTGAAATGTGAGCAAGACACTACGTAAGGTATTTTTATAAAAAAGAACTGTTTAGGAATTGTTTCTTAGAATTATATAACTTCTATTGAAACTCACTTCCTGGTACAGTTCTTTTTTATTTTAATATTCCTCTTGACATCTTCTCTGTATATGTATATATTTTATATATAAAATTTTTATATATAATTATTTTACATATTATTTCAGGAGGTGGTTCTATGTATTATCCTGTATCTGCATTGTTGATTGAATTTTTGATTCTTTCTATCGTGGACACACAGGATTCCTACGGATACGAGATCAGTCAGACAGTCAAAATCGTAGCTGATATCAAAGAATCTACTTTATATCCGATTCTGAAGAAGCTGGAAAAGGGTGGATACGTTACGACTTATTCGCAGGAATTCCAGGGACGTAAACGTAAATATTATTCCATCACCGATGATGGCAAAAAACAGCTTGAATTTTTGCATCAGGAATGGAACAGTTACCGCGATACAATTGACGGGATTATTGAGGGGAGGGTACGAAATTGACAAAAGAACAATATATGACTCAACTGAAAAAGTATTTGCACCGTCTTCCAAAACAGGACTATGAAGACGCAGTCGATTACTTTGAAGAATACTTTGGCGAAGCTGATGAGAATGGTCAGCAGGAACTGATGAAAGAACTTGGCACACCAAAAGAAGCAGCCAGAGATCTGATTTCCAATCTTCTGGATAAGAAGCTGGGCAAAACTTCTGCTATCAATAAACCTGTGCAAAAAGGAACTTTAAAAGTGGCAATTCTTGCTGTCTGTGCAGCACCAATCGCAATTCCTTTGCTTATTGTATTGTTTGCCATATTAGCAAGTGTTGCTGTCTGCCTGTTTTGCGCATACTTATGTGTTTTTATATTTGCATTATGTGCTTTTCTCATTGGCGGCAAACTTTTTGTACGTGGAATTATCGCTATTCCATTTTCCATTTCCGGAAGCTTCATCCTTCTGGGACTCGGACTCCTGAGTATTGGATTTAGTATTCTGCTTTGCATTCTCGGAATTTATCTGTGCAAATGGACCTGTATCCTGTTTGCCAGAATCGCACAGCTTATTACAAACAGAAAGAGAGGATGATCCATAATGAAGAATCATAAAACTAAAAATTTTCTTATAATCGGTACTGTCTTTTGTGCACTTGGCACTGTACTCTTTGCTTCAGGCATCGCAGCTGGCGGCAGAGAATATATCAAAAATACGGATTTAAATACTTATAACGGATCTTTTTCTTCTGAGAAATCTGATAGCAACCATGCCATTCTGGAAAAGGAAAAAATCGATTCTTTCCAGAATTTAAATGCTGATCTGAAACATATGGATTTCTCAATCCGGGAATCTGATGACGAAAATTATTATCTCTCTTATAATGTTGAAACAGTAAAAGGTATAATTCCTGTTTCCTGGCAGGTAGAAAATGGTACTCTGAACATGTCGGAAAAAAATGGAAAAACTGCATCTGGTTATTTGCAGATTGATATCGGTTTCCTACAGGAGTTCCTAACAGATGGTCATGTTTCTGACGATACTGATATGCTTGAGAATCAGATTATCGTCTACATTCCACATGAGCAGACTCTTGAAAACTTTTCCTGCCAGATGAATAAAGGAGATTTTACACTTGATTCACTAAATTGTCAGAACTTCCATCTGCAAACAAATACAGGTGACATCTCACTTAGGAGTCTTCAGACCAAAAGAGGAGCAATATCTGATAAAGATGGTGACATTTCTATCATTGACAGTTCTCTGGAAAATATGAAACTGGATGCTTCTCTCGGTGATCTGTCTGCAGAAGAATCCAATTTTACAGACAGTATTCTTGCACTATCCTCCGGTGATGCAGAGCTTTCCAATGTTTCATTTAATAATAATTGCCAGATTACTTCAAAAATGGGTGACATTGATCTGTCTGTTCCTGAAAAATATCTCAACGCTTTGGTATTTAGCCTGGATACTAATATGGGTGACATTGATATTCCAGATGAATTAAATGGAAAAATTATATCTGCAGATGATAAAAGCACCTACCAGAAGGAATCTTCCAACTCTCAAAATCACCTGACTGTCAAGTCTGATTATGGTGATATTAGTATCAGACATTCATAACTGTTTTTTGAATAAAAAAACTGTCTCTGTATATACCTATTCTTGTTCGAATAAAGTATATACAAGACAGTCTTTTTTTCATGTCGTAATTGTTCTACACCTCACTATACAGAAACTGGTCAATCGAATATTCGTAATCCGCTTCCGCTATGTGGCTCTGCACTGAATAGTTGCTACACGGTTTATCACTTAAATAGTTGTCTTATTTATTAAGTTTCGCCAACACTTTTGATGTAAAGTGTGTGTCAAAAAACTGTACAAATGGTCCAAATCCAAATGCGCTGACTAAAGTTCCAAGCCCCACGATTCCGCCTGCAAGATAGCACACCAGTGCACTTATTGCATCATTTGATACCCTGCACCAGAAGTACGGGATCTTTGGCCATCTCTCTGTCATGATCAGTGAAATACTGTCATACGGTGCAACACCCTGCTTTGGAAGCTGATACATGGAAATTCCAAGGCTTGTGATGATAACACCAATGCACACTGTCAGCACCCTCATCGCCATCTGCTGTGGTGCATCAATCACTGATGTGATCAGATTGTAGAAAAAAGTCACTATGTATCCAAGAAGCAACGCATTTACGATTGTTCCCAATCCGATCAGCTTTCTTCCCCAGATGATTTCTATTATGAAAAATCCTATATTCATCAAAATTACAAATCTTGCATATTCAATTCCCACACATTCAGCCAATGCCATTGCCATTCCGCTGAAAGGGTCATTTCCAAGTCCGGAAAGTTTAAAAATTGCAATTCCAAGTCCAAGAATGATATTTCCTATGATCATTACAAGAACAAATTTCCAGTTTATTTTTTTTATCCATTCTCCCATTGTTTTTCCTCCGTAAAGCTAATTTAGTATACCAAAACCTTCTATATTTTACAATGTTCTTTTGAAATATTTTGTAACCATTCGTTACTGTTCACTGGTAATATCCCGCGAGGTGTTTTTTGTGAGCGAAGGTCACAGAAAACCCGAGACATACCGCGCGAATTTATGCGATTAGCATAAATTCTGTGCATCGCGAAGCGTGTTGCTGTGAACGGAGTGAACAGTAACAACCATTCAGCAGTCTGCTATATTTCCTATATATTCTTCTTTCTCAGTCCGGAAATCAGCTTAATTCCTACTATCATTAATATCGGAAAAACAAGTGCCGCGAAAATTCCCATTTTCAGATTATCATTCAGTGTACCGGAAATCATTCCCACATAAGTAGGCCCTGAAGAACATCCCACATCACCTGCCAGTGCAAGAAGTGCAAATAATGCAGTTCCGCCTCTCTTCACAGACGCTGCTGCCATACTAAATGTTCCCGGCCACATGATGCCGACGGATAAACCGCAGACTGCACAGCCCAGGATTCCAAGTGCCGGCACAGGAATAAATGCGATCATCAGGTAGGAAATCATGCACAAAATCGCACTATACTGCATAAAACGTTCCAGATTGATCTTATCACCAAACTTTCCATAAAAAGCTCTGGAGCTTCCCATGAGAATCGCAAATGCCATAGGACCTGCCAGATCTCCGATGGTCTTGTTGATTCCAAAACTCTTCTCAGCAAGAGTAGATGCCCACTGGCTGACTGCCTGTTCACTAGCTCCTGCACAGAGCATCATCAACATCAGAACCCAGAAGATTTTTTTCTTAAAAAGTTCTGCCATAGACAGTCCTTCTTCCCCTTCATCCAGCAATGGAGCAATCGGAACTCTGGTGAAAAGTACGCCGTTTACGATTGGAATCAGCGCCCATACAAGCGCCATATATTTCCAGTTTTCTATGCCAAAAATCCTGAAAAATAATGTGGAAAGAAGCACTACTCCCACATGTCCCCAGCAATAAAAAGAATGCAGAAGACTCATCGCTTTTTCTTTATTATCTGTCGGGCAGGCCTCTACAACCGGGCTTACTAACACCTCAAGTAAGCCTCCTCCAATTGCATAAATCATAACAGCAACAAGCAGCCCCCAGAATGGATCTGCAAAAACTTCAGGTAAAATCGTCAGTAAGATTAACCCTGCTGCCGCCATCCCATGCGCAATAACCATAGATGCGCGGTAACCGATTCTGTCTACAAATCCGATAGATGCCAGATCAACAAGCAGCTGAATACCAAAATTAAAAGTAACCAGAAGCGTGATCTTCTGTAATGATATTCCATAACTGCTCTGAAATGTCAGAAACAGCAACGGAACAAAGTTGTTGACGATTGCCTGCACGACATATCCTACAAAACATGCCTGCAGCGTCTTATTGTAGTTTGTTTTCATCTGATGTAATTCTCCTCCTTCGTTATATATTTGTTGTCTCATCAAATGAATATTTACAGCCAGCTTTCATATCTTGCTTGATTCGGTTAAAGCAGTCCTTGTAACATTTCATAATTTTTCATGAGCAATCAACAATTTGCCGGTAAATTGACTTGTTTATCAACTTACCGGCAAATCCTAGTGTATCACATATTTTTGCTGTTTTCTTCTATTATCTTTTGTTTTTTCAGGAAATTTCTATACTATTTTTACTTCTTCATCTGTGCGAAGCAGTGCACTCTTTGCAAGCTGATCGGCTTCCTCGTTATAATGATTTCCCGTATGAGCAGCTACTTTGCAGAAAGAAATCTGAATCTTCTTTCCAGCTTCCTGCATGTGAACTGCATACTTACTGGTGAGTGGTGTCTTCGCTCTCCATACACCTGTCACCCATTTTTCCACACCTTCATAGTCATAACGGATTTCTACTGCAGGATAACCATTCTCCTGTGCCCATTTCACTGCATTCATAGCGCCTAGCATCTCTCCTGCCACATTTCGGATCGCAACTCCAGCCGGATCACTTCCACTCCCGGACTCCCGGATTTCCTGGCCGTCAGGCGTAAGGAGTACGCAGCCAAACGCATATCTGCCGATACTCTTTTCAAAACTTCCATCCACATAGGCAATCACCATATTTTCAGGTACTTCGACAACTCCTGCTGCCTCTTTTGATTTATCTCCTGACACCGTTTTCGTCGTTTCCATGTTCAGAAAAGCCAGTGCTTCTTCTTTCTCAGTAAAACCTCTGAACTCCGCACCTGAATACCCCGCAGTTGCCTTCTGACATTCTGCCCAGGTATTAAATAAACCGGTTTTATGACCTTTTCTTACCGCATAGATTTTCTTTTTTGCCATATAGTGCTCCTATCTTTCCATCATACTGATAGATTCGATTCCAACACTTCCTCCACGGACAACTTCAATCCTGTGGAATTCTTCTTTGATCAGTTTTACAACTGCATCGTTCTTGGTTGCTGTCTGAACAAATTCAAGCAACAGGCTGTCTTTGCCATAGTCGATAACTTTTGCCTTGAAAGTTTCTGCGATCTGGAAAAGTTCTACTTTGTCTTCTTTGGAACAGTTAAATACTTTGATGTACAGAATCTCTTTCATACGAACAAATACATCAGTAAAATCGATAACTTTGATTACTTCAATCATACGATTTAACTGTTTTTTGATCTGCTCAAAAGTTTCGTCATCGCTGACTGTTGCGATAGTCATTCGAGATACTGTAGGATCTTCAGTGGTACCTACGGTAAGGCTGTCCAGATTATAACTTTTTCCGGAAAAAAGTCCGGAAATTTTTGACAAAACACCTACCTGGTTCTCAACATAGAGAGAAATCCATCTTTTTTTCATTCCTTTATCCATAATATCGAATCCTCCTGATTAACAATCCATAATCATATCTTCCAGAGTTCCGCCTGGTTTGATCATCGGGTAAACCATCTCTTCCGGATCAATGATAAATTCAATTACTGTAGGTGCTTTCGTGTTTTTCTTCGCTTCTTCAAAAGCGGCTGCAATTTCTTCTTTCTTAGTAACACGGATTCCCTTCGCTCTGTAACTTTCTGCAAGCTTGATGAAATCTGGTGTGTACTGTGGATATTCCATGCCTTCTGTACGGCGGGAAAGAGCTCCTGCACGCAGGTTGGTCATTGCATAACGTTTGCCATAGAAAAGCTTCTGCCACTGACGTACCATACCAAGGTACTCATTATTAAAGATACAAAGGATAACTGGAAGTTCTTCAAGAACTGCTGTTGCCAGTTCCTGAATGTTCATCTGTACACCGCCGTCACCGGAGATTACGATAACCGGCCTGTCAGGATTTCCAATCTTGGCACCGATACCGCCCGGAAGTCCATATCCCATGGTTCCAAGTCCACCAGACATAATCATCTGCTTTCCTTCTGTAACTTCTGCATACTGGGAAACAAGCATCTGGTGCTGTCCTACGTCTGTGACAATAATGCTGTTCTCAAACTGGTTGTTGATTTCTTTCAGAATATCCATCGGACTTAATACGTCATTCGGGCGCATAACAAGTGGATGTTCCTGTTTCCATTTCTTAATCTGATCCAGCCATTTTCCTGTGGAACATTCCTGTACATATTCGTTCATTTTTGTGATGGCTTCTTTTGCATCAGCAACGATCGGAATGTCTACCTGAATGTTTCGGGAAATGGATGCTGTATCAATATCGATATGTATAATCTGTGCATGTGGTGCAAATTCATGGAGTTTTCCTGTAATTCGGTCATTGAATCGTGTTCCGATGGAAAAGAGTACATCACAGTTGCTTACTGCCATATTTGCAGCATAAGCACCATGCATACCAAGGTTTCCGATATAAAGCGGATGGTCTGTCGGGATTGCGCCTTTTCCCATGACTGTTGTGACAACCGGTACGTTTGTTTTCTCTACTGCTTCGCGGAAGATTTCGTGAGCACGGGAAATTACTACTCCACCGCCTGCAAGGAATAATGGTCGTTTCGCTTTGTGCAAAAGTTTCAGGGCTCGTTTGAGCTGACCGATGTGGACGTCTGTGTTTGGTTTATAGCCACGGATGTTGACATTTTTTGGATATTCTGCACTGCCAAGTTCGGCCATGACATCTTTTGGAAGGTCAATAAGGACCGGTCCCGGACGACCTGTGCGGGCGATGTAAAATGCTTCTTTGATAATGCGTCCGAGGTCTTCTCTTCTGCGGACTGTGACACCGTATTTGGTGATACTGCGGGTAATGCCTACGATATCTACTTCCTGGAAGGCATCGTTTCCGATGAGGTGACGGGCTACCTGACCGGTGAAGCATACGAGTGGAACGCTGTCGTAGTTGGCGGTTGCAAGGCCTGTTACGAGGTTGGTTGCTCCCGGACCGCTGGTTACAAGGCATACGCCGACTTTGCCTGTTGTTCTTGCGTATGCATCGGCTTCGTGAACGAGGGCCTGTTCGTGACGTGGGAGGATGACTTTTACGTCGTTTTGTTTGTAGAGTTCATCGCTGATGTCGATGGTGCAGGCTCCCGGGTAGCCGAAGAGGTATTCTACGCCTTCTTCTTTTAAGGCTTTGACTAAGAGTTTGTTGCCGGATATTTGTTTCATATGTTTTGGGACCTCCTTTTAGTTGAGTTAGGACGCTCAGGAATTTATTTGTTATAAAAAACGCCCCGGGCTTGTTGCCCAGGGCGAAAATATCTTTCCGCGGTACCACCTGTATTCAGAGTTCTGCTCTGCACTTTGTCAGTACGGATATACTGTGTTCCTGTAACGTGGAACTGACGTTGATGCCTACTGGGCATAGATGCGAAATCTGTATTATAGAGTGCAGTATGCTGTTGGGGTCACTGCTCGAGGGCTACTTCTACAACTCGTTCACGAAAGCTTTCACCGACCGCTTTCTCTCTGGGCATTACGGAGTTGTGTACTCCTCCCTGTCATTGCATTTAATGTTTGATATTTAGCTGTTTCTTATTGGTAAATATTATACATTTTGAGGTGTGGAGTTGTCAAGTTTGTATTTTCGCCCACGCAGGACTATCCCTGATC